>WRCD01000004.1 GCA_009784185.1 Bacillota bacterium
CGCTTAAGGTTGAAATTAAAAGTGAAAATTGTATGTGCTATGCCGGGCACGTTGTATCTGATATTAAATTAGCACCGTCGCCTGTCTGGATGCAGCAGCGCTTAAAACTGGTTGGATTAAAGCCTATCAACAACATTGTGGATATAACCAACTATGTACTATGGGAAATAGGTCAGCCGCTGCATGCTTTTGATTACAACAAAATTAACGGCGCAAGCATTATAGTGCAAATGGGGCAGGGGGAGACGTTTAAGGCCCTCAACACGCAGGAATATAAACTGTGTGAAAACACGCTGGTTGTTGCGGACAAAAGTAAGCCGCTTGCCATGGCAGGTGTTATGGGCGGGTTTGATGAATCGGTTGGCGATAAAACTACGGCTGTAGTGTTTGAAAGCGCAATATTTGACCGAGCCAATATCAGAAAAACCAGCCGCAGGCTTGGTTTGCGCACCGATGCTTCCGCCAGGTTTGAGCGCGGGGTGGCACCGGTTCTTTGCCAGATGGGAATAAGCCGTGCGCTGAACCTTGTTAACGAATTAAAAATTGGAAACATAACAAAAACAACGGCCAAAGCCGGATTTGCAGAAGCAAAAAACAAGATATTAAGCTTTGAATATAGTCTTATTCCGGCAAGGTTCGGGCTTGATGTTCAGGAATTAGATGCCATAGCAATATTGGGCCGCCTAGGTATAAAAACCACAATAACCGGTGGTGTTATGCAATGTGTAATACCATCTATACGTACAGACCTAATAAACGCAGACGATATATGTGAGGAAATTATCAGGATTTACGGCTTTGACAAACTGCCGTCCACGCTAATGGAAAAGGCTAAAATTACAATAAGTGTAAAAGACAGAATCCAATTACTGGGTCGGGAACTGAAGCAGTTAATGATATCTGCCGGCGCACATGAGGTGATTACGCTGCCGCTAAACTCTCCGGCAATAGCCGAAAAGTTGCTAATGAATGAGCCTAAAGATGTTGTAAAAATCTCCAATCCGCTTGGCTTGGAGTACTCGGTTATGAGGACCGAAATGGCGCACAGCCTTTTGGAAGTTATAAACACAAACTTAAAGCGCAAAAACCGTGAGTTTGCCATTTTTGAATGGGGGCGGATTTATCAATCAACCGGAGAAACCGATGTTCTGGCATATGCAACCTGTAAGCAGGATGCCGGCTTTTTGAGCACGAAAGCTGTTTTAGAGCTTGTTTCTTCTAAGCTTGGTATCCCGTTTGGTTATAAGAAAACCGCTTGTCCATACCTGCACCCAAACCTGTCTGCCGATATGTTTGTTGGAAATAATAAGGTGGGGTATATGGGCAAAGTGCACCCGGTTGTATTAAAAAATCTGGAAATGGATGTAAACACAAATATTTATCTTTTTGAACTGAGCTTAAACAAGCTGCCCGACACTAAGAAGCGAAAACCAAAACCGCTGCCTAAATTCCCGGCCAGTGAACGCGACCTTGCTGTAGTTGTTGATGAAACAGTTGCCGCCGGTGAGCTGCTTGACCTTGTTAAGAGCAAGGCAGGCAGCAACTGTGAGAGTGTTGAGTTTCTGGATGAATATAAGGGGATACAGATTGGAAGCGGCAAAAAAAGCATTGCGTTAAGACTTGTATTCAGAAACGCAAGCGCAACGTTAACCGACACAGAAGTGCAGGGCTGCATGGACCTGATATTAACTGCACTTGAAACAAAGTATAATGCTAAAATCAGGTAAAACATGAAAAACAAATTTGTTTATTTAGACAATGCCGCAACCACGCCGATACTGGCCGAGGCAGCCGCAGCCATAACAAGGGCAGACGAAGAGTTGTTTTTTAATCCGTCTGCTGCATATGGTCAGGCACTTGAGGTTAAAAAGCGGCTTGATGACGCAAGCAAAAAATTACTGGAAAGTCTCGGCGCAAAAGGGTACGGGATTGTTTTTTCGTCAGGTGCAACCGAAGCCAACAATCTTATTATTCAGGGAGGCATGAAAAAAAATAAGCAGCTGATTATTTCGGCCGGTGAGCATCCGTCCGTATACGAATGCGCCAAAACACTTAAAAATAACGGAACGGAAGTACTGTATGCGCCGTTAAACAAAGACGGTACAACAGACCTGAATTGGCTGAGGGCCAATGTCACTTCTAAAACCGGACTGGTTAGTATAATGCACGTAAGCAACGAGACCGGCGCAATTAACAACCTGACGGAGATAGTTAAAATTGTAAAGAAGGTGAATTCTGCTTGTATAATTCATTCGGACGGTGCCCAGGCAATTGGAAAAACCGATGTAAATCTGGCTGCAAGCGGGGTTGATGCATACACTACAAGCGCACATAAGTTTGGCGGGCCAAAAGGTGTGGGTGCACTGATTGTTAAAAACGGGATTGGCGTTAAGCCTATTGTGTTTGGCGGCGGCCAGCAGCGCGGGCTGCGAAGCGGAACCGAAAACACGGCAGGAATTTTGGGGATGTGTAAAGCGGCTGAGATTGCAATAAAAGGCTGTTTAAACAACCGGCTGCTTTACACCGAATTTAAAAAGATTTTTTTAGAAACTCTGGACAAGAACAGAGTTGAATACAAATTAAACTCCTGTCTAAACTGTGTGCCGGGTATAGTTTCGCTCAGCTTTACCGGGCTTAAGGGCGAAGTGCTGTTGCATATGCTGGAGGAACATGATATACTTATCGGCACAGGCTCGGCGTGCAGCAGCAAGGCGCCGGACAACCGCACACTTAAGGGCATGGGGCGCTCAAACGGAGAAATAAACGGTGCAATAAGAATTAGTTTTGGGGTCTGCAATACATCAGCGGAGGTGCGTCAGGCTGCCGCAATACTGGCTGATGCCGTAAAAAAATTAGAGGATAGCAAATGAAGCAGGTAATTATAATCAGATACAGTGAAATACACCTGAAAGGCGATAACCGCAGTTTTTTTGAGAATCTGCTGGCGCAGAACATAAAGCGGGTTTTAACCGGTTTTATGTATACATTAAATAAAATTTCGGGGAGATATATAATAACCGACTATATAACCGCAGATGAGCCGCAGCTTTTAATGCAGCTGCAGTTGGTTTTTGGCATACATAGCCTGAGCCCCGGCTTCCAGGTAAAAACCAAGGTGGATGACATAAAGGCAATAGTGTCAAAACTTAATATATCGGGCGAAACCTTTAAGGTGGTAACGCGCAGGGCAGATAAGTCGTTTGCCATAGGCTCAATGGAGTTTTCGGCCGAGCTTGGCGGAGTTGTGCTAAGAAACAATAAAGATGTTAAGGTAGATGTTAACAACCCTGCGGTAATAATAAATGTGGACATACGTGAAGACGGTTTTACGTATATAAGCACGGTTACAACCCCCGGCGCAAACGGAATGCCGTCCGGCAGTTCCGGAAAGGGATTATTGTTGTTATCCGGCGGCATAGACAGCCCCGTTGCCGGGTACTGCATGGCAAAACGCGGAATGAGTCTTAATGCTTTGCACTTTTACAGTTTTCCGTATACCAGCAAACAGGCGCTTGAAAAAGTAAAGACTCTGGCCAAAAGGCTCAGTGAATTTTCCGGTGAGATAAATTTATATACCGTGCCGTTTACCTTTGTTCAGGAGCAGATAAACAAAAATTGCAATAAAGATTACATGATAATAGTTATGCGCCGGATTATGATGCGCATTGCCGAAAAACTGGCAGCCAAAAACGGCTGCGGTGCAATTATATCAGGCGAGAGCCTGGGTCAGGTTGCAAGCCAGACATTGGAGAGTATTACGGTTACCAATGCGCTGGTCAGAAGCATGCCTATATTCAGGCCGCTTATAGGCAGTGATAAGCAGGAGATTATGGATACGGCACGTAAGATTGGAACATACGACACTTCAATATTACCGTATGAGGACTGCTGCACTGTATTTTTGCCAAAGAATCCCGTAACCAGACCAAACCTGGACAGGGTTGAAAAAGAAGAATCCAAGTTAAACATAGCCGAACTGGTGGATATATGTGTATCCAAAGCCGAACATGAAATAATTAATTAAAAGCACCCGCATGGGTGCTTTTAGTTACAAATGTTTTTTCCAGCGGTAGTTTCCGGTAAAGTTGTTTGCCAGGTGTCCGAAACTCATTATTATTAAAACTATGGCGGAATACGCGGCCTCGCCCATAAATCCGATACTTACTCCCCAGGTAACAATAAGCAGGATATTTACAATTTTCCATATCAGCCAGTTGTCCCGGTACATATACATTGATAACACTGCTGCGGCAAAAGCCAAAGTAATGTTTAGTGACTCAATTATTGCCGCCAGCACAATGCTGCCGGTTACGCTTGCTATTGCCGTGTATGTTGAACTGATTAACGTATCACCAAAGTAAAAGTTAATTAGGTACAGCACTCCCGTAACCAAAACAGTGGCGGCCAGCGTTGTTCCGCATACAATAAGCCAGCCTTTTTTGCTTAGCTGTTTAGACAATGCAGCATTGAGGTTTGGTGTTTTGCTCCATTTAAATATCGCGCCTATTGCAAGCGGCGTACGCACCAAAAGAAAGTATGCCGCCATGCCGTACCAGCCGAACCAGAAACAGCTAAAGCCGAAAAGCAATATATGAATTGCAGCCAGATATTGTCCGATAATTTTAAATCTGGCTATATAAACAGAGCAGAGTATGCCTGTAATGCTGCAGACACAGGCAAGTACCGGCATAATAACTCTATCCATAACGCCCGACGAAACAAGCACAAATGAAAGCACCATGCCCGCAATGCTGGCAATGGAAACAAAAACTATTATCGTGTTTTCAATTCTTTCTAACTGCTTCCTGGTAATTGCTTTTGCTATCATATATGTTAATTCTACTTATTTTGAAAAATTTGTCAAATTATTATCTGATTAAACCATTGGGATGTTATCCTTTTCAGCGGCGCAACAAACTCGTAGTCGTGTTCGTATGTGTCATTTGGAAGGTCATATGCCGGAAGTTCCAGCGGGGCAGGCGGTAATCCGTGCTCCTGTGCTGTTTCCGGCAGATAGTTTGTATCGGAAACTTTGGTTGGTGCATATCGTTTACTAAAAACGTCTGTTAACGTGTAGCGTTCGGGCGTGTCTTCTGCGGCCAGAAACAGTTTTTGATTTTCATAATCAATCCGGTTAAGCCGCAGATTTTCAACCGTATCCGGCATGATGAACCCGGCAGGCTTGTTCCGGGCGTAAAGTGACTTTAATATAGTTCTGCTGAGATTAGCCCCGATAGTTCCTCCGTTTTCGCTTTGCAGCAGGTTGAGTTCAGGCTTTCCGCTGCTGTTGCCGAACCAGACGCACAAAGTATGCCCGGTGGTATAACCTACATTCCATGCATCGGTATTGCTGTGGCTGCCCGGGGCTCCGGCTGTGCCGGTTTTGCTTGCAATATCTATGCCCAAATCCCTTAAACGCCGTGCTGTGCCGCGCCTGACCGAGTCGCGCAAGGTATCGGTTATTAAGTACGCTGTGTCACTTTCAAATGCCCGGACAGGCCTGCAATTGTGCCGGTACATTACTTTGCCGTTTTCGGTCTCAATTTTACGAATAGTTGTGGGCTTGGTGTATAATCCGCCGTTTGCAAAAGCCGAATATGCGCCTGTAACAGCTATCGGATTAACACCGTGTTTCATAGCACCGAGTGCAAGCGCAAGATGGTTGTCGTCAGCAGCAAACTCAATACCAAGTTTGCTGCTTAAGTTTTTGGCTTTTTCTATGCCCACATACTCCAAGGTTTTTACCGCAGGTATGTTAAGCGAATCCGCAATACTTTTCCGCACATTTGTCCATCCCAGATATTTCCCTCCGATATTTTCCGGCGAATAATCGCTAAAACTAACCGGCTCGTCCAGCACAGGAGTGGCAGGTGAGAGAATTCCGTGTTCAAAAGCCGGGGCATACACCAAAAACGGTTTTACAATACTTCCGCCCGGACGCTTGATTCTGTATAAATCGGTATTCCGGGTTTGCGATACCGCCGAAATCATGCCCGTACTGTTTAACAGGATTGCAGCACTCTCATAATCCGGATAAGCCTTTATACTGTCTGATACAAGCTTTTGTTCGGCAGTATCCATGTAAGTATATATTTTTAATCTGCCGCAGGCTATTTCGTGTTCACTTAAGCTCAGCAGCTCTTCTGCTTCTGCCATAACAAGTCTGAAGTACGCCTCTGCGTAATTACCGGAAAATCCGTGGCTTGTTTTCAGCTCCGAATCCGCCGCTGTTTTGTATTCCTGCGGGGTAATTTTGCCGTCCTGAAGCATCTCCCATAATACTAAATTGCGTCTGCTTACGCATTGCTCCGGCCTTGAAACAGGAGAATACAATTTGGGGGACTTAATAACGGCCGCAAGCGTTGCGCCCTCAGACAAAGACAGGCTGCCGGCCGGCTTGTTAAAAAACACATTGGAAGCCTGCTCTATGCCATATGCACCATTCCCAAAATAAATTGTGTTTAAATAGCATTCCAGAATTTCGTCTTTACTGCACGCCCGCTCCAGCTTTATTGCCAGATATGCTTCCATAAGCTTGCGCTCATACGTTTTTTCATTGCTCAGAAAGCGGTTTTTAACAAGCTGCTGGCTGATTGTGGACGCTCCTTCCACCGTGTTTCCGGAGGCTATGTTCTTGTACATTGCCGCCAGAATTCGCCTCGGGTTGAGCCCCTTGTGCAGATAAAAATTTTTATCCTCAACCGAAACAAACGCGTCAATTACGTGTGCGGGTAAGTCCGATAAGTTTACCCTGGGCCTGCCGTTTATGCCCGATTCGGATATCAGTTTATCATCGGCGGAATAGAAACTTGTCTGAGCGTTTAAGGTTGTCAAACTCCGGCTGTTGAAACCGGCCTGGGTTTCGGCTTTTAAAACAGCTATCCCAACAAAAACTCCAATTGAAAGGAAAGCCGCACCAACTATTGACATAAGGATAACAGCTGAAAGACCAAGCACTTTTCTTATTTTCGTCCGTCTTTTCATATGGTTATTATCCGGAATTTTCTTGTATTAATACAATCCTCTTGTATCTTTGCGGCAAATCCGTTATAATTAGCGGTGAGGAGACTAACTGTGGCTAAGGGCAATTATAAAATACTTACATACGGCTGTCAGATGAATGAGCACGAGTCCGAAAAACTTGCGGGCATTTTAACCGCAAAGGGGTATGTGCCCGCCGAAAAGAAAGAGGACGCCGGCATGATTGTGCTTAACACCTGCTGTATACGCGAAAGTGCAGAATCACGGATAATTGCTCATATCGGAGCATTAAAAACCTTAGCCCGTAAAAACCCGGAGCTGGTAGTTATTGTTTGCGGATGTATGAGTCAGCAGGACGGAATGGAAGCGTCTCTCCGTCAGAAGTTTCCGTTTATAAGCATAGTATTGGGTACGCATAACATTGACCGATTGGGCGAATATTTAGACGAGTTTTTGGAGGGCCGGAAGTATTTAAACAGAGTGGTGTCCGGCAGCGGCACAATAACCGAAGGTACACCGGTATTGCGTGAAGCAAACACTAATGCATGGGTAAACATTATGTACGGGTGCAACAACTTTTGCAGTTATTGTATTGTGCCGTATGTACGCGGGCGTGAGCGGAGCAGAGAGGCGAGAGATATTCTGGCCGAAGTGTCTGAGCTTGCTAAAAGCGGCAAGTATAAAACCATGACCTTATTGGGTCAGAATGTAAACAGTTATGGCAAAGACTTGGAGCAAAAGATTTCATTTGCCGGTTTGATTAGGCAGGCAGCCGAAATTGCACCTAATCAGACAATTTGCTTTATGACCAGCCACCCGAAAGACTTTTCAGACGAATTAATCCGGACGATAGCAGCTGTGCCGAACATAAGTAAATCAATCCACTTGCCGGTTCAGTCGGGCAGTAATGCAGTGCTTAGAGCAATGAACAGGGGTTATACTCGTGAGGACTACATAACACTTACACAAAAGATTTTTAAAAGCATTCCGGATGCCGCAATTACTACCGACATTATAGTTGGTTTTCCTGGCGAAACCGATGAGGATTACCTACAAACCGAAGAGCTGGTCAAGCTTATACAATTTAACAGCGCCTTTATATTTATGTATAGCAAGCGAAGCGGTACTGTTGCAGCAAAACTGGACGGTCAGATACCGATTGCTGTAAAACGCCGGCGCATACATAGGCTGCAGGAAATACAAATACAAATATCAAGGAACAAAAGAGGAAAATAGATTATGCCGTTATCACCGATGATGCAACATTATTTAACAGTAAAGCAGGAGTATCCGGACTGTATTGTTTTTTATCGTCTGGGTGATTTTTACGAAATGTTTTTTGAAGATGCAAAAACAGCTTCTTCCGAACTGGACATTGCGTTAACCGGCCGAGACTGCGGTTTGCCTGAGCGCGCACCGATGTGCGGTATACCATATCATGCTGCAGAAAATTATATTGCTAAATTATTAGAGAAGGGGTACAAGGTTGCAATATGCGAGCAGCTTACCGATGCGGTTAAGGGCAGAATGGTAGAGCGGGGCGTAACACGCGTAATTACGCCGGGTACGGTAACCGAGGAAAGCTTATTAGACGAAAAAAAGAACAATTTTATAGCTTCGGTGTTTATGAACAAAGACAACAGTATAGGCCTCTCCTGGGTAGACGTTACCACAGGCGAATTTAATATGCTCGGGTTTGAAGGAAGCAAAGCACTTGAAGAATTGAATTCTGCGCTTAGCAGCATTGCTCCCAAAGAAATTGTAAGCAACAGCGAGATGTATCTGAACAGTGTCAATCTGCCCGTTGTAAAGGTTGGCGCCGTGCCCAAATTCAGCAGCTTTATTGACGGGGCCTATGCATATAGTAAGGCTGTAGCAAGCGTGCTGGAGCAGCTTAAAATCGGAAGTCTGGTGGTGCTGGGCTGTGAGGACAAAAAGCAGGGCGTCTGCTCGGCAGGCGCGCTTATCGAGTATTTAAAACTAACGCAAAAACGTTCGCTTATACATATCAACCATATAAATGTGGTGCATGATACAAGCTTTATGCATATAGATGCGCATAGCAGAAGAAACCTTGAGCTGACCGAAACCATGCGCGACAGAAAATTCCGCGGCTCGCTGCTTTGGGTGCTTGATAACACCTGCAGTGCAATGGGAGCAAGGCTCCTGCGGAAATGGATAGAGCAGCCCCTTCAGAATGCAGACGACATAAACAATAGATTAAATGCTGTTGATGAGCTTGTTGAAAGTACAGTTTTGCGGCAAAATCTGGTAGAGAGCTTAGATAATATGCGGGATATAGAACGGCTTTGCGGGCGTATTGGGTACCGCAACGAGTTTTTGCCGAGAAATGCGCTTAATCTGCTTGATGCACTTAAACGTCTGCCGCAAATTAAGCAGGTGTTATCGTCATTTAAAACACCGCTTTTATCCGGTGCCGCAAACAAAATTGGCGACTTTAAAGAAATTGAAAGCCTATTGGAGCGCAGTATCAGGCCGGATGCGCCTGCAATTTTGCGTGACGGCGGTTTTATAAAAAAAGGGTATAATGCAGAACTTGATAAGTTAAATTCAGCCTCAACCGACGGTAAGCTTTGGCTGGCTCAATTGGAAGCCAAAGAACGGGAGCTTACCGGAATTAAGATGCTGAAAATCGGCTATAACCAGATTTTCGGTTATTACATAGAGGTTACAAAAGGCAGCAAGGACCAGGTGCCTTTCAGGTATTCCAGAAAACAGACACTATTAAACTGTGAGCGCTATGTTACCGAAGAACTGAAAGCTATGGAAGACTCAATAACCGGCGCCACAGAAAAAGCTGTTAATATGGAAAAACAGCTGTTTAATGAAATTGTAGATAAATTACGGCAATACATAAAACCGCTGCAAGCGGCAGCAAGTGCGGTTGCGTTAACCGATGCTCTTGTATCGCTTGCCATAACTGCGGTGCAAAACAACTATTGCAAACCAACAATCAACAACAAAATCAGGCGGATTTTAATTCAGAACGGGCGTCATCCGGTTGTTGAAAAACTGCAGACCGGCGAGCGGTTTGTGCCTAATGATACGCTTCTGGATGAGCGGGAGAACCGCACTTTAATTATTACCGGGCCCAACATGGCGGGAAAAAGCACATATATGCGGCAGGTTGCACTCATTGCGCTTATGGCACATTGCGGCAGTTTTGTGCCGGCCGGTAACGCCGAAATATGTCCGATTGACAGAATATTTACCAGAATTGGAGCAAGCGACGACCTTAGTGCCGGTCAAAGTACCTTTATGGTTGAAATGGTTGAGATGGCAAATATCTTGCGTAATGCTACCGATAAAAGCTTGCTGGTGCTGGATGAAATCGGGCGCGGAACCTCTACCTTTGACGGGCTGAGCATTGCCTGGTCGGTGGTTGAATATGTTTCCGAGCAGATAAAGGCCAAAACGCTTTTTGCTACGCATTATCATGAACTGACCGAGCTTGAAGGCAAGATGCAGGGTGTTAAAAACTACAGCATTGCAATAAAGGAATTAAATAATACAATTGTGTTTTTGCGTAAAATTGTACGCGGAGGCACTCACCGCAGCTTTGGTGTTGAAGTAGCCGGCCTAGCAGGGCTGCCGCAGGATGTAATAAGCAGGGCGCGGGTAATTTTGCACGAACTGGAGCAAGCCGACATAAACAACTCCGGCCTGCCGCTTAATTCCAAGTCTAAAAAAGAAGCACCGGCACAAGTTAAAAACTTAGAAAAAATAGAAAACAAACTAAAAGGCGTGCAGATAGAAACACTTACGCCCATAGAGGCAATAACAATTCTGGCTGATTTAGCCGAATTATTTAACAAAGGAAAAGATTAGATGAACAAAATTAATATTTTAGAGCCAAGTGTATACAACCGTATTGCTGCCGGCGAGGTTGTTGAACGGCCGGCTTCAATTGTAAAGGAGCTTGTTGAAAACAGCCTGGATGCAGGCTCAACTAAAATTGAGATTGAAATTACCGGCGGCGGTATAGATAAAATTATTATAAGTGATAACGGTGTCGGTATTGCCGCAGGCGACCTTAAGCGCGCTTTTTTGCCGCACGCAACCAGCAAAATTAAGTCAGCGGATGACCTGGGCAGTATTGCAACACTTGGATTCCGCGGTGAGGCGCTATCAAGCATTGCGGCAGTTTCAACCGTAAAGATGGTAAGCAAAACCAAAGCAAGTGTTTCCGCCGGATTTATAGAAATTGATAACGGGGAAGTTGCGGACAGCGGCGAAACAGGCGCACCGGACGGAACCCGAGTGGAAGTGAACGGGCTTTTTTACAAAGTTCCGGCCAGAAAAAAGTTTTTAAAGACCAACCGCCAAGAAGAAAGCGAGATAACCAACGTGGTTTCAAGGCTGATTCTGGCTAACCCTACGGTAGCTTTTACTTATGTTACCGACGGTAAGCGGATATTTCAGAGCAGCGGAAAAAGTGCTGAAGATGCTGTAGTTTCGGTATATTCTGCCAGTGCTATGCAAAGCATAATACCTGTTTCGGGCGGTAATAATGAGCTGAAACTGTCCGGCTTTATAGGAAAACCAAGCTTTGCTAAATCCAACCGCACTTATCAGACATTGATTATCAACGGCAGATATGTAATTAATTATCAGGTGTCTGCTGCGGCGGGCAAAGCATATTCGGATTTTTTAATGAAAAACCAATTTCCGTTTTATGTGCTTTATCTTACCGTTCCGCATGGCGAAGTGGACGTAAATGTGCACCCCAACAAACTTGAAGTAAGGTTTGAGGATAATCAGCGGGTTTTCGGACTGGTTTTAAAAGTGATTGAAGAAGCGCTTATAAGCTATTCGCAGCGCAATATTGAGGCTCTTGAGCCTGTCATTGCAAGTCCAGCCAGCAGAGCCAACGAACGAAGTAATCCCTTGGGTAGAAGTTCTATCAATAGGATTGCTTCGTCTGAAGAAGTATCAGGTGCGACTCGCAATGACAGTAATCCCATTATTCAGGAGATTATTCTGGAAGCAAAACAAAAAGAGCCTGAACCCGCAAAGCAGGTAAGCATATTTGAAACGTCGGCGGACAAGGGTTTAACAAAAACGGCCGTAAAGCTTGTAGGTAAGCTTTACAACACGTTTTTGCTTGTAGAAGCTGATAACACGGCCTATATCATTGACCAGCACGCAGCGCATGAGCGCGTTCTGTTTGATGAATTTAATGCGCAGGTTGCAGCAAAAACAGTAGTTTCACAAATGCTTCTTGTTCCGTACGTATTTAATGTAAATCATTCTGAAGCGCAATTTTTATCGGACAATGCGGATTTGCTTAAGGAATTGGGTTTTGAACTGGCTGAATTCGGGCATCTTTCATTTAAGGTTTCTACTGTGCCCGGTTCGCTTATCGACATGGACATCGGCTCGTTTTTTAACGGAATATTACAGAGTCCAAGCAATCAGCTTGCCATAACCACTAAAGATGTTTTAAAAGAAAAGCTGGCACAGTCTGCCTGCAAAGCAGCGGTAAAGGCGGGTATGGATTTAACCGAGGATGAAGTGCTTGTATTAATTAATAGAATTAAGTCAATTGGTTCTGTGCTGCTTTGCCCGCATGGGCGGCCGATAGCGGTGGAGCTGTCCAGGAGCCAGATAGACAAATGGTTTAAAAGGGTGCTATAGTTGAAAAACGCTAATAAAAAATTCCCCTTTCCTGAAGGGGTGGATGCGCCGCCCGAAGGGAAAGGCGCAGACGGGGTAGCCGCCGGAGGCGTTCTTGTCATCTGCGGGCCAACGGCTGTTGGAAAATCCGGCTTTGCGCTGGAGGTTTGTACCAGGTTGAACGCTGAAATTGTATCAAGCGATTCGCTCCTGGTATATAAGGGGCTGGATATCGGCACTGCAAAACCAACACCGGCCGAGCGCAAACTGGCTCCGCACTATATGATTGATATAATCTCGCCGCTTGAAGAATTTAATGCGGAATGTTTTGTAAGTATGGCAAAAAAATGCATATATGATATACAGGCGCGCGGAAAATTGCCGGTAATAGTTGGCGGTACCGGGTTTTATCTGGAAGCGCTGCTTAGCGGATATAGCTTTAAAATTGCAAGCGGCCGCGGCATTGAAAAAACCGAAAGCAATGCGTTAATTGTTTGCTTAACTCAGGAGCGCAGCAAGCTGTATGCGGCAATTGACGCCAGGGTAGACGGGATGATTGCCGCCGGGCTTATAAGCGAAATACAGGCCTTGCGCAGCATTGGCGTAACCGAGCAGCACCAGAGTATGCAGGCAATAGGCTATAAGGAACTAATACCGTATCTAAACGGAGAAATTGGTTTAGGGCAGGCAACAGAAAACATAAAACAAGCCAGCCGTAATTATGCTAAAAGACAGCTGACTTGGTTTAGGGGAATGAAAAATCTAACCTGGGTAACGCTCCCGGATGAACGCAACAGCGCAATGGGCTGGCTTAACAAAACTTTTAGTGAATATAAATTAAATCCTAAATAAAATTCCCCTTTTCCGAAGGGGTGGCAGGCGTAGCCTGACGGGGTAGCCGCCGAAGGCGTAAAAAAACCAGCCTAAGCTGGTTTTTTAAATCTTTCTAATCAATCCTACAACCTTTCCCAAAATCTTTACTTCCGTAAAGTACATTGGGTCCATAGCGGAGTTTGCAGGCTGCAGCCTGAATTTGTTCTGTTCTTTGTAAAAACGTTTAACTGTAGCGGAATCCTCAACCATAGCCGCTACAATTTCGCCGTTTTCTGCGGTGGGTTGCTGCTTAATTACAACTTTATCACCATTAAAAATGCCGTCTTCAATCATGCTTTCGCCTTTGACTGTAAGCATAAACAAGCCTTCGCCGCGGAACAGGTTGCTGGGCATATAAAACACATCCTCATAGTTTTCCACGGCTAAAATCGGCTGCCCGGCAGATATAGCGCCCAGGAGCGGCACTAGGGTAGTGTTGGGCTGAACCCGAGGGGCTGCTGCTTTGCGGTTAACCAAATCCCATGTGCGGTGTTTGCCGCCGCCGTGACGCTTTATTAAGTTTGCGGCCTCCAGGCGGTCAAGATAATAAGCAACAGTAGAGGTTGAATTAACCTTTACTGCGGCGCCCATTTCGCGTACGCTTGGCGGATAGTTGTTTTCTGTAATGTATTTTTCAATAAAACTTAAAAGCTCCTGAAGCTTTTTATCAATGTTTTTGATTAATGTTGTCATAATTTAAATCTCCAATTAGGATTTTATCAAGTCCATTATACAACAAAAAAATACATAAGTCAAACATTTGTTCAAACAATTTTAATCTTTTCTAAGTTTTACTTTATTTGCGGCAGAGCGCCTTATATCATCTGAAATAGCTGCATAATGCTTTTTGGTGGTGTTTACATCCTTGTGTCCAAGCACGTCTGCCACAACATATATGTCTCCGGTTTCGCGGTACAGATTGGTGCCGTATGTACTTCGCAGTTTATGCGGGCTGATTTTCTTAAGCGGGGTAATTGCTCCTGCATATTTCTTTACCAGATTCTGAACCGCACGTGTTGTTATGCGTTTGTTTTGGAGCGATAAAAACAGGGCCGGTTCGTTTGGAAGCTTTTGTGTCTGTTCACGGCGCTGTTCGTAATACGGCCGGAGCGCGTCCGCAACTTCTTCGGAGAAATACAGTACAACCTGATTGCCGCCCTTACGGATTATCCTGAAGCCGTTTATGCCAAAGTCTATGTCGTTCAGGTTTAGCCCTACGCATTCGCTTACACGGATTCCCGTGCCAAGAAGCAGGCTGAGAAGCGCAAAATCGCGCACCTTGGTGTGCTGGTGAAAGGCTTGCTGCGTGGGCGACAGTTCGCTGCCGCTCTCGGCCAGGTTAAGTAAATCCACAACTTCGTTTGTTTCAAGCCGTACAATTTCTTTTTCGTGGAGCTTTGGCAAATCCACCTTAGTCGATACGTTTTTTGCAATTTTTTCCTTTTTAAAAAAGTATGCTAAAAACGAACGCACTGTAGATAGCTTTCTGGATTTGGCGCGCTCATTGTTGTGATATTGCTTGCCGTTAAATTTGTAAAACGACAAGTAGTCCAGATATATTTCTAAATGTGTTGCCGTAAGATTGTCCAGGTCCATAAGTGAAATCTGTTTAAAGTTTTTTCCTTGAAACTCCGGAACTTCTTTTATAAGGAAGTCAAAAAATATCCTAAGGTCAAAGGCGTAGTTCAATCTTGTAAGCGGCGTGGTCTGGCTTTCAATGCCCACAAAAAATTCCGAGCAGAAATACGGCAGGTCAGCACGCAGATATTTCAGGCGCTCCGTAGTTTTCATGTTTCGCTCAATATAGTAATTATTTGTCATTTGTAAAGTGCTCCTATACAGAATAATTTATTTTAGACGAACTTAGTGTCATGTAAAATCCGGCGGGAAAAGTATGTTTTTAAAATTCCCCTTTAAGATAAAGGGGTGCCACGGAGTGGCGGGGTATGTGAAAAATTGTGAGAGATGACTAAAAACTTTCGTCCCACAAAAATACTAACACAAACACACATTAATTGTAAAGCTTTTGCGAATAGTTTGTAAACACAAAAAGTGCTATGCAAAGCATAACCCCGGTAAAACCGCCCTTTTAACCCTATCTTTATTCGCAAAAGCTGTCTTTTGCGAATAGTCCGAATATGCTTGTGTTCTCCTGAAATCCCACTGCTCCACACAACAAAAAAGGCTTGACGCCTTTTTAATTTGTTGCAAAGTTGTTTGTGCTTGGGTTCAGGTCATAGCTTGTAAGTATTCCCTGCTCGGCTGTGGTCAGCAGCACCCGCTCAATTTTGTCATCCAGGCTGACCTTGCCAATGCTGACCTCATATGCAACGCGGGTTTCACTGCTGTCCTCGTCCAGCCGTTTTTGATATTGCCTGCTTTGTATCCTGCCGGTAATATAAATTTTTTGGCCGACTCCGATTTCGTTTACAAATCTGGCATTTCTGCCCCATGCAATGCAAGGAAGGTAATCCGACTTGTTATACGCGCGGTTCACGGCCAGCAGCAGGTCACAAATCTCGCGCTTAAACGGTGTGGTTCTGTATATAGGTTCTTTGCAGATAAAGCCCACCAGCTCAATGATATTGCTGTTAAGGTCGTATCTGGGTTCAATAATCTCACGCACAAACACTGTAAGCATTAGTTTGCTTTTGCCTTCTACCAGCTTGTTGTAGCTTCTAAATTGCCCAATTAGGGCAATTCTGCTGCCTACGCAAAGATTTTGGCTTTGGATTATGCGCTCCGATACCGTTATGGGAATTTCGTCGCATTGCTCGCTAAGCCGCGTGACACACAGACTCATGTCGTAAAATCCTTCGCCGTAAATCTCATGGCTGAATTTGGCCTCGGTGGAAATTGTACCCATCAAGTAAACCCGGTTGTTGTTAATCAATTCGTTGTTCATGTTATTTCTCCTTTTTGTTTTTTAATTACCTTTGTTATAATTCCCCTTTTCTGAAGGGGTGGATGCGCCGCCCGAAGGGAAAGGCACAGACGGGGTAGCCGACACCAAAGGTGGCGCAAAATCTCTTAAACCACCCCGCCCTTCGGGCACCCCTCCAGGGAGGGGAATTTACACTTTAATTCCTCCGTTGCACGCCTGCCCGGTCAATGGTATAATTGTCTTTATAAATCAGGTCACTAATCTGCCCTACCTTAAAGCCTTTTTTAATCAGCAAGTCTAAAATAACCGGCAAGGCCTCTAAAATATGGTCCGAATTATTGTGGAACAATATTACCGAGCCGTTTTTGGCTTTACCTGTTACCCTGTTTGTCATATCCTTTACGCCCAGACTCTTCCAGTCCAATGAGTCTACATCCCATTGAATTGTTTTAAGCCCCAGTTCACTTGCGGTATTAAGTAAAGTGTTATTATAACTGCCAAACGGCGCCCTAAACAATGTCACCTTTTTGCTTATGGTGTCTTCAATAAGCTTAACCGAGGTTGACAATTCCTCTCTCACCTGCTCGCCCGATAGTTTAACCATATCCGGATGAGTGTTGCTATGCGTGCCAATTTCGCAGCCGGCCGCATCAATTGCTTTTACCATTTCGGGATAATCTCTTACCCAAAAGCCCACCAGAAAGAAAGTTGCGTTTACGTTGTATTCGGCAAGAATATTAAGTATGCCTTGTGTTTTGTCCGCTCCCCAGGCTGCATCAAAACTGATTGCTACCCTTGACTCGTCGGTAGCCACGTTGTAAATAGGAACCTTGCGCAAATTGTCCCCAAAATACACGCTTGCGGCCGCCCCCTCGCTTGTTGGAAAAACCAGGCAGACCGCAACAAGCAGCATAAATACAAGCAGTCTGAGCCACGAGCGCTTAACAACTACAAAACTCATTTGGTACCTCTCTAAGTTTATATTTTTATTTGCGTGATTGCTATTGTTCTGAACCGGGACAAATGTCTGCTTTCGCGCTTTTATGGCGCAGAATTAAGATTTATGTCGAAAGATTAATAACAAAGCACAGCCTTTGTTTATGTATATTCTCTGCCGTAAGGTTGTATTACAAAAATCAAATGCACTATTGACAACACTCCCCCGCCATGATATACTTACTTCAACAAAAAACAAAAGAGGTAAAGATTATGTGTAGAGATGCATATAGAATGGTAACTGCCAAAACCGAAGAGACTATAGAGAGATACAAGGCCGCAGAAAAAAAGACGCACCCAAAGTATCCCCCGCTAATGAGTCATCACCGCTCGGGGCTAACTGCCGCGGCTATAGCCACAGACGTTAAACAAACAAAAAACTACCGTAACCGGTAGTTTTTTGTTTTATACCTTGCTTTCTTTTCCCGAAATTCTATACAAGAACACTTTATTCAGCCTTACTTTCTTTTTCCCTTTTACTATACTTACTGCTTTACCTGCTCTCGGAACAATCTGCACATCATCTGTAATACGGCTGAAAGCCACTTCTTCTCCGCTTGCCACAAACAGCAGCGGAAGTCTTACATACTTGCCGAATATTACCTTACTGCCTGCTTCTCCTCCAAGTGAAAGCAGTTTTAAGCCTTTACGGTACCTTGGCAGCTTGTCAACCTGAGCCAGTATTACACGCTTACCAAAGCCGGAATTGGTAATAGCCAGCATCTCTCCTTCGTCGGTTGCCTGTTCGGCTGCAATTACTTTGTCGCCGCTGTTAAGGTTTACGCCCTTAACCCCGCCGGCTACCCTGCCCTGAAGTGGAACATCGTCTTTAGTTGCAAGCAAAATCATGCCTTTTTCGGTTACAAACACCATATCGCCTTTTGGGCAGTCTTCTTGTACCGTCAGCACCTCGTCGGTGTCCTTCATTTTTATTGCCTGGAAATATGATTTCAACAATGCATATTCATTCCATGCTGTTTTCTTAACCATACCCTCTTTGGTAAAAAACAACAGGCTTCTGTCTGTATTTACTTTGGCGGCATCAAACATTGCCACAATAACCTCGTCCATAGACAGGTCAATAAACGTGGCTCTTGGCGCAACGCCCTTTTCTTTATACTTACATTCCTTTATCAGCCCTACATCAAACTTTACCGCGTAGCCCTTGTTAGTAAACGCCAAAATTTGTTTGTCCGTGCTTGTTTTTATTACAATTGTGTGCACCTGGCTGAGTTTAGATGTGTCTCCCCAGTTTTTGTCTGCCCTGTCAAAGTCTTTTTTAAGTATAACCTTAAGATACCCTTCGGCAGTAAGCGCAACATAAACGTCTTCAACGGGCCTGCTTACAGAAACCCTTTGTTCCTGCTGAGCCTGCTGACTCTCGGCAAACACCTGCGGCGATATAAAGCTGGACTTACGCGGTGATTTAAACCTGCCCTTTATCTCCAGCAGCTCATCTTTAACAAGCTGCAGCTGCAGGCGGTCACTCCTGATAATTGCGGTAAGGCGCTCAATTTTGGCCTGCAACTCTTTAAGCTCCTCTACCAGCTTGTTAACTTCCAGATTTGTAAGACGTGCCAGACGCATATCTAAGATTGCCTGAGCCTGCTTTTCGCTTAAAAAGAACCTTTCACGAAGTTTGAACTTAGCATCCAGCGGACTGTTAGCTTTTTTAATAATTGCAATAACATCATCAATGTTCCGTATTGCAATTAAAAGCCCTTCAACAATGTGTGCCCTCTCCTTAGCGGCTTCAAGGTCAAACTTACATCTCTTAAGCACAACCTCCTGCTGGTAGTCTACATAATACGCAATAATTTCTTTAAGCCCCATTAGTTTTGGCTTACCGCCCGCAATGGCAACCATATTAATACCAAACGTACATTGCATATCGGTATACTTCATAAGGGTGTTGATAATTTTATCCGCATCAGCTTCTTTTTTTATGGTAATAACGGCACGCATACCGGTTCGGTCAGATTCGTCTCTGATATCGGATATTCCGGATAAAATATCTTTCTTTTCTTCACGCAATGCTGCAATAGTCTGCAGCAGCTTTGCCTTGTTTACCTGATATGGCAGTTCGGTAATAACAATGTTTTTCTTTTCTGATTTAAGTTCTTCAATATTAAATTTAGCACGCAGTAATATCCTGCCTTTGCCCGTTTCGTATGCCTTTTCAAGCTCCTCGGGAATAATAAAACCGCCCGTTGGGAAGTCAGGCCCCTTAATAATCTTCATTAAAGCATACAGCTTAATGTTTTTGTTTTCTATGTATGCTACTATGCCGTCAATAACCTCGCCCAGATTATGCGGCGGAATATTTGTGGCAAGGCCGACCGCAATACCTGTTGCACCGTTAACAAGCAGGTTCGGGAACCTGCCCGGCAAGATATCCGGCTCTTTAAGCGTGTCGTCAAAGTTAAGGCTCCAGCGGACTGTATCTTTGTCTATGTCGCGCAAAAGCTCCATAGCAAGCGGAGCAAGCCGTGCCTCGGTATAACGCATGGCTGCGGCGCTGTCACCGTCGTTGCTTCCAAAGTTTCCGTGTCCCGTAACCAGCAACTCCCGCATATTATGAGTTTGTGCCATACGCACCATGGCGTCGTATACGCTGGTATCACCGTGCGGGTGATACTTGCCCAAGCAGTCACCTACAATTCTTGCCGACTTCCTAAACGGCTTATCAGGTGTAAGGCCAAGCTCAAGCATGGTATACATAATACGCCGCTGAACGGGCTTCAAGCCGTCCTCTACCCTTGGCAGTGCACGGTCCATAATTACATATTCGGAGTACGGTATCATGCTGCTATGCAGAATTTCGTCAATACTCTTGGTCATAATGCCGTCTTCTGCTACTTTAACAACGGGCGCAGAGCCGGCTTCGTCTACAGTATCGTCAACCTGAATTACATTATCCGCAGAAAATCCTACATCTGTGGTCACTGTTTCGGTTGGCTGACCGCTGATTTCATCTTCCGGTATTTCTGTACTCATTAAGCCACCTCCGCCGCAACTGCTCCGGGCTTAACCGGAGTAACTTTTTCTATCATCTCTTCTTCTCCGCTGTTAAAGTTTGCGTGCTCCGATATATAGCTCTTTCTTGCGTCAATGTCGTCACCCATTAAAGTGCTTACCATTAATTCCGCTCCTGCAGCATCTTCAATAGTTACTCTCAGCAGTGCTCTTGTAGCCGGGTCCATAGTTGTATGCCATAATTGGTCGGGGTTCATCTCACCCAGGCCTTTGTAACGCTGAATAGTATAACCCTTACCGATTTTTTCCAGTACTTCCGGCAGTTCAACATCCGAATATACGTATTCAATTTTGTCTTTTCTGGTAACTTTATACAGCGGCGGTAAGCCGATATACAGATTGCCGTTTATAATAAGCTCTTTCATATATCTAAAGAAGAAAGTTAAAAGTATCGCCCTTATATGTGCACCGTCCTGGTCGGCATCCGATAAGATTATAATCTTATGAAATTTCAAACTGGACAGGTTAAAATCCTCTCCAATGCTTGTGCCCAGCGCACTTATTATAGTACGGATTTCTTCGTTTGCCAGCACCTGGTGCAATCGTTTCTTTTCTGCGTTAAGCGGCTTGCCCCTAAGCGGCAAAATAGCCTGATAACTTCTGTCTCGCGCCTGTTTTGCACTTCCGCCCGCACTGTCGCCCTCAACAATAAACACTTCGTTAAGCTCAGCCTTTTTGCCGGTACAACTGCTTAACTTACCAACAAGGTTGGCTCCCTCAATGCTGTTTTTGGCCCTTGTAATTTCTTTTGCTTTTTTGCTGGCTTCTCTCGTTTTTGCGGCCAGTTTGCCTTTTTGCATAACTATATCAAAAATCTTACGGTGCTCTGCCCGCTCAAAAAACACCAGAAGCTGGTTGTACACCAGGTTTTCCACATCTGCCTTAATTTCGGGGTTGCCAAGCTTGGTTTTTGTCTGCCCCTCAAACTGGATGTTGCGCATTTTTATGCTTAGCGCAATTGTAATTCCTTCACGATAATCCTCGCCGATAAGGTTGGCTTCTTTGTCTTTCAAGTAGCCGTACTTTCTTGCAACATCGTTAAAAGCTCTGGTCAGCGCAGATTTAAGTCCGGTTTCGTGTGTGCCTCCTTCGGTGGTCGGAATATTGTTTACGTACGAAAACACGTTTTCGTTGTAGCTGTCGGTATACTGAAACGCGCATACCAGGTCAACCAGTTCCGACTTGCCCTCAATATAAACGGGGCTGCTGTGCGCTGCGGACTTGCTTTCGTTAAGGTAGCTCACATAGTCTTTCAACCCGCCGATATATTTAAAAGTCTTTTTATAAGCGGCATTGTATCTCATGTGCCGCTCGTCTATTATTGTAATTTCAACTCCGCGGTTTAAAAAGGCCAGTTCCCGGAGGCGCTTGCTTACGGTATCAAAACTGAAGTTAACATCTTCAAACACGGTTTTATCGGGCATAAACCTAACCAATGTTCCGCGCTGCTTTGTGGTGCCGATTGCGGCTAAATGCTTGGTCACGGCTCCGCTTGCAATCTTGCCGTTGGGCTTAACCTTGCTTGCAAACTCCATGCTGTACTCTTTTCCGTTTTTGTACACGTTTACTTTAAGCCATTCACTAAGCGCGTTTGTAACCGAGGCGCCAACACCGTGCAGCCCGCCCGAATAACTGTAGTTCTCGCTGTCAAACTTTCCGCCTGCGTGCAGCTTGGTAAATACCAGCTCAACGCCGGACACCTTTTTAGTAGGGTGAATATCAACCGGAATGCCTCTTCCGTCGTCAAGAACCGAAGCACTGCCGTCACTGTGTAACGTAACCGTAACGCTGTTGCCAAAACCGTTACTTACCTCGTCCATTGAGTTGTCTACAATTTCCCATAAGATATGGTGCAGCCCTTTAATACCCGTAGTACCAATATACATACCCGGACGCATACGTACTGCGTCTAATCCTTCCAGCACTACAATGTTTTTTGAGTCATACGTTTTAGCCAAAAGTGTATTCCTCCGCCAATTTATTAATTGCATTATAGCACAACAAAGCATTTTTGGCTAGTGGTTTGTAAAAAACTTTTTCTGAAATCAATGAAAAAATTTTGTAGTTACACATACAATATTATTAAGACGCTGTCTTTGCGAGTCGTGCTTCTGAGATTGCTTCGTCTGCCAGTCTTTGCAGGCCGGGCTAGCAATGACAAGAAAGGGAGCGTGTATCATGCAATGTATAGTACTAACCGGCGGCGGCACAGGGGGGCACGTTGTGCCCAATATTGCGTTGTTGCCGGAATTAAAAAAACACTTTAAACGAATTGTATACATAGGCAGCATAAACGGCATTGAGCGCAAGCTTTTAAAGGCGTTTCCGGAGGTTGAGTTTTACAGTATTGAAACCGTAAAACTGGTGCGCAAATTTGCGCTTAAAAATCTGCTGATTCCGTTTAAACTAATCAGGGGAAAAGCACAGGCAAAGGAAATTCTCCGGCGTGTTCGGCCGTCGGTTG
This sequence comes from Bacillota bacterium, assembly GCA_009784185.1. Classification (GTDB taxonomy): domain Bacteria; phylum Bacillota; class Clostridia; order Christensenellales; family UBA1242; genus WRCD01. The sequence continues at coordinate 22,872 of WRCD01000004.1, forward strand.
TGTTCAGCAAAGGCGGCTTTGTAAGCGTGCCGGTAGTGCTGGCAGCCGGAAGTTTAAATATACCGGTTGTAAGCCATGAATCGGATTTAACTCTAGGCCTTGCTAATAAACTTACAAAAAACAAAAGCAAAATAATCTGCACCAGCTTTAAAGAGACTGCCGATAAGCTAAAAAACGGAGTGTACACCGGCACGCCAATCAGAAAAGAAATACTTGACAGCAACAAAGATGAGAGCAGTAAATTGTTCGGCCTGGCTACGGACAAGCCGGTTGTTTTAATAGTGGGCGGCAGCTCCGGCGCGAATAAAATAAACCAAACTATTCGCAAAACGCTGGCGGAATTGACTAAGAATTATCAGGTTCTCCACTCATGCGGCAAAGGCAACATAGATACAACTATTAAGGACAAAAACTATGTGCAAATAGAATACATTCAAGATATGGGCGCTGCCCTTGCCTGTGCCGAAGTTGTAGTTACACGCGGCGGCTCAAACACAATATTCGAGATTTTAGCGTGCAGGAAACCCATGCTTATTATTCCCCTGCCTAAAGGCGCTTCCCGCGGAGACCAGGTTGAAAATGCTGCCGTGTTTAAGCAAAACGGCTGGGCCGAAGTCTTAGCCCAAGATGAACTAACCCCCGAAAGCCTGCTTACGCAAATAGACCACCTATACAAAAACCGGGATACAATAAAAAACAGGCTGGCCTCAGCCAACCTGCCAAATGGTGTAAATAATATTATAGAACAGATTCTTAAAGGTCTGTAGCAAACACCTTAAGCTCAGGGTAATAGCTCTTATCTGACTCATTAGTCCGCTTTACCCACGCATTGCCCATGTTGACCATATACATATCCAGCGTGCCGGTTATAAGCATATGACTCATTGTAAGTGCGCCGGTGGTTCCGGCCACATTTCCTATTTGCGGCCCGCTGAATGCGGTTGAGTTGTAATAGCAGAAGCTTATTGTAATTGCTGCAGATTCCCTAAATCCCAGAAGCCCTCCAACCTGCGTTGTTCCTGTAACCGAGCCTGCGCTGTAGCTTCGGGTAATTATGCTTGTAGCGCCAAAAACACGCCCGATAACGCCTCCCACGCTGTCTGTTCCGGAAACAGAACCGGTGTTGTAACAATCTCTGACTATAACACTTGTATCACCTACACCGGCAACACCGCCAACCCGCAAATTGCCGCTAACCGCTCCCGAATTAAAGCATCTTTCTACCGTACTGTTGTTTAAATAAGCGGCTATTCCTCCCGCATGATAAAACATGCCGGCAATTACACCTATATTATAACTGTTGTTTATGGTGCTGTTCCCCGCATAGCCCGCTATGCCTCCCACTGTATCGCCGCCGCTGATAGTTCCGGAGTTGCTGCAATTTTCAATTGTTACATTAAGCACCGAACCCACTATGCCGCCAACCGTATTCCCATACACATTTACACCGTTGTGACAGTTGGTTATGGTAGAGTTTGCTGCTTGCCCAATTACACCACCGGCGTCACCGCCAAACCCCGCAACAACATAGTCCCTAACTCTTACATAGCCCTGTTTAACGCCTAAATTGGATACCTTAGCACCTTCTATTCTGCCAAACAACCCTTTTTCATTATCTGTAGTAGTGCTTGAATATAATCCGAACACAGTGTTATTACGTCCGTCAAAATTTGCCCTAAACGGATGAGCTGATGCACTCCCGCCAATCGGCGTCCATTGCTCAAGTCCGGTGGTTGTTGGCCCCCAACTCTGCCAGCCGGAAGTATTGTTTAGGGTAATACTTGCAGTTAGTGCGTAATACTTGGCACTTGAGTTGTAATTGCCACCGGTTGGGTCGACTACATTATTGTTTATTAAAATTCTAAGATACTCCAGCTGCGCTTTTGTGGATATCAGGTATGGGTTAGACTGTGTTCCTGCTCCACCCGCAAAACCAATAGGCGGAGGTGCTGTAAAGCGGTGTAATATACCACTGCCGGTAGTTGCATTCTCGTAAAACGCATAATTTCCGCCGGAAAGATTAGCTGTTGTTACCCAGTTGTTAAGGCTTGTAAGAAGTGCTACATTTGTTATTGCACCACCCGTTCCGAATGATGTTGTAGTTCCTGTACCGCTTCCTATTCCGTTAAGTCCGGATACAAACTGGAAATAGCCGTTGGAAATAGTACCGCCGTTATTGTGTCCTGCCACACCGCCGCGGTGGTTGGTGCCCGTACTTACTATTGTAACTGTACCGGTATTATAGCAGTTTATCATATCACCACCAGTAATATGCCCAACAATACCCCCTCCTCTTTTAGTACCTGCTGAAGCATTGTTATATGATATTGCACCAGCATTAAAACAGTTGGACATTATTGAAATAGTTCCTGCAAAATCAGCTACAATACCACCAACTATGCTATTTCCTGTTCCTGTAGCAGTAATGGTGCCCACATTGTAACAATCATTTATGTTTATTACTAATGCAAAACCAACAATACCACCCGCAAGACCATTATTTGTCGTGCTTTGAATTAGACCGGCATTATAGCAGTTAGTGATTGTACTCCGACCGGCAGATGCAACTATGCCCGCCGTCCAAGCCCATTCACCAACGCCAACTATCGTACTTGTATTGTAACAATTTCTTACTATACTGACATTACTGACATCACCATCAGACCTTCCGGCAATAGCTGCCACCCGATTAGTGCCTTGAATATAACTTCTCTCTATCCCTAAATTTTCTATCTTGGCATTTCTGATATTGCCAAAAAGGCCACTTTCAGAATTTGTTGAATTAATGTAAATGCCGAACACTGCAAAACCTCTGCCATCAAGATTTGCTTGAAAAGGATTTTCGAATTGGTTGCCAATCGGTGTCCATGTGTTGGCCGGGGCGGTTGTAGCCCAGTTTTGCCAGTTGGCAGTATGATTTAAGTAAATGTTGTTTGTTAATGCATAATACACGGTGTTGGTATTAAACCCGGCTGCACCGTTGTTTACCTGCTGCCTAAGGCGCGCCAGCTCTGCTCCGTTGCTTATAAGATACGGTGTAGCCTGCGAGCCGTTTCCACCCGCAAAACTGCCTGCTATAGTAGTTCCGTTCCAGACCGGGCTCGCAACCGTTGCCACACTTGTTAATGTAGGGTATGGTGTGCCCGTCCAAGTACTGTAAGTAATGCCGGCAGGAGGCGTATTACTGCTTACCCAAGGGTTAAGCGCACCTGTTGTACTGGAGCCATTCAGCGTTGTACGGTTTGCACCGTTCACCGTAATACCGCTGGCAAGCGTGCCGCCGGTGTTAAAGTTGCGAATATTAGTGCCCCCCGTCGCACCTGCACCGTGTGCATTTGTTGCTGTGCCGGTAAGGAAATAGCAAAAGTCCATAACACCATTATTATACCCCGCAATACCGCCACGGTTATTAATGCCTGTTAACATACCCGAACTATAATTATTTCGAATAAATGAATTACTCTCATTATAGCCGGCAATTCCTCCAACACTTGTTAAGTTTGCGTCTGAAAATACGGCGCCTTGATTGTATGTATTTAGTATATGGGTTTGTTGGGCCGATGAAGCATTGGCCCAACCAACAATACCGCCAACCCTTCCTGTCATGCCTGTTATCCCACCACTTATTGTTCCGGTATTGTAGCAGTTTGCAATAGTGGTTCCGTTATTTATCGTCCCTACAATACCGCCATGGTTACCGCTACCACCGGATATTAATCCAGCATTATAGCTATTTGTTATAGTTGCCCCTGTAGTTGTGCCTGCAACACCGCCGCTTGCAGCAGAGCCCAATATTATGCCTGTATTAAAACAATTGTTTATAGAGCTGCTTGTGTTTGCATTCCCTATAATTCCAGCCGCAGTTTCACCGGTTATGCTTCCTGTGTTATAGGAGTTAGAAATACTATTACCAGTATTATTCATAAACCCAGCAATACCAGCAGCCGTAGAAGAGCCAACTACAGTAGCGGAATTATAACAGTTTGTTATAGAGGAACTTACCATATAGCCAACAAAACCACCAGTGAAGGAAGAGGCCTTAATGAAGCTTTTTTCCAGACCCAAATAAGAAAGAGCAGCCCCGTTTACAGAGCCAAAAAGACCTTGATACATACTAGTTGTATTTATATAAATCCCAAAAACCGCATTATTGTTGCCGTTAAAAACTCCCAGAAATGAGTTAGTTGATGTGCCTATAGGTGTCCATTTGTTTTGGGGCGCATAACCTTCGCCCCATATGTTGTAATTACCAAGGTCGTTTAAGTAAATATCAGCCGAAAGCCTGTAATGCTTTGCATTAAAGCTGCCGCCGTTTACAGTATCTGCACGGTTGTTGTTTACTACATCCGCTAAAAGCGCCAGCTGCTCGCCGCTTGAAATAATATACGGGCTGCCGGATGTGCCGGTGCCGCTTGCAAAGGAAGCCGCTATCTTGCCGCTCCAGATATCCTTTCCGTCGGAGGGGCTTGGCGGATTTGCAAGGGTGTTACTAATAAAAAACGCCATAAAAGGCGTTGCTACCAACACGAAAAGGAAAGCAATAATTCCGGCAATACTTATAGGTTTGTTTACATATTGCTGCATACGCCTTTCTCCATAGTATACTTTACTTCATTCTAGTATTTTTATTGATTTTTGTCAATCATTTATCTAAATAATTCCAATAAAAACCACGCACGTTTAATATCTCGTACATAGCTCTTAAAATCGGGCATAAGGCTGTGTACTATTTTCCAGAAGTTTTGTGAATGATTAAGCTCCAATATGTGCGCAAGCTCATGCACAATAATATAATCAATCAGATGCGGCGGCAATAGCAGCAAGCGCCAATTCAGTTTTATGTTGCCCCTGCTGTCGCAGCTGCCCCACCTGCCCTTTGCATTGCTGAAGCCTACGCCGGTTACATCAATCTGCATAAGATTGCTTAAATACACGGCTCTGGGCAATATTACTTTCTGCACCTGTATTAAATACCACCGCTTTAAATACAAGCCCATTTTCTCGTTTGCAAATTTTACCGGAACCAGGCAAGCAGTTTCGGTCAGCGTAATTTGTTTAATGTCCTGGGTAATTAAAACACGATAAGTTTTTCCGCAAAACAAAATGTCTTTGTATGTAAACAGGTTTTTATTAAGCTCATGATTAGTTGCTATCTTTTGGCGTGTAGCATTTATCCATGGGCCTTTTTTGGTTATAACCTGTTCAATAGAAGACATTGGCATTTTTAAAGGTGCCTTAACTATAAGCTCGCCTTGCGGGGTTATGCGCAAAGTTATTGTTTTACGATTGGTGCGCAGCAATGTATCAACTGTTATCATGTACTAATTGTATCATAGTCCGTAAGTTAATCAAAGCGGTGGTGCTATGTTTTGCATAGTACCCGCAAATACTTGACAAAATCGGCTTTTTTAACTATAATATCGTAAAAATTCCCCTATAAGTTAGAGGGGTGGCAATCACGAAGTGATTGACGGGGTGTATGTCCAAATGAGAAGCAGTATAAACATAATCGTTTTAAAAACCTTAATGGACGGCGACAAATACGGCTATGAAATAATTAAAGAGGTTGAAGAAAAAACAGGCGGGCAGCTTACAATTAAGCAGCCCAGTTTGTACAGCAGCCTTACCCGCTTAGAAAAGCAGAAGCTTATTTCCAGTTATTGGCGTGACAGTGCCATAGGAGGCAAGCGTCATTATTATTCCGTAACGGAAGAAGGCCGGGCCTTTTTTGAAAAAAATTCGTTCAGCTGGGAAAGCAGCAAGGGGCTTGTGGCCAGTATCTTAATTTCTTCCGGAGCTAAAAAACCGGAGGAGTTTGCCGAGTTTGACCCTGCTACGGCCAGGGAGGGCGCTTTCAGCAAGAGCTTTTCGGATAAGTCTAAAGAGTATGTAAAACCCGATAACAAATACCCCGAGTATGAGTTGAACGTAAAGCCTACGCCGGCACCCACTCCTTTGCAAACAGAGAGCTCCCCCCAAGAATTCCCCTCTGCAAGAGGGGTGGACGCCGGAGGCGGACGGGGTGTGGATGAGACCAATATAGACTATAAAAACATTTTAGGGGATTTGTGCGGCAATTCTCCGGCCGAGACTCCTGCCCGCGTGAACCATTACAACCCGGTTACGGCCGCTCCCCGGCCGCAAGAGGAAAAAAAGCCGTCAAGCAACTTTAGCAAGCAATACGAACAGGCGTTAATGCAATCTGCAGGCGTTAAGGCGGAAACCAAGCCCGAAAAGCCTGAGTTAAGCAGAACACTGCCGAGACCCGCCGCTGCCCCTGTGTCTGAAGCAGACGAACCCTGCATGGCTTTAGAGCTTGTTAAAATTAAGCCTTACCAAAAAATGTTTGCAACAGACTTAAAAAGCCGGAAATTTTTGCTCATTAACCGTTTGCGCCTTTTTGTTGCCGCAGCAATTTTTGTTTATATGCTGGCTGCAACCTTAATACTGTATTTTAGCCTGCGCACCTCTGTAATGCTTTCGCCGGCAGATAACGGCCTGTTTATAGCAGCCGTAATTGCTGCGGTTGTATACATGGGTATATATCTGACAATTTTTATACTTGACCCGAATAAAAAACGGTTGGGAGACATTAAGTTTAAAAAGACGCTGCTTGTTCGTTCTGCGCTGGCAGCGGGACTGATTGCACTAATATTCTGTATCTGCCTTTTAGCGGGAATGGTTAATCCGGCCGACCCCGCATACTTAGTTAAATGGCTGCTGCCCGTATTGCTGTGTCTTGGTGTGTTTTGGGCAGTGCTGCTGGAGTATGCTTTCAGCAGGATAAATAAACTAAGAGCATGAATTTGTATTTAATAATTGATATTTGGACCAAACTATGCTATACTGGATATTGTTTTAAAAGGGAGCCGTCGTTTGGGCAGTAAAATTATACTTGAAATTAAGAATGTGACTAAAACGTACAAAAAACGTACGGTTCTTTCAAGTGTTGATTTTGAAGTGTTTGAAGGTGAAATCTTTGGGTTTTTAGGGCCAAACGGGGCAGGAAAAACCACATTAATAAAAATTATTTGCGGACTTACTGCGCCTGATATGGGCGATTGCTTTATTTGCGGCAAATCTGTTAGGCGCAATTTTGAAAAGGCCATTGTAAATGTAGGTGCTTTTATTGAAGGCACGGCCTTGTATTCGTACATGAGCGGAATGGAAAATCTGAGATATTACGCCAGCCTGTATGGAGGAATATCCCAGCACCGCATAAACCAGATTGTTAAGCTGGTTGGCATGACCGAGCGTATAAAAGACAGAGTGAGTACGTATTCGTATGGTATGAAGCAGCGTATCGGCCTGGCTCAGGCACTGCTCCACAACCCCAAACTGTTAATTCTGGACGAGCCTACCAACGGGCTTGATGCAAACGGAATTATTGAAATACGGCACATTCTTCAGGTGCTTGCGGTAAAGGAGAAGCTTGCGATACTTGTATCCAGTCATATCCTTAACGAAATGGAGCTGTTGTGCGATACTATTGCCATAGTTGACCGCGGTAAAGTGTTGGAAATAAAAACAATGGACGAAATAAAAACCGGAATTGCACGGGCAACACGTTTCAGAGTAAAGATAGACTACCCTAACTATGCGGCCAAGGTTGTAAGCAGTAAGTTTGATGTAGAAGTGGAGGTTGCGGGCAACTCAATTATCTTCCCTATGCCGCCGGACAAAATTCCGCAGGTTACCACTGCTCTTACCGACCGGCGCATTTCGGTGTACGGGGTAAGTAAAATGACCATGAGTCTGGAAGAAGTTTATTTAAGCATTTTAAAAACTAAGCGCCAGCATACAGGCGTATTGTAAAGAGGTACACATGAAATTTGGTAGGCTTATAAACGGAGAGCTGAGAAAAATATCGTTAAGACCTATTCTGTACATAGTTACGGCTGTTTTGGTTTTGGCGCTTATTCTTTCGGTTACCTTGTTCAGCCCTACCCCCAGAGGCGATGAGCGGTATAAAATAGACGGCGCCAACATAAGCGAAGTTTACTCCGGTTTTACTGCCGGTTCGGGAAATGTAAACAAAAACGCATATGATTTAGCCTTTGCCGGACTGCTTAATACAATTACCTATTATGAAGATATAAATTCTGACTCAGAACTTAGTTTTACCCATGAGCTTAAAGCTTTGTTTACCGTAATTACCAATTCGGCCAATCTGGGGCCCAGCGGTAAATTTGAAATATATGTTCAGAAAGTAAGAAATCCAAACCCGGGAGAATGGGCAGGCGGTGCCGACCAGGAAGCCGAGATTGCAAGACAGGAATTAATTACCGCCATAAAACAGCTTCAACTGCGTTATAATACAATTGCGGAAGCCACACCTATGAGCGTGCTGATTAAATATGACGACCATATAAAAATAAACGAGCTGTTAACTTCGCTAATCAATGCTTTAGATAAACCGCTTGTTGATTACAGCCAGCAGAGCGTTCACCAGCTCATAGTAAATGAAATAGACGACGGCAGTTACCTGACCGCACTCTCCGGCCGGTTAAACTCCATAGAAGATATTATTGTAAGAGAAGAAACCTTAACTCGGTTAAACGAATGGTATGCCGAAGCCGAAACCAGGCTTCTGGCTCAGGCCGAACTTATTGAAGAGGTTTATGCTACCCTTGGCGGCACAATGGTTGGCAATGCCGTGTTGCAGGAGTATAAAAACGACATAGGAAACTATTACTCTACCGTAGACCTTATCGGTAAGCTGGTTCATAGCACTATTACGCTGGAAATAATCAAAGACAAAAATGATGCTGCAATTCACCAGTACCGCGGCTTTAAAGATATTTACACATATCAGTTGAGAGAAAGTCAGGCCAAAGCCGCTTACCTTTTTGAAAACAATAAGTTTGCTTACGAATATGCTAATGTATTCTCTATCAACCGGACCAGCAATGCTGCGGTGAGTGCATTTGATTTTATATTCTTCGGATTAGAACTGTTTGGCTTCATTATTTTAATTACTTGTGTGGTGCTTGGTGCAAGCAGTTTTGCAGGAGAATCAAGCAGCGGAACGTTGAAGCTGCTTGCAATACGGCCGTACACTCGCAACAAGCTGCTTACGGGCAAACTTCTTTCAACGCTGATATTCGGCTTTATTCTGGTAATTTTCGGCAGCATTGTACTGTTGCTGATAGGAATCACCTTACATTGGATAGATTTAACGCCGATACTTGCAGTATTTAACGGCACAATAGCATTTGCAATCTCGCCTTGGCTGTTAATGCTGATATATATCGCGCAGCTGCTATTTAAGATTTTTGTATACACATTGTTTGCGGTGTGTGTTTCAACCTTGCTCAGAAGTAATATGGCGGCAGTGGCAATAAGCATATTGGTATACTTCCTGTCCAGCTTGTTTAGCGTAATATTCAGTGCCAGTTATTGGTATGCGTATGTGCCGTTTACAAACATTGACCTGTTTAAATACTTTGGAGGGTCGTTTATATCCGGAGTAGGAAACAGCCCGCTTGCGGTCATATTCTCCACCCCGATGTTGTACAACATGAACTTTTATATAAGTATCGGCCTGAGCGCCGCGTTGGTAATAGCCCTGTTTATAACAACCTATATTGTGTTTAACAAAAGAGAAATAAAATAACACCCATTCGGGTGTTATTTTTGTTGGCAGGGGGAACGCCCCTGTAAGTAGACATTAATTTTTTATGCGTTTTTTCAATGATTCATAGCGTTCCTGTGTTTTATTTTTAGTCATATCAGGTTCGCTTTTCATTCCGTTTGCATAACAATATTTATCATCAAAGTCATATTCAAATTGGTCTTGAGATAAATCCACAAATTTACCGTCAACAAGATTATACCAATGATGTCGCACATTGTGTCTGTAAATATCTCCACCGAAGTAATCCCTGACAATAAGTGCTATTGGCACACAGCACCCATGTGTTGGTTTTTCCTTAATCCATCCATCTTGCCATTCTGGATGCGAGATTGTATTGTCACAACTTTTCAATAAAATTGATTTTAAGTTATCCAGTGTCATAGTCACCATCCTTCAAAAGTCTAATTATAAATTCGTTTGGGCTTGCACACCATAATGTTACTTCTTTGCCGTTCTGCAACTTGCAATTAGCATTCTGCGAATTGCACCTGCTTTTTGTTGATAATCTTTGAAAGTTTTTTCATCTGTTTTCCTTTTTAAATGATATTGGCTAGCGCCAATGATATTGTTTCACAATGATATTACTTCGTAATGATATTAAATTTGCCACCATCATTGAACGAAGTTCAATATCATTCGCTTGCGAATATCATTCATTTATGAATATCACTTGCCAAAGGCAAATTTAATTGTGAATTAAGTAAGTTGTCTTACTTAATTCACCTGGCAGGGGCGGAGGGAATCGAACCCCCACTAAAGGTTTTGGAGACCTCTGTGATACCACTTCACCACGCCCCTAAATTTATGCTGTCATTGCGAGCCTAACCCGAAACTTCTTCAAACGAAGCAATCCCATGGACAGGGAAACAACAATTTGATTATACAAAATTATTAGCCATAAGTCAATAGATATGGTATAATAGCCGTATGAAAAACATTGAAATCTATACCGACGGAGCGTGCAGCGGCAATCCGGGCGCAGGCGGCTGGGGCGCTGTTTTAATTTATGCCGGCCGCGAAAAAGAAATCAGCGGCTTTCAGGCCGATACCACCAACAACCGCATGGAACTTATGGCGGTAATTAAAGCATTGGAAGCAATAACCGAGCCGTGCAATATAAAGCTGTATTCCGATTCGGCTTATGTAATTAACGCCTTTAAAGAAGGCTGGCTGGAAGCCTGGCAGCAAAACTCTTGGCGCACCTCCACAAAAAAAGAAGTTAAAAATCCGGATTTGTGGCAGGCACTTCTCTGCCTTGCCCAAAAACACAACATAACCTGGATAAAGGTTAAGGGGCACTCAGACAACGTTTACAACAACCGCTGCGACACATTAGCTACGGGCGAAATAGCAAAACAACCTATAATTCCCCTTTAAGATAAAGGGGTGGATGCGCCTTCAGGCGCAGACGGGGTATATGACATATCCCCAGTTTACCCCTCCCCACTAAGGGGGCTTTGTTTTTTGTGCAATTTATACAGAGTTTACCATTATTTGTAAAAAACATTAAAAATTCTTTGCAATAATAATAAAAAACGGGTAAACTAACTTCTGTACTTAAGGGTATAATACAAATTAAAAGGAGGAGCGAAATGGAGTTTCTGAAGAAAAACTGGATGAAACTGATAGCTGCTCTTCTTGTTGTTGCGGCACTTACATTAGTAGTTATCATGATTATCAACGCAATACCACTTTACGCAGAAATGGATCAGCTTGACACATTGACCGGAGGCTTGGGCGGAATGGGAGCATTGGGCAGTTTGTTTTTGATATTGATGGGTACCACAATGGCATTGCAAACTATGTTTTGGATAATGCTTGGCATAGCAGTGTCATTACTGACAGTACTGGCTGCACTTGTGCTTAGTATGCTGGGCAAGGGCTCACTTAACAAGTTTGTATTGCTTGGCGGCGGCGTTGCATCACTTGCATTAATGGCAGTTGGTTTTATTATTGGCTTGCCAATGCTTGCAGACCTTACTCAAGGTATAGCAGATGTTAGAACAGCTTTGGCTGGCGACCCTGACCTTGCAGTTCTTAACAGTTTGATGATGTACAACTATTACCAGTTAGTATTTGTGCCTATTATTTATGCTGTAGTATTTGCCCTGGCACCAATTCTTTTTGGATTAAACAAATGGTTTGTTGCAAAAGACTGATTTCGCACCTGAAAACAAAAAGCCACGCATCAGCGTGGTTTTTTGTTTTTTGTTTTCTTAAGCAACAAACCGATACCCATTGCTATCAGCAGCACCAGCAGGCTTGCCAGGCTGAATCCGACTATATAAATTAAGAAGTATACAGGAAACGGAACTGCATTGTAAACATCTCCAAATACCGGCATATGGTTTGGTATTAAAGGGCTTAAATAAAACATATTAAAGCTTTTCGACACAGTGTGGTACATAATTATATTGGAAATAAGGGCAATTGTGGCCAGTATTGTAAATATTACTGCAGCGGGCAATATGCTTTTTACGTGAAGTTTAACTCTGCCGGACAACAAGCAATAAACACCAAGTACAATCATTCCGCCATGAACCACCATGGTTTGAATATTAATGCCAATCATTTCCACAAAAACGCCGCTTGGATACATCAATACACATATGCCCGCAATCGTTCCGAATGTGGCCAGAAATGCCATGCACCAGTTCTGGACCTTTCCCGGACGTAAAATGCCGGCTATAAGTGCAATATACATAGGTGTAGAACAGAACTGGAACGGAAAAGCGTACCACGAGTAGCTCCATTCTCCGGTGTTGGAATTAAACCATACATATGCAAGCTGTTTATAAATTTCAAAAACAATAAACACAATTGCAAACGCCAAAAGAACAATACGGTTTACCTTGTCCGATTTCTTTCGCAGAAAAAAACACACCAGAACTATTAAAGCAATTGTAACGCCGATTGACAGCAAGTGAAACCATCCAAACATCTCCGGTCTAGCCATTGTACCGCTAAGCGCCGCCAGAATCTCTTCAAACCAGTTCATAAAATTCCTCATTTGTAACTATTGTTTAATAATGTTACTCTTTTTGTGCTTGCTTAGCAAGTAATCTAATAGATTTGTTCCAAAAACTTGTTGAATTTCCGCTAAACACAAACCCACCTTATATTGGTTATATGAGACAAATAAAGAAAATTCCCCTAGAGGGGAATTTTTATTTTGCATATTCCACGGCTCTGGATTCACGTATAACGTTAACCTTAATCTGCCCCGGATATTCCATTTCGGCTTCAATCTTTTTAGCAATTTCCTTAGCCAGGAACAATGCTCCGTCGTCGTCAATGTCTTCAGGCTTAACAATTATACGCACTTCTCTGCCGGCCTGGATTGCAAAACTCTTTTCAACGCCCTTAAATCCGTTTGCAATCTCTTCAAGTTTTTGCAGACGTTTTACGTAGTTTTCTACCGATTCCCGCCTTGCGCCCGGTCTTGCGCTGGATATGGCATCCGCCGCCTGAACCAGAATAGCTTCAATAGACTTGTATTCTATATCGCCATGGTGAGCAGCAATACAGTGTACTACCGCAGCACTTTCCTTAAATTTAGTAGCCAAGTCAACACCGATAGTAGTATGAGTGCCGTCGGTCTCGTGGTCAACTGCTTTACCGATATCATGTAGCATACCGCCCCGTTTTGCTGTACGCACATCTGCACCAAGCTCAGCTGCCATAAGCCCCGCAATATAAGCAACTTCTAAAGAATGCTTAAGCACGTTCTGCCCGTAGCTTGTTCTGTATTTCAGCCGCCCTATAAGCTTAACCAGCTCCGGATGCACTCCATGGATATCTGCGTCCAGCATAGCAGAGTCACCTGCTTCTTTAATTTCTATCTCAATGTCGCGGCGCACCTTAGACACTGTTTCTTCAATACGTGTCGGATGAATACGTCCGTCCTGCATTAATTTATCTATAGATATTTTTGCAATTGCTCTGCGCACCGGGTCAAAGCCCGACACCACAATTGAATCAGGTGTGTCATCAATAATCAGGTCAACACCGGTAGCTGCCTCCAGCGCACGGATGTTTCTGCCTTCCCGGCCTATAAGCCTGCCCTTCATGTCGTCGTTTGGCAGAGTTACGGTAGAAACAGTTACCTCACTGGTCTGGTCGGCTGCATATTTCTGAATAGCAAGTGCAATAATGTCGTTTGCCTTTTTATGACCTTCGTCTTTTGCCTCTTGCTCTATGTTACGGACAAGTATGGCAGCTTCTTTTTTGGCTTCTTCTTCAAATTCGCTTATAAGAATATTTTTTGCATCTTCTTTTGTAAGCCCTGATACCCGTTCAAGTTCGGTCACAACTTCCTGGTGCTTTTCTGCAAGTGCCTGTTTTTTAGCCTCCAGTTCGTTTGCCTTGTTTTCGAGTCCTAGTTTTGCCTCATCAATTCGTTCAATTTTTGTGTCTAAAAGCTTTTCTTTGTTATCCAGACTCTCCTCACGCTGAATTATGCGTTGTTCAATCCTCTGAACTTCATCTCTCCGCTCTTTTATTTCGGCATTCAGTTCAGACTTTGCTTTGGCTTTTTCTTCTTCTGCCTCACGCTTTGCTTCTTTCAGTATTGTTTTGGATTCACTGTAGGCCTCTTCTAAAATTTTGGTTGCCTTGCTCTGGGCAGTAGCGGATTTGCGCCCCACCAGCAATTTAAAAACCAAAATACCTGCACCGGCACCTACAATCAGTCCGCCGACAATCACCAAAACGAGAGCATAAGGCTGCATAACAAAACCAAGCAAACCAACGCTAAAAATGTTTAGCATAGTTTTCTCTCCTTATTTAGTTGATATATAGTAACAAATAGTTGTTGATTATTTAATTACTGCTTTAAGTTTAGCCGAAAATAATATAAAAGTCAAGCCAATGCCAAAGTTGTAAAAAATAAAAATTTACTCTTCCACATCGGCCTTAGCCTTGTATTCTGCTCTTATTTGTGCCTCCAAGCCAGCGGCAATCTCCGGATTTTTATCTAAAAACTCTCTTGCGTTTTCTTTGCCCTGCCCAATTTTTTCGCCTTTTAGCGCAAACCAGCTGCCGCTCTTTTCAATTAAGCCCATTGCAAGTGCCAGGTCCAGAATACATCCGTTTTTGGATATGCCTTTACCAAAAATAATATCGCACTCCGCAGTTTTAAACGGAGGAGCAAGCTTGTTTTTAACTATCTTAACCTTCGTGCGGTTGCCAATAATGTCGGCCCCTTCTTTAATAGCATCTGCCTTGCGCACATCAATACGCACACTGGCATAAAACTTAAGCGCCTTGCCGCCGGTGGTAGTTTCCGGGTTGCCAAACATAACTCCTATTTTTTCACGCAACTGGTTGATAAAAATTACACAAGTGTTGCTTTTGTTAATAATGCCCGTAAGCTTACGCAGTGCATGGCTCATAAGCCTTGCCTGCAGGCCCACGTGAGAGTCGCCCATCTCTCCGTCTATTTCGGCTTTGGGAGTAAGTGCCGCAACCGAGTCGATAACAATAATATCCACTGCTCCGCTATGCACCAGGCTGTCGGTAATCTCCAGCGCCTGCTCACCGGTATCCGGCTGCGAAACATATAATTCAACCAGGTTTACTCCAAGTGCTTTTGCATAAACCGGGTCAAGCGCGTGCTCTGCATCTATAAACGCCGCAGTTGCACCCATTTTTTGCGCTTCGGCAATAACGTGCAGTGCAACCGTAGTTTTACCGGATGATTCGGGTCCGTATATCTCCACTATCCTGCCGCGGGGCAGTCCGCCGATACCTAGCGCCATATCTATAGTAAGTGCTCCGGTTGGAAACACTTCTATCTTTTGTGCGGGAGCATCCCCCAGTTTCATAATTGCGCCTTTGCCAAACTGCTTCTCAATTTTGGCCAGTACGTCATCTAATGCTTTGTTTTTGTCAGTTGTACCCATAATAATTTTTACTTCCTTTTATCAAACTATTGTTCTAATTATACATTATTATCATAAAAACACAAATCATTTTGACGTAGTTTTTTAATTATTTTGTGCATCGCGTTTTTGGTTAACAATTCTGCTACAAACCGCTCTCCTGCGGTTAAATTAAACTTGTACACATGAATGCCGCTGCCGTCGCCCACGGCTACAAACGGCTTGCTGTATGTGCCGCACAGCACTATTGCAAGCGTGCTTGGGCTTTCCTGTAAAAGGCTTGCCGCTATTTCATACGCAAGCTCAATGCTGCCTTCCATTGCTTCAGCCTGAGTCTCGGTAATCTTGAGCATACTAAAAAAATCCGGTTTGCGCGCAATAGACTTAAACACCGCCACCGTACTGTCAAACTTATTAAAACCCGTTTTCAGTTCGTTAAGCATAATCCCGCCTGTAAGGCTGTCGGCAATGCTGAGTTTAACTTTTCGGAAGGATAACAAATCCTCAACCACGTGATAAAGACTTTCATAGCTGTCAGCAAAAATGCTTTCACCAAACTGCTGATACATGGCTCTTTCAACTTCGTCCGCATAAGACTTTTGTGCGGCGGCAGGCGCATGAAGCACAACGCTGCTTTCCAAACAATGCGAGCTGATATTAAACGATATAGGCGAAGTACCGATAAGCGTTAATAAACTGTCGGTAAGCTGTGCCCTGCTTATTCCGAATATTTTCAAGACACTTCGGACCTTATCGTAAGTAAACACAGACTCAAACAATTTCAGGTTAAGGTTTTTATACAGGTTTTTGCTGTTTAAATCAATCAGAAGCACATTTCCGCAACTTGCTCCGCAGGCGTTTTGTGTAACTGTCCTGCCCAGCTTAGAGGATATATTTTTCAAAAATTCATCAGCAAGGCCGAAAGTGCCGGAATCAAAGACCATAATGCATGGTTCGGTTAGTTGTTTGGATATCAGATTAATGTCGCAGGTGCTTTCATTAAACACAGTAAGATTTTCTGTTTCCAGCCCGCATAGCGCGCACATATCTTCTAAAACCGGCAAAACCCGACCGTAATAGTCGGGCTGATGCTGTTCCGAAATTATTGCAATAAAACTTGTTTTCATAAGTGTCTTTCCCCACTAAACTTGATAATCCCGAGTAAATTTCCCTCTTAGTAAGAGGGGTGGCAGCGAAGCTGACGGGGTGTATGTTTTTTCTAATCATACACCTCCCCGCCTACGGCGGTACTCCTCTATCTTAGAGGAGAATTCTTGTTAGTTTTCGGACTTACCCTGCTCATCTATTTTTTTAGCCTTAAACAATGCGGCATTTTTTAAGGTATAATCCAATGCCGACCAGATTGTAACACAGGTAGAAATTATAAGCATACCAAAGCACGCCCAGTAGAAATAGTCGGTAATAACTACAAGTTCGGGAATGCTGTATGGAGAATATAAAAATGCCAGTGCCATATACATGGGCACAAGTATGCAGATAAACACTGCTTTTAACTTGCCCGAAAGAACCGCCGCAAACACAATGCCTTTTGTAGTTCCAATCTGCCGCAGGGCATTAACAATGGCATCACGCAGAATTAAAATGGTAAGCGCAATTACACCGTACGGAGCGGGAATTGTTCCGTCTGCCACAACCAGCAAAAAGCCTACGGTAAACAAAAGCTTATCTGCAATCGGGTCAAGCAGCTTACCAAGGTCGGTAACCTGATTACGTTTACGCGCAATATTTCCGTCCAATGTGTCTGTAACGGCCGCCAGAATAAATATTACAAGCGCAATGAGTTTTCCGTATGGCACAAAATCCGCCAGATAAAAAAACATCATTAACGGTACTAGAAGAATCCTGAGTAAAGACAGTTGGTTTGGTAGATTCATATTTTTTCTCCCTTTAAATCGTAAAAATTAACTAAATCCGATATGTGCACGTCATAGTACTTGCCTATATTGCACTCCGTATCTGAAGTAAAGTATACCACATTATCCACCAGCGGCGAACTATACTCACTTCTTCCTACATATAAATTCGGCTCCGGATTGCCTTCGCAAACCACAGTCAGAGTTTTATTCAAGTATTTTTTATTGTTTTGGTTTGCCATAGCCTGAGCAAGACGCGCCAGTTTATTTACCCTCCGCTTCTTTACAAACCTGCCAATCTGAGGCTTCATGCCATATGCAGCGGTGTCTTTTTCTCTGGAATATTCAAATATTCCAATGTGGTCAATCTTTCCTTCCAATACAAAGTTATAAAGTTCTTTATAGTCCGTACCATTCTCGCCCGGAAACCCCACAATAAACGAGGTTCTTATTGCAATGTCCGGACCGGCCTGGCGTATGCGTGCTACAATGTCTTTAATCTGTGTCCGGTTACTTGCACGGTTCATGCGCTTTAATATTTTATCACTAATGTGCTGAAACGGAATCTCTATGTATTTGGCCACTTTAGGATTATTGGCAACTTCTTGAATTAACTCATCCGATACAAGCTCAGGATAACAGTAATGCAGCCGTATGTATCTGAGCCCGTCAATCTTGCTGAGTTCTTTTATCAGCGCTACCAGAATTGGCTTTTTGTATAAATCCGTACCGTATCTGGTTACGTCCTGAGCCACCAGTATAATCTCTGTTGCTCCGCCCTTAAGCAGCGTTTTGGCTTCGGTTATAAGTTTTTCCTTTTCAACCGACCTATACGGTCCGCGGATTTCAGGAATATTGCAATATGCGCATTTATTGCTGCAGCCTTCCGCAATTTTAAGATAAGCGTAATGCTTGGGAGTGCTTACAATTCTGCCGCCGGTATTTGGAGCCGCTCCGCTCCAACTCAGCCCGTATGACCTGTAAACAGCCTGCAAAATCTGTTCCGGCCCAAGTACGCCTATAAATTCATCTACTTCGGGCAGCAGCGGCTTAGTTTCATCCAAAAACTTTTGCGGAAGGCAGCCGGTTACAATCAGCTTTTCGCATCTGCCTTTCTTATGTTCTGCCATTTCAATTATTGTGTTTATACTTTCTTCTCTGGCCGAGCAGATAAACGAGCAGGTGTTTACAATTATTATGTCTGCCGCGGCAGGGTCCGTAACAAACTTAAAGCCCGCAATTTGCAGCACATACATCATCCGCTCGGTGTCTACACGGTTTTTATCACAGCCAAGACTGACAAATCCGATAGATTTGCTAGTTAACACGCCTCGTAATGATTCACTGGCAATTCCCCCTTTGCTAAAGGGGGTGGCGGCAGAGCCGGCGGGGGTTGTGTTATTTTGTGTCTTCCTCATAAGTTTTCGTCTTGTGGCGGATAGCCACCAAACAACTCCTCGTATTTTTCATGTGTAATTAAAATGGTGCGGTTTTTGCTTGAGCCGTCGCTGGGGGCAATAAATCCTGCAAGCTCCATCTGGTCAACAATTCTTGCGGCTTTGGCAAATCCTACCGAGTATCTGCGCTGAATCAATGATATGGATGCCTGACCGCTGTCAAGAAACATCTTAAGTGCCTGAGGCAGCAATGGGTCAAATTCACTTCCCCCGTTGCCTGCATTGTTGTTTCCTGTCTCAACAATCTCTTGCTTTTCACCGTTTAAGATTAACTCAGTCTGGTCAGAGTCAAAATTACTGTCGTTATGCGCCTTAATATACTCACAAACTGCTTCAACCTCGGTGTTGGTTACATAGGCTCCCTGCACACGAATCGGCTCAGGCAGGTTTTGCGGCGCATACAGCATATCCCCTTTGCCTAAAAGCTTATCCGCACCACCGCCGTCTAATATGGTTTTACTGTCTGCAAAGTTGGTAACGGCAAATGCAATCCGGCTTGGCAGATTACTTTTAATTGTGCCCGTAATAACGTCTACGCTCGGGCGCTGGGTTGCAATAATTAAATGCATACCCGCAGCTCGGGCAAGCTGAGCCAGACGCTTAATTTTTTCCTCCATATCACGTTTTGCGGTCATCATAAGGTCAGCCAGCTCGTCTACAACAATAACTATTCTCGGCAGCTTGGGCTCTGTTCCGTTGTAAACAGCCTCCAGAGCGTTGTATTCTTTAAAGTCACGCACTTTATGGCTTGCAAAGGTCTCATATCTGCGCTCCATTTCTTTTATTGCCCAGTTAAGTGCGTTAAGCGCCTGTTCCGGGTCGGTTATGGCATCGGGCAGCATCATGTGCGGCAGATTGTTGTACGTAGTAAACTCAACTCTTTTAGGGTCGATTAAAATCAGTTTTAAGTCATGCGGCGAAAGCTTATACAAAAAGCTTAATATTATTGTGTTTAAACAAACACTCTTTCCGCTGCCTGTGCTTCCCGCAACCAGCAAATGCGGCATGGAGTTTAAATCGCATACCTTAATGCTGCCTGCAATATCTTTGCCAAGCGCAAAAACAAGCGGAGCCTTATTGCTTAAAAATTCCTGACTGTCAATAATATCCCTTAAGCCGATTGTGGCAATAACAGCGTTCGGAACCTCAATCCCCACCAGCCCCTTGCCCGGAATAGGCGCCTCAATACGCACCGCTCCCGACGCTTCAAGCGTCATTGCAATATCGTCTGCGTGCTGGGAAATCCGCTTTACCGGTATACCCGGAGGCATCTGAAGCTCATATCTGGTTACAGCCGGCCCATGTGTAATACCCTTAACCTTAGCCGGAATTTTAAAGTTTTCAAGAGTCTGCTCTAATATTAAAGCCTTGGTCTGAAAATCGTCCGCGCCCTCGTCCATTGGCGTAGATACGGTAGTAAGCAGGTCAATCGGCGGCCGGCTATACGCTGTTGGCCTTGAATATTTGGTAACATTTTTATTTTTGTTTGGCTGCGTCTGCTCCATTTTAATCTGGTTAAACTGCTGTTTTTGCTGCTGGGGAGCCGGAGGCGTTGGTGCGGTTGGTATCCCGCGGTTGCGCTCGTAAAGGTTAGGTTGTGGTTTTGTGTCTAAAATGTTGTCCAGTTCTGCATCCAGCTCAACCGGAATAGATACCGGTGCTATTGGTTTAACCGGCTCTTCCGGAGGTACAGGAGCAGGTGCCGGCTCAACCGGTTCTGCAACAAAACTCTTGATGTTTTCCTTAACAGCATTATCCATTTTAGGCGCATTAAAAACCGGCTGAGCCGGAATAGGCTTAGCTTCTTCATATACAAACTTGGGCGGACGTGAGCCCTCAGCGGCCGGCGGCATTACCGGTTTACGTTCGTTTTGCTTAAGCAAATCAAACAACGACTGATTATTACCGCCGGAAACGGGTTGTGCTGCCCTGCCTGTTGTCTGCTGCCCGCGGCTGGTGCTTTTTACAGCTTTAATAAACTCGTCGCTGAACAACGTGTTTTTGGGTTTTTGTTCTGCTGCTTCAATCTCGCGCATTTGCTGAACGCTCATGCCCTCAACCATGCCCAGGCGCTCTTTAGCCCGTTCACGAGCCGTTTTTTCCATTTTGGCGTTCAGAGTAAGCTGTACCTGTTCTTTTGGCTTTACAGCTTCCGGTTCCGCAAAATTTTCACCAACCTTAATGCTGACCCTGCTCGATTTCAGTTCTTTCACGTCAAAGTCAGGCAGGCTTACGGTGCGTGCTTCAATTTTGTTGTAGCCTTTAATCGTGTTTAGATGCATCAACACAATCGTTACACAAACAATAGCCGCAATTGCAGCCAGCACATAAACACCTACAGGCGTTACCACGGCAGATAAGCCGTAAGCAAACAACCCCATTAATACCCCGCCCGCCGTGGTTTTTGCGGCATAAATTTCTGCTATCCCCAATCCGCCGCTTATTGCCTGTTGTAAAACCAGAATCAAACAGAAATAAACTCCCGCCAGACTGACGGCGTACCTTTTGGGAAATACGTAGCGCTTACGCATAACGAGCGCAACCGAAATTACAATACTAACCAGCAATACCGGAAAAACAGCCAGCCCAAAACTGCCCAGGAGAAACATATTTATAGCCGGAACTAAATTAAAACAGGAAAAAAACAATAATACCAGACTCACCGCAAGAAGTGCAATACCCCATTTTTTGCGGGTTTCCAATACGCCGTTACGGCCGCCGACATTACGTGATGTGTATCTGCTCAAATTAACGCCGCCTTTAAGTCATTAATAATCAGTTAATTATACCATTTTTGGGCTATAGTTAACAACTCTTTTTACTTCTTTAATTAATTCTGGTCTTGCAGCTCCTGTGTTAGTCATTGCGAGACGGACACCGAAGCGCTTCAAGCGAAGCAGTTCTAAGTTAGCGGTTTCACCAATGAGGTTGCTTCGTTTGCCGGCGCTGCGGGGCCGACTCGCAATGACTTACCTAGTCGGGCAAAGAATTTTTTGTTGTCATCAAATATCCGAACGGCAACATTGTTAACCTCCTGCTTAGTAACCGTCATGTAGTTTTTAATCTGGTCCTCCAGGCTGATAACTTTACCCAGATACATAAGCGCATTGCTGTTAGCCAGTGCCCGCTGCATAATTTTTACACTGCTGAATACCAGACTGCTTGCTGCAATGGTTTTGGCCTTAGCCAGTTCTGCCTCGGTTATTCCGCCGGTTTTTGCTTTTTCTATTTCAGATGCAATTATTCTAAGTGCCTTGTTTCCGTCTTTCGGAACCGAATCAAAGCATATTATAAATGCTCCGTCGTGGGCGTACATAATGTTGTCGGAAAAAATATTGTAAACCAAGCCGTTTTTAATCCGTACCTCGCTAAACAGCCTGCTGCTCGGGGTTCCGCCAAAAATTATACTGAATAAGCTGAGTGCGTACCGCTCTTTGGCTGCCCTGTTTAGGCCCGGATAAGCTATTAAATAATAGTCCTGGGTAGAAGCCTCGGTTATGTTAAGTTCTTTTTTTGGAGCTTCTGTCCGAAGCAGCTGTTTTGGCTTTAAAACAGGCTTTTGCGGAGTTTGCGGCAACTGTTTTACGAATAGTTGCTCTGTCAGCTCCAGTGCAGCATCATATTTTATGCCGCCTGCAACCGAAATAATAATCTTAGGCGCAATATAATGCTCACGTCTGTAATCCAGTAAATCCTGCCGGGCAATTGCCCCCACTGTTTTGTTGGTGCCTATAAGACTGTTGCCCAGCGGTGAACCCGCAAAAAACATCTCCAGGCTGTCAGAAACTATCCGCCTCTGATGGTCGTTTTCGTCTCGCTTTATTTCAGCCATAATTACATTCCGCTCTAAGGTAATTTCCTGCTCTAAGTATGCGGAATTAAAAAACTGGTCGGCTAAAATCTCGGCCATTTTATCAAATTCTTCGTTTAAGCACTCGGCAAAATAGGCAGTATTTTCGCTTGAAGTGTACGCATTGGCATGAATCCCGTGTTCGTCCACCTCAATACTTAACTGCAATGCGCTGCGGGTGTTTGTGCTCTTACCGCTGCTCATATGCTCCATAAAATGCGATATGCCGCTAAGTTGCGGCGGTTCGTCCACTGCCCCGCACTGTACAGATATACTCATGCCAACCGTCTTGCTGTCCTTAATGTACTGATGTACAAACCGGAGGCCGTTTTCGTAAATTTTGGTTTTTATCATAATACTAAGTATATCCAAAAACCCACAGTTAAGGCAAGTAAATAAGAATAAAATTCCCCTTCGCGAGCAAAGGGTGGGGCACGGAGTGGCGGGGGTTGTGATAACCAATAAAACACAGCCCTCCCGCCCTTCGGGCGTACTCCCTTAGCTTAAGGGAGAATTTTATTTTATGTTCTCGCTGACCGTAGTCAGGTTAAACCCCTGCTCCTTATAAAACTTAATTATATCCGGCAGCGCTTTTGCCGTAGCTTCGGTTGGGTGCATTAAAATCAGGTCACCGTTTTTAGGGTTCTTTACCGCTCTGTTGTAGATAATATCACGGTTTTTATCACGCCAGTCTATTGTATCCTTACTCCACATGATTGTTTTGTAACCAAGCTCGCCCGCTACAGCCAAGCAGGTTTTGCCGTAAGCCCCGCTCGGCGGCGCAAACAGAGTCATCTCCACCCCAAGCAGTTCTTTAACCAGCTTATGCGTATTGTATATCTCTTTCTGGTTGTTTTCGTAATTCAAATTCTTATGGTCTTTATGGAAAAACCCATGATTGCCAATTTCATGCCCGCCGTCGTATATGGCTTGCAGCAAATCCGAATATTTACTTGCCCAAACTCCGCCAACAAAGAACGTGGTTTTTACGCCCTCGTCTGCTAAAGTCTTAAGCATACCGGGCAGGTACTCATTTCCCCAATATACATTTACCATAAGCGTAACGTTTTTATTAGCTGTGTTGCCTATATAATACGGCTGATTGTCATTGCCCGAAAACACATTGGTCAAATCCTGAACAGTAGTCAGCGCAATAAGCCCGCCCAGCATCAGACAAATTGCTGTATTGCTGATTATTGTAATGTAAAACCGCTTCTTTTTCGTCATGTTATATTGTATGAGCCGGCAAAAAGAAAAATTCCCCTTCGAAGAAGGGGAATTTTAGTTTTACTTTGCTATTTTCTCCAGTAGTTTCAGGTCAATCTTACCGCGGTCGTCTACCTTAATAACCTCAACAAGCACTTCGTCGCCCACTTTAACAACATCCTCAACTTTTTCTACACGCTTATTGCTGAGCTTAGAAATATGAATCATGCCGTCGCCGTTAAAACCGTATTCAACAAACGCCCCAAACGGCATAATCTTAACCACCACACCCTGAGCCTTCATGCCCGGAGCCGGGTCGGTTACGATTGACATAATAATCTCTTTAGCCTTAGCCAGCATTTCCGCATCACTGGACGCAACAAACACTCTGCCGTCGTCTTCAATATCAATCTTAACGCCGGTCTGTTCAATAATCTTGTTAATAGTCTTGCCGGATTTACCAACCACATCACCAATCTTTTCAGGGTCAATGCTAAAGTTGATTATCTTTGGTGCGTATTTACTCACTTCCGCACGC
The DNA here is from genome assembly GCA_009784185.1 of Bacillota bacterium. Taxonomy (GTDB): domain Bacteria; phylum Bacillota; class Clostridia; order Christensenellales; family UBA1242; genus WRCD01. Next base: position 47,316 of record WRCD01000004.1, read on the forward strand.
GGCGCAGGCATAACAGCCAGCATTTTGTTTAAAATATGAATTCTGCCGTCTTTTGCTTGCTTAAGCGCGGTTTTTAATACATCAGCATCAATGCCTTTAATTTTAATGTCCATCTGGATTGCAGTAATACCCTCAAAAGTACCCGCAACCTTAAAGTCCATGTCTCCAAAGTGGTCTTCCTCTCCCACAATGTCGCTAAGCACCACAACCTTGCCCGAGCCCGGATGCTTCATAAGCCCCATTGCAATACCGGCTACCGGACTGCGTATAGGTACACCCGCATCCATAAGTGCCAAGGTTGAACCACATACAGAAGCCTGGCTTGATGAGCCGTTTGAACTTAATACCTCCGATACTGTGCGTATCGAGTACGGAAATTCTTCCTCGCTTGGCAATACCGGCTCCAGCGCGCGCTCGGCCAGTGCCCCGTGCCCAATTTCTCTTCTGCCGGCGCTCCTCAGCATTTTGGCTTCGCCGGTTGCGTAAGGCGGCATATTGTAATGGTGCATATAGCGCTTCTCTTCTTCGTCGTCTAAGCCTTCCAGCACCTGATTGTCACTGAGCATACCTAATGTACAGGTTGTAAGTGCCTGAGTCTGCCCGCGCGTAAATACTCCGCTGCCGTGCACTCTGGGGAGTAACCTCACTTCGCACCATATATCGCGGATTTCATCATGCTTTCTGCCGTCTAATCTTGAGCCCTTAATACTGCGCTCGGTTAAATTACCTTTAAACACGTCTTCCCACAATATTTCATGGATAATATGTTTAAGCTCAGGCTTATCGGCTGCAAACTTTGCTATTGCTTCGTCAACAAGTTTAGCCATACCTTGTTTCATTACTTTGTTGTCTTTTGTTTCTAAAAGGGCTAAAACTTCTGTTTTTGCAAATTTCTCCAATTCTTTTTTCAGTTCAGGAATTTCAGGCGCATCAAAAGCCGATACAAATTCCACTTTTGCTTTCCCGTTTTCTTTAATTATCTGCTCCTGGAACGCAACTTGTTTTTTAATTTCTTCATGCGCAAACCCAATTGCCGCAAGCATATTCTCTTCACTAATCTCGTTTGCAGCGGCTTCTACCATTAAAATGGCATCCTTTGTAGCAGATACAGTCAGGTGCAATTTACTTGCTTCACGCTGCTTTGTATCCGGGTTAATAACAAACTGCCCGTCAACCATACCAACAATTACCGAGCCGGTCGGACCCTGAAACGGCGCGCTGCTTAAACTAAGCGCAATGCTCGAACCCAGCATGGCAAGCGGCTCGGGCGCAATGTCCTGGTCAACCGAAAGCGCCGTAGCAACTACGGTAATGTCGTTAAAAAAGTCTTTAGGGAAAAGCGGTCTTAGCGGCCTATCTATCAGCCTGGCCACCAGAATTGCCTTATCGCTTGGTCTGCCCTCCCTGCGCTTCCAGCCGCCGGGGATTTTGCCTATTGCATACATCTTTTCTTCAAAGTCACAACTGAGCGGCATAAAATCCACTCCGTCTCTTGGACTTGCTGCCACATTGGCGTTTACCATAACAACCGTTTCACCGCAGCGCAAAATGCAGCTGCCGTTGCTTAACTGAGCATATTTACCCACTTGCACAGATACATCCCGCCCGCCGATTTTTGTTTCATAAATCTTGTTTTCCATATTATTCTCCTTGTTTTTTTTATCCCGAAATATATGTTTAAATTTTTCACATACCCCGTCAGCCTGCGGCTGCCACCCCAACACGATTAAAGGGGAATTACAACATTAACAACAAAAGAGCGGAAGCCCGCTCTTTTGGGTTATGCTATCTTAGTTCCAAACTAGCTTTAATTTTTCTGAAACGTTCAATGTCGGTGTTCTCTAAGTATTTCAGCATACGCTTACGCTGGCTTACCAGCTTAAGCAGGCCGCGTCTGGTGTGATTGTCGTGCGGGTGCGCTTTTACGTGTTCCGTAAGATGCTTAATCCGCTCGGTCAGCAATGCAATCTGCACTTCTGCACTGCCGGTATCCTGCTCGTTTTTCCCAAACTTGGTAATAACTGTCTTTTTTTCCTGCATTAATTCTCTCTCCTTTTATTTAAAATCCGCCTTAAGCCGGGCACTAACTTAGAGAGCAAGTGTAGGCTAAGCAAAAGGTACTGGCGTTATTATAACATAAGTCGTATCGGTTGTAAAGTGGTTGGAGTTAGAAAAACTCGTTTTTCTTGCGTAAAACTCCGTTTATGTCAAACACATATTCGCTTAAGTCAGCCGTGTTTTGATAAACCTTCACCTCTCCGGACAAGCCGTCCGGCAGCATGGTTTTAGCACCGACTCCGCAGCCGATTATTGTACTCTGTCCTTTGTTTGCAAAAACATTAAATTTGTTTTGCTCTTTAGCCTGACAATAACTCATATTCAAAACTTGCGGATTGGTTTTTTCCGCATAAATGGTATAAGGCTTATACGCTTTTTCAGTTAAAAACTCGTGCGTTCTCCACATAACACGTACCAGTTCTTGTGTTCTGGCATCGGTATATTTTTGGCGCGCATAAGTTCCGATACTAACCGAATGGGGCATAAACTCGGCCAGGTAAGCCAAACTGTTCGCAAAATCCTGCCAGACCTCACTCCCCATTCCCTTTTTAAAATTCAGGTGCAGCTTAAGCCCCGGATTAAGGCATTGCTTGTAAATCTTCAAAAAACTGTTTAAATCTGTGCCGCCCTTTGTTCCGGCGTTGAAGCTGTTAATATCAAAACCAATCCAATTTACCCGGCAGGCACATAATATGTCAAGCTTTTCCTGAGTTAAAAGCTTATAATTTCCTGTGTCTATGCTTATTTCTGCCCCGCTGAAGCCGCATTCTGTAAGAAGAGCCCGCAAGCTTTTGCCGGGTAATAACATTGCGCCCTTGTTTATTCTTACCGCTTCAACCAAAAAACTTTTAGCTGTTATAAGTTTCCTTGCTGTTTTCAATTCTTCTATAAGCGAATTTACATATATGTCCTGTACATGGCCCGGTTCGTTTTCGGGAAAGGTTAAGTCCAAACTGATATGTTTGTTGTTGCGTACTACAAATTTCTGATTATCCAATAAGGCTAAAAGCATATCAGCTGCCCCTTCTCCCAGCGCATATTCACGCATAAGAATATTTTTTATATTCAGCGGTGCAATGCCCTGCTTTTCAAGCGCATAACAAACACTTGCCGGATTTGTTCCGGCAAGTTTGCCTAAACTGTATTTGTTTTTGTTTGATGTTTTATTTTGCATGCAATTTCCTTTGTAAAAAATTCCCCTCGCAAGCGAGGTACTCCTCTATCTTAGAGGAGAATTTTGGTTGAGCTTTCACTCTCTTTAGACTCCTATCCTTGGGGATTGCTTCGCTTGCCGGCGCTGCGGGACAGACTCACAATAACAGTGTTTGTTAGTACATTTTCATAATTAATTCCAGTTTAGCATAAAACCGTGAGTTTTCCAACTTGGCCGTTACGCCGCTTACAACCGAAACTTTATACTCGCCAAAAGTATCCGCAACCTTTACCAGACCAAGCTCGGTAAAAGTATACAGGCAGGCAACAAATTGAACATAGTTTATGCTCTTCCGGGTTTTTTTCAGCTTGTTAAAGTAATTATATTCGTCTATTGCCGTCAGATTTGCCTTACCGGCTTGTTTCAGCAGGTTAAAGTATTCGCCAAACACTTTCCTGTTTAAGTCAATGTTCTTAAACGGCGCATAAACAAACGGAGAACTTTGCGGTATAAGAATTTCCGCATCACTTACCTCGTTCAGTTTTACTATATACGCCTCATCCAGCACACTGTCTAACAGCACAATACGGTTAAAGTTTTTATAAAAATTGTTCAGGCTTGGACACAAACACAGCGTGTTGTACCCGCTGTTGTTGGTAAAATGTAAAAATTCAAAGCAGATTATGTTTTTTGCAAACGGGTTGTTTTCCAAAAAGGCCTTATAACTCTGCATTGTATTTGCTAAAAACAGTGTTCCGTACAAACTGTTGCGCTGTTCTTTGTTTACAATCTGAGCCAGTTCGTGCTTGTTGTAATAGCCGTATACCGGTTTTTTTCCGCCGGCGGCCAGTGCAAGCTGTTTAATATACTCGCCGCCGATACGTTCGCTGGTTACGTTTGGCACATCCGATATTTTTATGTCCTGAATAATAGCCTTTGGAGCGCCCTGCCCCCTGTAATAATTTACCTGAAGCTCCAACAAAGCGTCTTTAAACGAATTCTGACTTATCATATTGAAATATCCGCCCATATTAAATCCAATCATCATAATGTTTGGAAGCTGAACCGTAAGATGAGCGGGATAATTTTTCATTGTGCTTACCGTACACTTGCCGAAACTGACTTTGAAGACCGGCTTTGGATTGCTAAAGCCGAACGGCTCTAAAAGGCTGAACGCCTCTATATAATCAGCCGATATTTTATTGCAGTCTATTTCAATGTCATAGTTGCGGAAAGGGACATAAACCTCATCGGGATACGTAGTTGAAATCAGCGCATTTGCCCTGGTTTTAAATTCTTCTATTCTGCTTTCATGTATAGTAAGCCCGGCGGCCATAGGATGTCCGCCAAAGCTCTCCAGGCAATCGCTCAGCTTAGTCAGCAACTCATGAATATTCATGTTAGGAATGCTTCGGCTGCTGCCGCGGTACTCATTGCCGTCACGCCCAAGCAAAAACGTGGGGCGGTTAAATTCTTCCGCAATCCGGGCGGCAACTATTCCTAAAATCCCGATATTCCAGTTTTCACCGGTTAATATAATGGCTTGTAAATTAGCCATGTTCTGGTTGTTTAAAGCCTTTACGCATTCGGTGTGTACAATATTGCACAAATTCTGGCGCTCGGTATTGTACTCCTGAAGCTGAGCTATTATTTCCAGCAGCTTTGTTTTGTTTGTCTCGGTGTACAGCTTTAAACTGTGCTCTGCGTTGCCCATCCTTCCGCTTGCGTTTATTTTGGGCGCAAGCTTAAACGATATATCGCTTGCAGTAAGCGCTCCCTTTAAATTCAAACTGTCTGCCAGCAGCCTTAGGCCGATTGGCAATGCTTTTGCACTGTCTTTTAAACCCAGGGCAACAATAGCGCGGTTCTCATCCAATAAGGGCACAATGTCCGATACGGTTGCAATGGCCACTATAGGAAGATATTTTTTAGCGGTTTCTATTCCCGCCAGCGCGTGAACCAGTTTAAACGCCATACCCGCACCGCACAATTCATTAAACGGATATCTCTGCCCTCCCAGCTTTGCGTTTAAAATTAAACAATCCGGCAATTTTTCCGGTATATCATGATGGTCTGTTATTATTACATCCAGTCCTTTGCTTTTTATATACTCTGCTTCCGCATGGCTGGATATGCCGCAGTCAACGGTAATTATAAGGCCCGGGTTAAAATCTGTTATAACTCTGTCAATTGCTTCAAGGGTAAGCCCGTAGCCGTCGGTATATCGGTTTGGCAGGAAATGGCTCACAGCGGCACCAATACCTTTAAAATAGTCAATCAAAACGGCAGTTGCGGTAATTCCGTCCGCATCATAATCACCAAAGATATTAATCCGTTCGTTGTTTTTAACTGCTTTGTTAATTCTGTCCACAGCCTCATGCATATTTTTTAATAGAAACGGGTCATGGAAATGCTTTTCGCTTGGATTTAAAAACTCATGAATCTGTTTATCGTCTTTAAAACCCTTAGCCAGCAGAAACTCCGCCACCTGCGGCGCAACGCTAAACCCGGCGCAAATACGCCTTATATCTTCTTCGTTAATATTTCCGTTGTATGCTTTTCTGTATTCCATTTGTACCCTCGTTAAATATTGTCATTGCGAGACCTGCTTCCTGCTCCTTCAAACGAAGCAATCCCCCAGATAGGAGTAGGCAGCAAGTATACTGGCTTATCTCTTCTACCTAGGGGATTGCTTCGCTAGTTGGCGCTGAGGGCCCGTCTCGCAACGACAGTACCGCAACCACTGTTAATACAAGCAACTATTTTGCTTTCTCGTATTCGGCATCTCTAACAATCTGCTGCTCTGCCTTAAGTTCCTCTTTAGCTTTTTCCCTTTCTTCTGCCCTGATTGCCTTACGTTTAAAATATTCCTGTCCGCGCTTGCTGTCTACCATTTTAACCCATATAGGCGAAGCTATAAACATAGATGAATATGTGCCCACCAACAAACCGATTGCAAGCGGTATAGCAAACTCACGTATGCTCGGCACACCTATAATTGCCAGCATAAGGATAGCCAAAAGCGTACTGATACTGGTGTTTATACTTCTTACCAAAGTCTGTTTTATACTGATATTTACAATCTCTACGCTTGACAGTTTTGCCATAGATTCTTTCCTGCGGTTATCCCGGATTCTGTCAAACAATATAATTGTGTTGTTTATTGAGTAGCCGAGCACAGTAATAAGTGCTGCTATAAACGCACTGTTTATCTCCATCTGGAATATCAGCACAAATGCACATAGCATCAACACATCGTGCAGCTGGGCCACAATTGCGGCAAGCCCCGAGAAAAACTCAAACCGTATTGCAATGTAAATTGTAATCAAAAGCGACGCCAGCAGAATTGCATACAATGCATTCATAATAAGTTCGCTGGTTGTAGTAGCGCCTTTAAATTCAAACCGTACGTCATAACCGGGAAATACTTCCCCAAGAGCCAGCACTATCTGACTGTTAAGCACTTCCATGTCCGATTCGGTTAATCCGGGTTTGTCTTGAAACTGAACGGTAACCGCCGCCTTGCTGCCTGTATCCTGCATCTGGTCACGTGAGATAGAAAGGCCGAACTCGGGTCTTGCTAAAACCGTTTCTATTTGTTGTCTGACTTCACCGTATTTGGCCGGATTGTCTTCAAGCTCGTTGCCGACTGTTACAGTCAGAACCGTACCGCCGGTAAAATCCATACCCAGATTAAATCCCGCAAAAATAAGAACTGCTGCACCCGCAGTAAGAATTACACCTGCCGCCAGCATAAACCATTTACTGATTTTATACGGATTAAACTTACTGTGCTCTATCTTGTAATTAAGCCCGCGCTTGTTACGCTCTCTCATATTCGCCCTCCTCTCGTCGCAATCCAAAGGTTTTGGCGTTTGTGCTGTTTATAGGTAAATACAGTTTAATAAGTGTACGTGTTACCACAAGCGAAGTAAACATAGACAGCGTAATACCTATTATAAGTGTTATGGCCAGCCCCTGAATGGCACCTGTGCCAAAAATCAGCAGTACAAACGCAACAATCAGAGTAGTTAAACTAGCGTCAACAATTGCGCCCAGACTCTTTTTAAAGCCTGCATTAACGGCCGCCGGTATTCGCTTGCCCAAACGATACTCGTCCTTTATACGCTCAAACATAATTATATTGCCGTCAACCGCCATACCGATACTAAGTATTATACCCGCAATACCCGGCAGCGTGAGCTGCACCAGCGGAATTGCCTGAAGGAAAAACAGCATAAGAACAAAGTAGAACAAAAGCGCAATGCCTGCAACAACTCCAAGCCCCCGATATACAAACGCCATAAACAGCAGAACCAGCAAAAAGCCGATTGCACCCGCAATTATGGCTAATTGTAAAGCTTCCTGACCCAGTGTTGCACTGATTACGGCATTTTCTATCAGCTTTAAATTAACGCTGAATGTTCCGCTTAAAATCATGGTTGCAAACTTCTCTGCCTCTTCAAGGTTATTCATGCTGCCGCCGGATATAAAGGTTGAGCCGCCTGCAATTGCGCTGTTTACGGTTGGCGAGCTTTCAAGCTTTCCGTTAATAAAAATATATGTGCTCTGACCAACAAGATTGCTGGTCATTTCAAAAAACAGCGTACTGCCTTCAGGCGTAAACTCAATAACAACACCGGGCTCTCCGTTCTGCATTGTTGCGTAAACATGCCTGATATGTCTGCCGGTTAAAATCGGTGCGGCATTTATATCGTTCACGTCTTTTATTTCAAGCGATGCGGGCTGTCCTATAATGTTAAATATTGCCTGAGGGTCGGCAACATCCGGAACTTCTACCCTTATCCGGTTGCCCTGACTGGAAACAACGGCCTCGGGAAAACCCTTGCCGGTTAACAAACTTTGAAGCCTGGCTTTTGTTGCGTTTATTCTGCTGTCCATGTCCGCATTGCTGTCGCCTTCAATCGGGCTGGCTTCATACACGGCCAAAGCCCCGCCCTTAAGATCAAGGCCGAGACTGATGCTGTTTACAAAGCCATTGTAAGTATATGGCTGACCGTTAAAGGGCGAATTAAAATCAAAGCTCACAAAGCTGGCAACCATACCAAATGCCAGCAAAACAAACACAAAAACCCACCGCTTGATTGCCGTCTTTTTATTCATAATTCAGTCTGAAACTCTCCTTGTAGATACTTGCCATTATAGCAAACTATATAACCAAAGTCAAACGATAAATTCAAATATCAGTTATCAAATATAAAATATAAATTAAAAGCCGCTCCGCTCCGGCACAAAACCACAGCAAAAATTCCCCTTTAAGGGTATTGGGGTGCCACGCAGTGGTGGGGTATGTGAAAAATATAGAGGGGAACTTAATTCAAAGGTCGCTTACGCTCCAATTATATTTTTGGAGCAAAGCGACCTTCGGTTGTTACCTGTTCCCTGTTACTTGTTCCCTTATAATAAAACGCTTTAGCGTTTTATTATATTAACCATAAGTATTCCCGCAATGAGCCCCATAATGCCGCCAAACAACAAGTCGTTTAAGATATTAAGCGTAAATCTAAACTCGCCGTCTAATATGGAAAACACAAGGAATGCCAAAATCGTATACACAAGACCAATCAGCAAACCCATAAGCCAGCCGTTGCTCTTTATTTTTTTAGCTGCCGCCCAGGCGCCGATTAATACGCTTAAGCCTTTAATAACCTGATTTACCGGCTGAATCCACGCTTCGGGAATAGCCGTATATTTTATAATAACCGCAAACAGTAAAATGCACACAAGTGACACAATTACCGCATATGCACTGCCTTTAATTACCCCCAGCAAAAAGCCGCCGCTTTTGCCCGAATCCGAACCGACTTTTGGCAACCGCTTTGTTAAACCAAACATACCCACCTCACACACTTAACTGGTGTATTGTATTAAGTAAACTGCAGATTTATGATAAAAATAAAATTCCCCTTCCTCGTGAAGGGGTGGATGACGAGCCGTAGAGCGAGGACAGACGGGGTAGCCGCTTGCGAAGAAAGGGGAATTTTGGAGCAGCACCACATCAATAAAAAAGCACCCGTCCGGGTGCCAGGCATACGCCTGTTATTTGGTTTTCTTGCTCTTTTTCTTTTCTGCCTCAAGCTCTTTTTCGGTTTCGCTCTTAGATTCGCTTTTTACAATCACCGTCGATTCGGTCTGCTCCGGTTCTGCGGCAGTATCAACAACCGCTCCGCTTGCATCGTATACAACCGGCTGCTTGTTGTCAACTCCGTAAATTGCGTTTATGTCAATCTCGATATAGCTCTTTTTTGTACCTTCTCCCATTTCAAGCAATGCTACTTTGCCGTCTGTTGTTTCTTTAATTGAAACAATCGTGCCGTAAAAGCCGCTGTACGTTTTAACCTTGTCGCCCGTTCTTAAGTTGTTTAAAACTTCGGTCACTTGCTGATTATGCTTTTTTCTGCGCATAAAACTAACCACATATAATGCAACTAAGGCAACCGCCAGCACAATAAAAATCCAATAGTCTTGAAACCAGTTTGTGTCTCCGCCCTCGCCCGCCAATTGTGAAATAAAACTAAAATTCATAACCTACTCCTAATAAAACTATCCGCTATTATATATTAAATATTTGTGTTTAGCAAATGAAATGAGTAATAAAAACAGAAAAGATTGTAGAAAAATTGCGCCCTTCGGGCGGCTACCCCGTCAAACCTGACGGTTTGCCACCCCTTCATAAAAGGGGATTTTGGCTATTCTGCTCCGGCTAAAAAATTCAACTGCTCTTTTTGTTTCTCACCCAGGTTTCTGCCCAAATGTTCATATGCCCGCGGCAAGCAGATACGCCCTCTGCCGGTACGGGCAATAAAGCCCAGTTGCATTAAATACGGCTCATACACGTCCTCAATTGTGCACGCTTCCTCGCCGGTAGCAGCACTTAATGTATCCAGCCCCACCGGTCCGCCGTTAAATTTGTCGGTTATTGCAAGCAGCAGCCTGCGGTCAACACTGTCCAGGCCAAGCCCGTCAATATCCATTATGTCCAGACTGGACTTGCATATTTCAAGCGTAATGCTGCTGTTGTGCTTAACTTCGGCAAAATCCCGGACGCGTTTTAATAGCCGGTTGGCAATGCGCGGAGTACCGCGGCTTCTTTTTGCCAGTTCCTCCGCCGCCTTATCGTCAACTTCTATTTTCAGTATTTTTGCAGAGCGCTTTACAATCTGTGCCAGCTCCTGCGGACTGTACATTTCCAGCCGGCCTAAAACTCCGAATCTGTCTCTAAGCGGTGCGCTAAGCATACCTGCGCGGGTGGTTGCGCCGATTAACGTAAACGGCTGAATTTTAAGCCGCATACTTTTGGCACTCGGACCCTTTCCAAGCACAAAATCAAGCGCAAAGTCTTCCATGGCAGGGTACAAAATTTCCTCAATTGCACGGCTAAGCCGGTGAATCTCGTCAATAAAAAGCACATCATTTTTACCCAGACCGGTTAAAATAGAGGCCAAATCGGCAGCGTGCTCAATAGCAGGGCCGCTCGTAACCCTAATTTGCGCCCCAAGCTCGTTTGCAATTATATGGCTGAGCGTGGTTTTGCCAAGACCGGGAGGACCAAACAACAGCACATGGTCAAGTGCTTCGCCGCGTTTTTTTGCGGCATTTATGTATACATTCAGATTATCCTTAATGCTTTGCTGCCCTACATAATCGGCCAGATTGTTCGGGCGCAGGCCCACTTCAACCTCTGCGTCCGCTACATCCTTACAACTGGCTATAAACCTGTTTGGAGCTTTTTTTTCTTGGCTCATATTACCTCCCCATTGCCTTAAGCGCTTTAGCCAGCAATTCTTCCAATGTGTCACCATTTACATAGTTTTTGGCCGCCAGGCTGTACGCCTCGGTTTTATTAACTCCCCAGTCCACAAGTACGGTCATTGCCTGTTCCGCTACTGTGTCTGGCAGCGTGGTATTAACAACAACATCGCCCGCACCAACCGCCACCGAGTCTATTTTGGATTTCAGTTCCAGCAGCAGCCTTTCCGCCGTTTTTTTACCAACACCCTTTATGCCGCTTAGGGCGGCCAGATTCTGCATTATAACCGCCGAAATTAGTTCGTTTGGTGATATGCCGGAAAGAATCGTACCGGCCATTTTGGGTCCTATTCCGCTTACAGTAATAAGCTTTAAAAACACTTCTTTTTCGGGTTTTGCCGCAAACCCGTGCAAAATCATGCCGTCGTCCTTAACCTGCAGATACGTAAACAGCTTGCAGGCTGCACCTTCTGCCGGCAATGCGTTTAAGGTGTAGTCCGATACCATTATTTCATAACCGATACCGCCAACGTCCACAACCGCGGCGCCGTCCCGCTTTTCTATTAACTTCCCGCTGATATAGTTATACATAGCTGCTCCTCACCTCCCGTTGTGTGTTGCTGTTGAAACTATTTTGAATATATCGATATTTGTTTTTAGCAAGTCGGTAATTATATTAGAAAACATAAATGCATTTGGCATGTTAGTTTTTTCTTGCAATATTAAGAATGAAATTAAGAAATAAGCAAATTCAACATCATATTCGCCATATCTTGAAAGAACGGTAAATTTTTGCTTAATATTGCTCAAAAATAATGCGTTAACTTGGCCGGCAAAACTTTCTAATGCTTGAAAAGTGTTGTTGGATAAAGGCTTCGTTTTGCCCCAAAGCCCTTGAATTTCCTGTACGAATTCTTGAGCAATAGTTCTTTGAGTTTGGTATTTCATAAGCATATCCACTACCCAATGAATATGTTTCGGGGTTCTTAACCTTGACAAATTATTTTTATATTTTATCAAAATATCAAACTCAGTCAATGCCCCTTGAAAGATAAACAATTCATAGCCACAATCAAGTTCTATTTCAATGATTGCTGTCCTGCCCCTGTTCACTCTGTTTCCATTTCTTACAATCATTAATTTTCTCCTTTCGTTTTGTAGTTTCTTACAACAATTTCTGTAATATCACCGCGTTTATTGGCCTGGCAGTTTATCATGCGTTTTGCGTTAATCCTCTTTATGTCAAAGCCTCTGTACAAATCATCAAAAAAGTTGTCATCAGGGTTGGAATTTTTAGGGTCAGAGTTACTAAGCATAATTTTACAACCGTCAGCACCCAATTCCTTTACAAGCTTGGCAAGCTCTTTTTGATTGCTATCGTTAAATCCATTTTGTGAATAACCAACAAATGCGGCAGAAGTTGTTATTGGCCTATACGGCGGGTCAAAATAAATGAAAGTGTCTTTACCGATATGTTCTCTGCACCTTGAATAATCGCCGTAAAATATTTCGGTTTTCTGCAAAAGCTTATGTATTATTAACAGGTTTTCTTTATCGCAGATTAAGGGATTTTGGTATTTCCCAAACGGCACATTAAATTCACCCTTGCTGTTTACACGATATAGGCCGTTAAAGCAGGTTTTATTTAAGAAAATAAAATCTGCTGCCTTTTCAAAGTCGTATTGACCATTAAGTTTTATGCTGTTATATTTGCTTCTGACTTTCAGATAGAATGTGTTTCTTTCTTCAATTGGCAAGGAAAGATAATTCGTTTGCAGATGTTCTAACTGTTTTAATATTTCATCAACATTGGCCTTAATACAACGATAACAATTTATTAGTTCTTTATTAATGTCAATGATAACTGCCTTATCAGTATTAAATTTTTGCAACACATCAAAAAGAACAGCTCCTCCGCCAACAAATGGCTCTATGTAAGTTTTAATCTTACCGTCCGCCAATTCATTAGGATAGAGCACATTGAATTTATCCAGTAATTGTCCTTTACCGCCAGCCCACTTTAAAAATGGTTTGGCTGCACCTTTACACATAGCTCTCCTTATTTTCTTTTCAATACCTGATTTGTTTGTGCATGGCAGATAGCAATTGCAAGTGCGTCTGCCGCATCATCCGGTTTAGGGGGCTTTGCCAGCCCCAGAAGTATTGCCGCCATTTGTTGCATTTGAGGCTTATCTGCCTTAGAGTGGCCGGTAACAGCCTGCTTTATATGTAATGGATTATACTCGTATGCCGGAACCCCCGCCCTGTGACACTCCAGCATAATTACGCCACGGGCGTGTGCCACCTGAATAGCTGTCTTAACGTTGCTGCTGAAATACAGCTCTTCAATTGCAATTTCATCCGGCGAAAACTGCTTTATTAAATCAGCTATGGAGTCCGATATAATTGCAAGCCTTTTGCTAAACTCCAATTCCTTAGGTGTAGTAATTACGCCATAGTCGATTGCATCCAAACCGTTTGCCGATTTCTCTATTACCCCAAAGCCTACAATACCAAAGCCCGGGTCAATTCCTAAAATTCTCATTATAAATTAAGTTTAACTTTTCACAAAGAGTTTGTCAAACAAATTTGCGATAAATTCCCCTCTTGAGAGGGGTGGCGGCGCAGCCGACGGGGTGTGTTATAACAAATCATCTGTCCAAATCATATATTATTTTCATGAAACAGGATTTGGCAAGCACAACCCTTGTTGTCCTTATGGCAGGCAGTGCCAGCAGACTGGAGCCCTTAAGTTATGGTATGCCAAAAGGGCTGCTCAGCATAAACAGTCAGCCTGCCATAAACCACATGATTACGCCGCTGGCTAACCGCGGGCTGAGCGAGGCGGTTTTTGTTGTAAGTCCTCAATTTGCTAAAGTAGTTGAAGCATTTATTAAAAAAAGCTATCCGGATTTAACTGCCCGTTTCGTGGTTCAGCCTGAACCGGACGGCCCCCTAAACGCCTTTAAGTGCGCCGTCCCATACCTGCACCAAAGTACATTGCTTTTGTACGGCGACACTTTGTGCAGCTTAGATAGAATAAAATTTGATAAAAGTTTTTTCGGGATATTTTCTCAAATAAACAATAGGAACAAACAATACGGACTGATTAAGAAAAACCGTAAAAACCGGATAACAGAAGTAAATTACGCAAGTAAAAAAAGCGATAAAGAAATATATACAATCATAGGGTTGTACTATTTTAAGAATTTTGAAGTGCTTAAAGCTGCCCTAAAGCAAGCCTGTTCCGGATACAGCCGCGAACAGGAGATTTACGGTATGCAGCAATATTACTGTAACAACGAACCAACCAAGGCTGTTGAATTCCCCGACTGGCAGGATTCGGGCACATTAGCCGGATATGCAGAGTCAGCAACTAAAAATTCCCCTCTTAGTAAGAGGGGTGGACGCGCAGCGGACGGGGTGTATGTATTGGGCCCAAACGGAACTGTACAGCAAGAAACCTGCGATTATCTTACGCTTGAGGAGTATTACAACTTTTATCCTATCCGTACAGACAACTTTGCAGTAATTTTCAGACAATTGCTGAGCCATTTTCACGCAGTAACTCCGGCAGGTATATGCCATGGCAACTTAACTTTCAGTAATATATTGTATTCACCGCGCACGGGAGACTTTAAACTGATAAATCCGGTTCTGGATTCATGCGGCAAGCCGTTTGTTTGTAATAAACACCGGGATTTAGCCGCAATGTACTTTAGCGCCCACCGTTTACCCAATCCTGCTGCCGAAGTTTTTGACAACGTATTAATTGAAGCGGGCTATGATTTACAAGAAATTAATAATTTTATCAAATCTGTTTAAACTAAAGCCATGATTAAACAATTTACAGCTTTAGTTTTTCTGTTGGCGTTTGTGTTTCTTTGCCCATGTACGGGCAATAAGTCTGTTAACGCAGAAAACGCCCCGCAGGATTACATTGCCCTGCCTATTGTAATGTACCATAGCATATCCAACCAGCGCCCGGGCAAGTTCAGCCTGACTCCGGCTCAGCTTGAAAAAGATTTTGTGCATATAAAGCAAAACGGCTACACCACAATTGTTGCAGCCGACCTTATTGCATATCAAAAGGGTGTGCCGCTGCCGGAAAAGCCTATCATGCTTACATTTGACGACGGATATATGAACAACTTTTACAATGTGTTTCCGCTCCTGCAAAAATACGACCTGAAGTGTATTATGTCAATTGTCGGTATCCTTACCGATGCCAACTATATCTCAGACGGCACGCCCAACCTTTCCTGGGCGCATATGACATATGAGCAGATACGTGAAGCAAACGACAGCGGCCTGGTTGAAATCCAGAACCACACATATAATCTGCACAGTTACGGCAAGGGCCGCAGGGGGCTGGCTATAAACCGCGGTGAAGACGCAGAAAAATACAAAGCCATGCTAAAAGATGATTTATTAAAACTTAACAACAAATTGTACGAGCGCTCGGGCGTAAAATGCACCGCTATTGCCTACCCTTACGGGAGCTATTGCAAAGAGGCAATTGAGGCAGCAAAAGAAATTGGCTTAAAAGCCGGCTTTACCTGCATAGAAGGCGTAAACAAAATTACGCCCGAAACCGACTTTTTTCAATTAAAACGCTGCAACCGCCCGGCAGGCATCAGCAGCGAAAAGTTTTTTAGTAAGTTACAGCACATAAAATAAAATTGCTAAATACTGCACTATTGTGCCCGCAAGTACAAACAGATGCCAGATGCTATGCAGATATCTGGTTTTCTTTCCGAATCCGTAAAACATAATTCCAGCAATAAGGCATCCGCTTCCAATCAGCATTAAAAACACGCCCCAAGGCGCAATGCGCTCAATAAGCGGCACAACCGCCGCAAGAATTCCTAATGCTAAAAAAGCATAACAAATATCCGCAAATTTGCGGTATTTTTTCAGGTCTATAGACTTTAAGGTAACCCCTATGCCTGCTACAATCCACGCAAAAGCAAACAGAACATACCCCAGCCACATATCCCCAAGCGTGATAAGCGTATACGGTGCGTATGTACCCGCCATAAGCACAAAAATTGAGCAATGGTCCATTACTCTGAAAAACCGCTTAGCGTTGTTTTGCGGCAAAACATGATAGACCGTGGAATTTACATATTGCAATATAAGGGTAACTCCGTAAATGACCATTGCAACAATTGCTATAGCCGACACATTTGCGGCTGCCATAATTCCAAAAACCAGCGCAGTCACGGCAAAAAACACGCCCAACAGATGACTCACCCAGTTTATGGCATCTTCGGTTTTTGTGTACGGATGCAGTTCAATTTTTTCTAATTGCCGCATGCCATGCTCCTTTAATCCCAAATTTCTTTCATTAAATCAGCAACTGTATAATATATGCCCTTGGGCCGCCAGCCCAGACTAAGACGCTTATTAATTTCCTGTGCCGCGGTTATTGTTGCAGTAATATCGGCATCATTCAGTTTTACCGAACCTTTCACGTTTACAATTACGGGCTCTTTTTCTCTCAGGTCAACAATATAAAACGGAACTTCATTCAATTTTGTTCTGGGCCCGTATTTTTTTACATAACTCATTGTCCAATGCGTGTTGTCGCCCCATATGCGCTTGTCTTTAGTTAATACTATTTTAATCGGACGCTCAATCCAGCTTTTGCTCATGCCCTCTACGCGCTCTTTGGCCTCATCAATACCAAACTCCTTGCGTGCGCCAAGCAAAGCCCACTGGTACCCCACTTTCTCGGACAACTCGTATATCTTTTGCGTACTCTTGCTTACGGCCGCTATATGCTTAACTTCAATATCCACAAGTTTAGTATTTACAACTGAGGCATACTTTTTACCGGTAGCCTCTAAATTTATAATAGAATAGCCCGACATGACTTCTCCTTAAAACAATTATCAATTATGGTACTATTGTTAGTATAGCACAAAACACATACAAACTCCAACAAAAAAACACCTGCTGAAAAGCGCTTATACAATAAAATTCCCCTCTAAGATAGAGGGATGGATGCCAAAGACACGCCCGAACAAAATTCCCCTTTGCCACGCGAAGGGGTGGATGCCGAAGGCAGACGGGGTAGCCGCTTGCGGGGCAAGCGCAAGAACTTAATTTTTCACATACCCCGCCCCTGACGGGGCACCCACAATATCCTAAAGGGGAATTTTTTACAATGCTAAGTTATATTTTATAATTTATAATTGTTAAAGTGTCCCATAATTGCTTTTGATGATTCGGATTTTATTGCACACTCGCCTTTCTTTTCTCTCCAGCAGCTTTTGTTGCAATCCCTGCATAAAGACAGGTACAAAAGCTCCTGATTGTTCTGCTTAAACAGCCGCCTGTATTCCGCATTTGTCCATTTGTAAACCGGCCGCTTGTGGTCACACAAAAATGCAATGCTGCTTCTGCCCGATTTCCAGTACTCGCGCTCATTTTGAATCATCTTGCGTTCCTGCTCGGGCGTTATGTATTTTCCGAATTTAAAGAACTTTGGTTTGTTGTAAAACTTAAACAGCTGCTTATTAATTTGTGCGCATAGCCACAGCACATCCTCTGTTACCAGAAACGCAAACAGATTGTCGTCATTAAAGTTGGTGTTGTAATCATCGTTTTCTTTATGCACAAGATGAATTTTAAACAGCGCCTCCCGCAATGCCCGCAGCAGCTTAACCAGTTTCGGGTCAAGAAAGAAATATCCGTCGGTAATAATTTCGTGTATCTCACCCGAGCGCTTTTGCAGCTCCGCACGGTCAGCAAGGATTTTACTGAAACTAATCTGAGTGTCAAAATATGATGTTTTGGTTTTTATGCTGCAATGAGCCGGCGCAGGAGCAAAGTCTCTGTCAAAAAAGTCGGCAATAAAAACACGGATTCTGCCATATACGGTAATTTTATCTTTTATAAAACTTTCACGCGCTTTGTTGCGGGTTTCCTTGTTTCTTAGCAGCATACCAAAATACCAGGTTACAAAACCACCGCCTATAACCACAATAATGGTAGTTAGGTCAACTTCCAGCCCAAAAATGGGAACCGTACTTGACAACAATAATGAAATTATACTCATGTGTACATTATAATCCATTTTTAATAAATTGTCAATAGCTAAAATTCCCCTTTTCTGAAGGGGTGGCACGCTTCAGCGTGACGGGGTAGCCGACACCGAAGGTGGCGTAAAATAAAAAGGCGCCAACTGGCGCCTTAAATTCAAGCTACTCGTCTTCGTTTTCGTCTGAGGCCGGCTCATCTGTTAAATGCGGGCGGGTTACAAAGCCAAGCAGCACAAGGCAGCTTAGCACGGCATTAACCGCCGTCATGTAAATTTCCTCGCTTATAACATAGCCAAACGCCCTGCCTATTGCCTGCGCTATTAAAAACAGCGCACTAAACAGACTCATTAAAAAACCGTAGTTAGATAGCTTTGCCTTTAAATTCGGGTTCAGTTTCATATTCCTCACCTCCATTTTTTGGTAAAATGCAGGGGATTAAAAAACCGACTAGATACAGAATTGAGTCATGGATACACCTGTCATTGCGAGACCCGCTTCTTGCCACTTCAAACGAAGCAATCCCAACGATAGGAATTCTACCAAGGGGTTTGCTTCGTTTGCTGGCTTTGCTGGAGCGACTCGCAAAGACAAAAAATCAACTTTCTCTTAAATTCAGCCGGCTGATTAATGTTTCAAAATGCCGGCCGAGTTCTCGCCTCAAGTCCTGGCTCGTCAGCGCAAAACTTAAAGCATCCTGTTTACCGAAACTGTTTAAATAATCATACGCAGCCTGCATCTTTTCCTGCCTGGCAGCATCCGCAAAATAGTCTGCCGTGCTGCTGCTTTGAATTTTAGCATAATCGCTCATGCGCTTCATTAAATCCTGCTGCTGATTTCTTAACATAGTTTCTTCCTGACGGGCAATAGTGTTGTTGTATTTAATAATATCCTGATTTTTCTTTTCTGCATCCGTAGTCAGCTTCCCAATCTTATCCTGCAATTTGGCCGCATACGCAATGTCAAACGCAGCCAGCGCCGCTTCTTTTTGCGATTCCAGCACTGCCGCACTCTGTCTGATATTATCGGTTTCCTGAATTAAATTCTGCCGGATACTGTCCAGTTCCCGCAGCTTGTTAAATTCGTTTTTGTTTAAACTGTTTTCCAATATGCTGGAGCGAGCCAAACCTCTGGACAGCATATTGTCCTTAATAGTGCTTACATTAGAGCCATATCCGGCTGCAGCCGCCGCCTCTTTTGCTTCAGCAGTCTGAATTGCCTTTATTTCCCGGTCATCCAGCCGCTGCTGTTGTTTGGCGGCATCGGCCTCAATTCTGGCTAAGCTCGTTTGTTTATATTCTTCCAGACTTTCCTGCCCAAGCGCAGTTATGTCATTCTTGTTTATGTCGGATATTTGCAGCCGCTCCAATTCAGGCACGCCTCTTGTATCAAACAGACCGCTGCCGAATTTGCTGTCAATCTGGCCGAATATTGCACCCAGTTCTTTTTCGGGTGCAGGCCTGCCCTCCAAGACCTTCAGGTCGGTTAAAGACGGCGGCGGCAGCTGTTCCTTGTTTTTTTTGCTCAGATTTTCAAAGGCCTGCTTTAAACTTACAATTGCCAATTTGCTTCCCTCCTTCAAACTTTGCTTACGCAAAGAAATAAGAAATAAAAAATAAGAAATAAAAGTAAAGTTTGTATTTTTATTTTTTCTTTCTTCGTTTTTATTTTTTCTTTAAACTATATAAATAATGTCTTTTATTCCGTCTATGCACTAACTTTATCTCACTTTCTTTAAGCAATCTGCTCCTCCAACCGGCAGCCGCAGCCCACAACGCTAACCGAGAGATTGCTGATGCTAACATTTGACTGCCCGCCAAAGCCGCCAACTATTCGCAAAATGTTGTCTTTCCGGCCTAAAAATGCCCCGGAAAACACATTAAAACCGGGATTTACCGCTGATTCGGTTAAAATCGTCTTATCATTAACAGACAGCTGTATTTCGCAGTTTCCGCTAGCCAGTCCGCTGATAAAAATAAAAACAAATTGCCCTACCGGACACTTTACCGATACCTGCTTAATGTTGCCGGCCGGGTTCATTTGACCCGTAAGCTTAACGTTTTGGGTTTGCATACCGGCAGCATTCATAAGTGGAATTTTGCTTAACCTGTCTAAATCTTCCTTTAGTTCCTGAACTGCAAATGCCACCGGCACTGTTTCCTCTTTTTCTTCCATATTCTCTCCTAAACCAGCAAAATGGTTGCCTGCGGGTTAGATATATTACATTCCTGCGTGTCCGAACTAAACTCCAAACTAAATTTTTTAGCCGCCAGATTTAGTTTTACTCTTACGCCTTTGCCGCTGCCCTTAATTTCGTATTCTGTTGTTTTATCGTCGTGAGTCACCGCAAGCTTGCAATCGTGTGACGATTGAAATACAATTTCTTTCAGCACTTTGTTTTTATCCGGATACCCCAGGTCGGTTAGCGGCGAACTCCACACTTTAACGGCCGGCTCATTAAACAGCATACCGGAATTGTTTACCTCACCTATCGTGCTTGTCCGGCCGGTATTAAACCAGCAGAGTAATTTGTTAAAACTGCCGTCCTGAACGCTGAGCAGCCCGGCAATATCCGTACCTCTGAAAATACAATATTCTCCCGTGTTTAAGTCATACTCAATAAGAGCATTGTTTTTGTGGCCGGCATCTGATTCGCCTCCAACAACCTTGTCATCACCGTAATTAAGTCTGCACGAGAGATAATATTTGCCGTTGTGGTATTCTGCACCGGCATTGTCGTTCTGCGTCCCCTCAAAAAGCTTTTCAAATCCAAGTGTGCGCTTGTTTGTGCTGATTCCGTCAAAGGTATACAAACCGTCATAAGCAAGCCACACAATCCGGTTGCCGCAAAGCACTGCCGTGTTGGCATATATTTTGCCGCTGCTTACAAACAAGTGATTTACAGAAAAATCTGCTTGCGCCCCCCATGCCGACACCCTAGAAATTCCGTAATCACGCAATACATAAACATAGCCGTTAAAGCTGAACACTTTGTTAAGTCCGCCGCGCTCGTCTGCCATAGTTATATACCCTGCGCCCTGAGCACCAACGGTCCAGTTTACAGGGTCCAGTTCAGTGCTGAACCATAAAGTTTTTCTGTCGCCCCCAACGGTTGCAAACAGCCGTTCATTATGAATACACAAACTGGTTATAAACGGACAGTTTAATACCGGCTGAGGCGCATTAAGCCCGTCCCATGTGTGCATGGCGTTTCCTGCCTCCGGCGGAGTTAAAATCATTACATCAGTGTTAGCCAGTCTGTAATTAATTGCCTGCGGACACGCCGTAAACGCTGTGTTAAGCTGCCCCACGTTTCCGGTGGGATTAAAAAGCCACGACCAGTACAGTTTTTTGGATTTAGTGAATATAAGCAGCACATACTCGTTCCGGTTATTTGCGGCAGAATATCTTTTAAAAAGCCAGAGTCTCTCTATGCCGCTATTGTCGGACAGATTAATTTCCTGTGTAAACTTGGCAGTTTCTATTCCAAGCCCATTGGTCAGTGCACCCGACTTAAAACTGAAGTTGTATGTAAGGCGCGCAAAATTAATCGGCAGCAGATTCTCTTCTGTTTTCGTGTTTATGCCGTTTTTAAAGTGCGCCAGTTTCAGTTTAACTGTTTGCATGGGTTTAACCGGCAGCCTGTTTCTGTAAAACATTACGTCCACCGCCTTTTTGGCAAAGACACTTCCCGCCTGAGTTTTCTGGCGTTAAATAAATTCTGTTTAAACCTCTCTTCCCACATTCTGGCATCGTCTAATATTCCGTTCATAAACATAAACTCTGCCGAGATACCATAACTTATTGCGTCTAAACTAAGTTTGCCGCCGAAATTTGGGACGATGTCATTAAGCTCCGTCAGCACTTCAGGTGCATACGCATACTTTACGGTAACATCGGCTGCGCCCGACACTAAAGACAACCCATAAGTGTTGGATTTAAACTTTAATGTACTGCCATCAGCCGCCGACACTTTAATTACTTCAATTACAGGTTTAGAAAAACTTGCATATTCAATCTCTCCGTTAACCGCCGCCAGTTTCTCAACCTCTATTAAACTTAAATAGGCATACGCAATATCCTGGACAATCATGTTTAGTGCCCGTATAAGCGTTTCCAGTTCCTGTTTGCCGTCTTCGCCCGAACCGCCAAATTCCGTTCGTTCTAAAACTTGTTTTAGCTGCAAATTTTCAGCCGCTGCCTTAATAACTTCTAAAACCGTCATAACTTCCTCCTTTTATACACCCCGCCCCTTCCGGGGCACCCCTCTAACTTAGTCGTAAGACCCAGCCTACTGATTCTTGCAGAGCCGCGAGGCTCGTGAGGGGAATTTTACCGAGGGCGTTCTCTATTGTGCTTTTAATGTTTTCTTTTTCAAGTTTTGCATTGCTTTCATCCATTTCTTTAATTAATTTATCAACATTCTCTTTGCGTGTACAATTTATATGAGTTATTGTGCCGGAATCAAGCCTGTTGTTTGGCACTATGCAGGCTAAGCTGTTAGGATACTGGCGGCTGTAATGCACCTCCAGCCTGCCCAAACCCGTGTTGTACACAACATAATAGTTCGGGTCAATTTCTTTCAGCCTGCTGCAAATGTCATGCACATCGTTGTTGATTTTAATTAACATATATTGCTCCTTATTACTTAAATTCCCCTTTAAGAGTATGGGGAGAGGATGCGAAGGCTTCGCATCCCATCCCTCCGGAGGAATTATATTGTTGTAATTAACAGAGGTTTTTCAGTAATGCCACTCCGTTTGGCCTGTCGCAAATAAGATTTGCATACTTAACCAATGTGGCTGTATACATCGGGAATCCTTGTTTCTGCTTTAATATTTTGCCCGCTTCACCCGTCATCCAATCCCAATCTCCCAGCTGACACAATGTAAAGTCATTGGTGTTAAGCATAAACATCTCGCCGTTTTTCATAAACCTGTCGGCTGCAATAGGAATACCGTTAAAGGTTATAGTTTTATATCCCCCGGCAAGGGTGGCAACGTCAATATTGCGGCTGTTGGTTTTTAGATATTTCTGATACGCTCTGCGCACGTCATATGCGCACGTTATGTAATTAATATCACCCCCGCTCCTTTCGGCTGCTTCGTCAAGCGCACGCATTAAATAAACGTCATCAAAAACTTCACTGCTTTGTTTTGTTTGCACGTACGCATTTAAACCGGCATTGTTGGTACGGTCAATTCCGTACAAAGATGTAATAGTGCTGTCGACAATTGCACCCAGGCCGCACAGCTCTTTATCCTTACTGCCCTGTACGTAAAGCCTTACATCGTTAGACAGCCCGATTGAAGCCGAAAGCGCTTTAGTTAAAGTTATGCGCTTTGCGGCATGGTCAACCTTAGCAATTCTGGCCCCGCTGGTAGTTGCGTCTTTGGCAGTGCCTGCCCAAAACTCAAGTGTCATGCCTTCAACCAGATTACGCGTTGAATCAACATCCATTGTAAAACTTCCGTTTGTGCCGGCCGTTTTAACAGCAAGCACTCCGCTTCCGTCGCCAAACAGCATACGGCTCAGACTAAACTTGCCTGCGTTAAGCAGGCCTTCCATTTCGGCATTAACCAAGTCCAGAAAAGCTCCGCTTGACTGAGCCGACGCCTTAACGGCTTTATCCGAAATTTCAAGCACGCCGTAAAGATTTACCAGCGGCAGTTCAAAACTCAGATATTTATTTTCAGCTGCTAACGGCAATGTTCCTTCCTCGGTTCCTGCACCTACTCCGCCGTTCAGCCCAAACGGCACTACTTTGCACAATTTTTTACCTTCAACATTTTCGGTTGAGGTTTTAATTGCATTCCAAAGCGGGCTGACATTGGTATTTAGTTGATTAGCTATTACATCCAGATAAAAATCCTTTAATACAGCATCTGCATTAGATAATGTAGTCATGTTTCATCCCTCCTTAAACCAGATTTGTAAGCATAGCTTGTCCGCCGGGCTTACTGCATATTAAATCAGCATATTTAACTAAAGTGGCGGTATAAATGGGAAATCCGGATTTCTGCTTTAAAATACTGCCGTCTTCCGCTTCAAGCCATTGCCAGTCACATAGCTGATGTATACAAAAATCTTTTGTGTTTAACATATACAAAGTTCCCGCCGGCGCAAACCTGTCGCTTACAACCGGAATTCCGTTGTAACTCATAGTCTTATACCCGCCGCTTAGCTCCACAATGTCCAGGTTCATGCGCTGTGAGGTAAGATAAGCCTGAAAGGCCCTTCGGGTTGCACTGTCGCACACCATAAAATCGGTGACGCTGTCATAGTTTCGCGCCACTTCATCTATTGCGGTCTGAACCAGCATATCATCAAAAGCCTCGGTGGTTCCTTTTGCCTTTGCATACGGATTCATCCAGCCGTGATTGGCTTTTGTAACTCCGTATAAACTGGTTAAACCGGTGTTAAAAATTGCACCCAGGCCTGTCAGTTCGTTGTCTTTGCTGCCCTGAACGTAAATTTTGTAAGCAGTTGGGTTTGCGGCAATGTCAGCCGGCAGAGCTGCAGATACTTTAATCTGCTTTGCTGTCCGGTTTATGCTTTCAATTCTTACGCCAACAAGTCCGGTTACTGCGGCACCTGATTTGTAAAAATCAACTACTATTCCTTCCATAAGGTTTTTTACAGAACTGACCGTTATAAGGCCGGTTGCTACCACAGCAGCCGTAACGTCTGCCAAAAGACCGCTTCCGTCGCCGTATAGCATTCTGCTAAGGTTAAACTTGCTTGCGTTTAGCAAGCCTTCCATTTCGGCATTTAAAAGATTTACAAAAGCGCCTGCATCCGTTGCGGAAGCCCTTATTGCCTTATCTGTAATCTCAATCATACCGTACAGATTTTTAAGCCCCGAGGTCAATGTAACGTACTTGTTTTCGCCCGAAGCCGGCAAGTTTCCTTCTTCGGTGCCGGCACCAATTCCGCCGTTAAGGCCGTATGGCGCAAGTTTAATGATATTTTTACCCCAAACATCTGCAGTGGATTGCACTATCTTGTTGTACAGCGGATTTGTTGCATTGTTCAGTTCGTTTGCCACAACACCAAGATACACTTTCTTTAAGGCGTTGTCGGCCGTTGTTAATGTAACCATAAATTATTCTCCTTTTATTTTTCAATAAGTTGTTTAGCCAGTAACTTAGCTTCGCCCAGTGTTTTGGGCGTGCTCCTGCTGTCGCCCATGTTAAAAGCACCTACACTGCTGTAAATCAACTCGGGCGACCTGCCCGCTGCCGATAATGAAATGACGTAATCGTTTATTATTTTTTCTTTCACTTCACTCTTATCCGACACCAGTTTAACAACCTCGGGGTCGGAAGCAAGCTCGGCAGTTGTTTTGTTTTGCTTATTTAACTCCGCCAAAAGCTGGCTTTTGCGTGTAAACTCTTTTTCAAGATTATCGTACGCGGCTTTTAGCTCGTTAGCCGAATTAAATTTGCCGTATTGAGAGCCGCCGGGCTCGGACGAAACATCAGCTTTCTCTGTCAGCGCTGTTTCTGCTTCCGGCAACGGCAGTTGTTCTCCTAAATTGTTTTTTTCCATTAGTTCTGCTCCTTAATTGTTTCATTTTCTAAACTTTTAAACTTTTTATGTTCACGGATATGTTCCAAAACAACCTCTGTCAGTTCAGGTCTGGCTTCTGTTATGTTCACAAATTCTTTAGTGAGCATAAATGCTGTATGTTCTGATATGTGAATGTCGTGGTCGTGAATCTCCAGCACTTTTGGGTTTGTATCGTAATTTAGCAGTTTAAGGTTTTCGTTCTCGGCGTTTGTCCGCTGTAAATCAGACAGGTCATGCGCATTTTCCCATATTCCGAAGCCGAGCAAATCCAGTACCTTAAGCCGCATAGTATTGCTTAATCTGCCATCCTCGTTATGCAATAGCCCGGCCTTGAGCAGGTCAAAAACCATGCTACGCTTTTGAGCAGGCGTTTGTCCGAATTCATTTTCGGTTTCAAAAACCACGTCCGCGCTGTTAATATCGGATTTGTTCCAATAAAACTGCTGCACTTCCCCGTTTTTACCTATTGTTTGAGCAATCCGCCTGGTGCCGGCAAACTGCTTGTACAGCAGCAGGATATTTTGCGAAATCTTCAGCACGGCAAATCTTATACTTTCACCGCTTGCGGATATCCTTGCATCCTCCTGTTCAATAAGCAGCTGGAGCGCAATTCCGCTCATGTTTGACAGCCTGGCAGCGTTGTTGTGCAGCAGGTCGCTTACTCCGCTTACAAGGTTAAACTCATTCAGCAGACGCTCTTCCTCGTATGTAAAGTCAACCGGAACGTTTTCCGATGACAACATTCTTGGAGGATGCGAGCCTTGCCGGTAAACCAGCACCTTACCCGGGCTTAATCCTTCTTCCTCCAGATTTTCAATATCCACCGAACCGTCTTCTACCGTAAGCACACCCATTGTTATACGGTTTAAAAACTCATGCTTCCGGTTTTTCACCGCATTGTATGCCCGCTGAACCGGAATACAACGCTCAATTATACTGGTGCCCCAAAACAGATTGGGCGATTCAATTGCAACCTGCCTGATAAACGGGAAGCAACGCTCCCCGCTTTTTCCGTTTTTGTACGGAAGTTCACCGTCATACAACAGTTTGTCGCCGGCAGCCACCAAAAGCCTGCCGTCCGGATACTCTCCGGATGGTCTTATGTATTTTTCCAGCACAACAGCGTGTGAATTTTCACTCTTTACCTCAACTCCCCAAATGTTTTTTATAGTATCAATGTGATATGTGCGCGCATGAATTATGCTTATACATGAATCCACATTGCCGGCCGAACCGGAATCGGGATATATCTCAAACGGAGAGCAAACCGCAACCTCAACATCTCCCTCGTATATGTCTGCCGCATCTGTTTTTCCTATTAATGCACCGGCATCTTTGTTCCAGATTACTTTATAAAAACTGGTACCGCATACCTCGCTCCATTTGGTTGCTTCAGATACCACCTGCGATATGTTTATCCTGGCGGTAGCAGCATCCAGCACTTTTTTACTTACCTTTGCCGTGTTTATGTCATCGGTGCTTCCGCTTGCGGGCAAAACCGCCATAGACGGTCTTACACGTGCAAGTTTGGCAAGCCTTGTTTCAACAATAGGCGCTATATGATTGTACACCTCGCGTTCCTGCCAAAAATATTGACGAAACAAATCGCCTATCTCACCACGGCTGGTTAATCCCGCATATTGGTTCCCTTGCAAAAAACTCATATTAAGGAGCCATGCCTGCTCATATGGCTTGCGTTCTTTTTTACGGCTTTCAAAATCCGCTTTTAATTCCTTTAAAATTTCTTTTTCTTTATTCATCCTCTTCTCCTTTTTGATTCAAAAATTCAAGCTCCGCAATAATCCTGTTCTTTTCCGATAACAGCTCGGCGTCGCTAAGCTTACTTAATTCTCCGGTTTTATTGCCGTAAAACAACGCAATAAGCGTTTTGGTAGCCATGCTGTCCGGCGGAATATGCTTTGTTGTTATTTTCTTTTTTACCAGTTTTTCGCCTCCGGCGTTTTCATCGTTGATATATTCGCTTACCACCTCCTCCACCGAATACCCTATTGCTTTTTTCAGCAGGGCATCGGCTATCTTCTGTTCGTTGTTACTCATGATTACCCTCCTTAAATCAAAGCGCAATAAGACAGGTGGCCGCAAAGCTGACGGTGTCTGTTAGGTGCCTTCGCAAATCACATCCACCGTCACTTTGCGCCACCTGTCTGTCTTAAGTGTGTGTTGCATTCCGTGGCACGCTGCGCCTTTAATTGGCGGGCCAGCCGCTCTTTATCTTTCGTTACCTCCGACTTTATCTGAACCTGCCTGGTTGGCTCCGGCCTGCTCATTATGTAATACCTAAGCTCGTCAAGTGCATGGTCGTCTTTTTTAACCGGAGCATCCTGTTCTCCCCAGAAATAACCTTTAATCTCGTTTATTAAATTCACGCAATTTTTAAAAATGTAAATTTTCGTGCTGTCGTTTGCCGATTTCAGATAACTTTTTACCCTTGATATACCGCTGAACAGACTTTTAACAACACTTGAATTTACACTTATGCCCTGCTCAAAAAACAACTCAGCCACGCTGCGTTCTCCCGATAATGTGCGCTGGTTTGCGGCAGAATCTATTAAAGCCCTGATTTGCCCGCGGCTGTCTCTGGGCCAGCCCAATCTATCTGAAATCTGTTTAATTTTTTCGGCGTGATACGGAATATTTTTGCCCGCCTCATAATGCTCGGCAATAACATAAACTACTCCGTCGTAATCTACAGCATACCAATGAGCGGACAACGGATTGTGAAGACCCGGGTCGATACTTATGTTGTCGTACCATTCCACTGGCACATCAAACGGCTCAATTACATGAACATTCTCATCAAACTCGCTGTACACAAGCCCGCCGTTAAATGTAAACCTGCCGTATCTGCGGGACTCTAACTCAGCACCGCTAAGCGTACCGGTCAGTTCGTTAATCTCGTTTTTACACAGATACGGATTATCAGCCCACTCCATAGTTATGTGCCAGACATTCGGGTCTTGCTTTTGATTGATGTATATCTCGTTATATACCCATGTCAGCCCCTTAAGAGGAGTCATGGTGCCAAACATCTGCCCGGAACTATCCAAAAGCCTCATACGGCACTCTAAATAAATATCGTACGGAGGTTCTTCGTCAAACCAAACAAAGTCCTGACTGGTGCCCTGAAACTTTTCTCTGCCCTGGTCACAGCTTTTAAAACCGATTCGGCTGATTCCTCCAAATACATTTTTAATTAAAATATGGTCAATTACTCCGCCGGCCGGGCTGTCTTTTCTCCCGCTGCTCATAACTATATCGGCTATCCAATCGGGATTAAGGTAATAAAGGATTTTACTTTGTGCTACATCACGCTGAACCTGCTGGCTGAGCGATATTACCCACCCGTTTGCGTTTTTTATGTTTTCCTTGTACGGGTGGTTGCCTCTTGCCAGCCAGATTGCCTCCACCGCACCGCATTCGGTTTTTCCGCTGCGGTTGCCGCCAAACACCCATCTGTTGCGTTTGGTGCACTTATGAAACTCTATTTGTTTTAAATGCTTAATCTGCCCGCTGTTGTAGCCGCTTAACTTGTTTGCGCTCCTGCGGCGCAGTATTTCGGCTTCAATCTGTTGTAAATATAATAAAAGATTGCTGTCCTGCATATTTTCCCGCTTTATCTGGTTTAATTTCTTAAAATAAAACAATAATTTTAATACACATTAAAATCTGAGAATGATAAACTTATATTGGAGTATAAAATATGTTAAAGTTTAAAGCCTGTTGTGCCGCTTTTGCCGCTGCAGTATTTATTACGGGAGTTGCATTTGGTATAGCGGCCGAAACAAAAACGGCAACATATGCGGAAGACGCCATATATTACCGAATTATTACCGGCAGCAGTTATTTGTACCGTACGCCGTCCGAAAGCGTATTGCACACCAATCTGTTTTTTAGTTTGCCGGAAACCTATTTTGTAGAATTTGTAAGCGAATCCTGGCCGTTGTTTTTAGAGGTTAACTACAACGGTATAAGAGGCTATGTACTCAAAACCGACGTTCAGCGGGTATACGGCGCGCCGGTTACTCCGTATGCCGCCGGCATAATGTTTCAGATAGAAGGCATAGCAAATGCCATTGTAAGAAGCCGGCCGGACACCGGTACTGGCGCGTATCTGGGAGTTGTTCCTTACAATGCCTCCGGGGTTGAATATCTTGGCAGCATTAACGGACAAGAGGCAGTATCGGGGCTTGGTACAACCTGGTATTTTGCAAGATACAACAGTGCCGAACAAGGGATTTTAACCGGTTATATTTATGCGGCGCTTGCAGCTCCTTTGCCAAACCTTGCCGCAAATCCGGAAATCCTGCCAATAGTTCCGCCGGATACCGGAGGCGGCGGGGTTGTTTTGCCGCCGGAACTGAATGACCCAAACAGCTGGCTGTTGTTGGGGCTGCTTTCAATACCTGCAATCTTTTTACTGTTTATGCTGTTTAAGCCTATAAAAAAGGGAAAAACCCGCCGTACTGCGCCAACAACGCAGCAGGTTATTCCCGTCAGCACTTACAACCGTGGATATATAACGCAATATCAAGCAGAACGACCACGGGATTTTGATTTTTAGCGCGCAGAAATTACGTTACAGTTTTTAAGCTTGGTGCTTAAAATATAGTTGTCGTAACCATCGGCCTTTAATTTTGCAAGCCTGTTTTTCTTATATCTCTTATCGGAATTCAGCCGCTGGCACACCCCGGTAATTAACGGCTCATTTCCGTATTTTTCACACAGATATCCATCGGTATATCCCAGCTGATTCAGCTTAAATTCATATCTTTTTTCTGCAATTGCTACCTTGCGCTGAGCGGTACGCAGGGTGACTTGTGTTAAAAGCGCAATTGTCTGAAACGAGTAACAGTCGGAATATCTAAACAGTAAAGCCTTTCTGCTTTTCTCATCCATTGCTTTTAAAGCATTTTCTATAATCAGCTTTAGATTAATAAATTTAATTTTACGTTCTGTAAGTTCCAGCATCGTTTCCATGAGCTGTACTGTTTTTTCTGTGCTAAACCCTTGTAGTCTGGAGCTTATTCCCTTTTCAACTACTAAGGAATCCAAGCAGTCACATATTGCATCAAGATTTTTGTAAACGGTTAAAAGTATTTTGCCCCACTCTCTACCAATCACTTCCAAACCCTCCTGTTATTTTCTTTTTTTGTCGAATATTTTGTATATTCACGGCTATTATAAAGCACCCTGCGCCCATATGTCAATGATAAACGACACATTTTTGCATATTATTTTAAAATATTATTGAAAATTTAGCAATTCCTATTCCAATATGGATTATTAGTGTTTAAGGACTCAAACTTCAAGAATAATTAAAAAATTTTTAATGCTTAAAAACTTCCCTTTTCCGCCAAATTTTGATATAATTTTTGCATGCGGAAAAAACAATATGGTTTAATTCAGGCAATAAGCATAATAGCCGTTTCGGCTGTTTTTATGCTTTTAGGGCTGCCGCATCAAACAGTGTCTGCCGATTCGGACAATTACTCTGTTGTAGAAAAACTGAGTCAGGGCTTTAACGGAGCCAGACATATAAGCAAATACGATACTTCAATTTTTGTTGCAAACACTTTAAACGATGTTATAAACAAGCTTGAT
This sequence comes from Bacillota bacterium, assembly GCA_009784185.1. Taxonomy (GTDB): domain Bacteria; phylum Bacillota; class Clostridia; order Christensenellales; family UBA1242; genus WRCD01. Next base: position 78,537 of record WRCD01000004.1, read on the forward strand.
ACCGCAACCGGATTGCAGGCTGAATTTGTAAGTCCGGGGCTTGATGACGGTTTTGTTATAAGGCCCAGGGCGGTAGCCTCTTTACAGAACGGACATTTGTATGCTGCAGACAATCTCAGCCGTATGCAGATGTTTGATTCCGGCGGAAACCTGCTGGAAGAGTATAAGATTTTTTACCGGGGCGCAGTGGCGGAGAACTTTGCTCAGATAGACACTTTTGACGTAACGCTTAACGGGGATGTTTATGTCTTTGACACTCTGAAAAACCTGGTGCTGTTAAAGCCTCACAATCAGACCCAGTTTAGTATTTTTTGCGAACTTACTCCGCTTGGTTTTATTCCAAGCATATCCAGTAAGCTTGTTGTAACGCTAGACGCTGAAACTATTTTTGTTTCAAACTCAAGCCAGGTCTTGGCGCTTAACTCATCAGGCGCAGTGTCTGCCGAGTTTTCGGTTGACACATCCGGTTTTGGCAGCATTATGGACATGGCAATTGACCATGAAGACAATCTTTATGTGTTACATAATTCTATAGCCGGTCTTGCGCAGATTTCAAAGCTTACCGAAACAGCCGGAATTTATTCGGTTTCAGACAACTTTGATTTTTCGGCAGAGGCCGTTTCCGACGGCGTGAGTCTGGTTGTTGATTTCGAAGCAGGAACAGGCTTTCTGCTTGCAGGCGAAAGTATTTATATGTTAAGAGCCGCAACCGCCGGCATTAGCTTTTTCTCAACATTCCAGGTTGGTTCTCCACCGGTTGATTTAACCTTGCCTCAGCCTGTTGCCGCAGCCTGCGTCATTCTGTCCGTAAATGTGCCGGAAGCTGTATTACTGCGCTACCCCAACAAATACAACTATGCCGCAATAACCACTCTGGCCGCAGATACGCAACTGATACTGCTGACCGATAATGTACCTTCCGCTCCGGCCTTTAATTACGTTATGCTAACCGGATTAAACGAAACCAATGTAGTTGGTTATTTGTCCAAGTCTGCCACAGCCGCATTAACCGATGATAAAGCACCGGAAATCATTAACGCCATTACCATTTTAAACAATACCGGCATATATAAGTATCCGTCTGCCCTTACCACAGACGGAAACGAACTTATTATCGGCACATATAGCAGCAAACAACTGTTAACCGTGTTAACTCCTGTATGCGATATAACCGATTATCTGGGTTATCAGTTTTTCAGTTTTGAATACATGGGCGGGATTGGCTACATAAAACGCACGGCCGTACGTGATGCAGGCACTTTGGTGCCTGAACCGGGCTTTCTGCCAAACGCCAAGCTTACAGGCGCTTCCGTCATAAATGTTTATGATACTTCCCTGCGCGCTAATATTACAGACACTCTTGCAGCGGATACCGAAGTAAAAGTTGTGAGCAAAGCCGGAGACATGACACAGATTGAATACCTGGTTGGAGAAGCTGTACATAGCGGCTGGGTATACACGCGGCAGGTTTATGACGGACTGCTTTCACCGGCTCAGATAACAGGAATAGCCTTAGGCGGAATAGGCCTGGTACTGATTGGGATTTTTGTGTTTTTTACAATAAAAGGACATAGACAGAACAAAGCACAAAATAAAATCACCCTCACATAATGTGAAGGTGATTTTTTGGGAAACTATTTGCAAGCTTTAGACGAGCTGGCTTTAGCAGAATGTGCCGAAGACGAGCTGGTCCTGGTGCAAGCGCTCATGTCTGTGCCGGCTTTTACCGCCTTAGTGCTAGAAGCTTTACTGCTTGTAGCCTTTGTGCGTTTTGTGGTCTGCTTGCCTTTTTTAGAATTAGCCATATATGGTTCCACCCCCTTTGTTACTGGCGTATACCAGCAAAGTTAGAGTGTGCAGATAAATCAACATTAATGTATTAACGGCACTGGTAATTTTAGACAGGGAACAGGTAACAAGTAACAGGTAACAAGTACGGGTCACTTTGTTCCAATTATATCGGAGCGTTAGCGACCAACAGTTGTTCCCTGTTCCCTGTTACTTATTCCAGTGATATCAAATAATAATACACAGGCTGTCCGCCGGGAATTACTGTAACCTCACAGTCCGGATATTTAGCCGACAACTTCTTTTGCATATCGTTATAGTCTTGCTGGCTAACATCGCTGCCCGCAAAACAAGTTATGTTTACAATGTCATCGTTCATCATCTTTTCAATCAGTTTCAATGTAGCATCGGTTACCAGAAGGTCTTTAGACGCAATCTTTCCGCCGTTCAACCCGATAATATCACCTACATTAAGGTCAAAACCATCCACATGGGTTTTTCTTACAGCATGCGTAACCGCACCCGACTTTACGTTTTCACGTGCCAGACACATGGCCTCAAAGTTCTCTTCCGCCGTTCCGTCAGGGCTATATGCAAGTGCGCCCGCAATGCCTTCCGGAATTGAAACAGTGGGCACAACATAAAGCATTTTCTTTGTAAGGTTTTTAGCCTGTTCGGCTGCCAGAATAATGTTTTTGTTGTTTGGGAATACAAACACTACGTTGCTGGGAACCTTTTCTATTGCCGATACAATGTCGTCGGCACTGGGGTTCATAGTTTGGCCGCCCGCAATTATTTCATCTACGCCAAGGTCACCAAATACAGCCGCAATGCCGTCGCCTGACGCAATTGCCACCATACCCATCGGCTTTTGTTCATTGTTTGCCTGCTGCTGCTGCCGCTTCAGTTCACGATTCTGGGCAATCATGTTTTCTATTTTAATCTGGTCAAGCTCGCCAAGTTCCATAGCATATTCCATAGCTTTATACGGAAAATTAGTATGCACGTGCACTTTTATCTCGGTCAGGTCCCCTACAACAATCAGACACTCTTTATCGCCTACTTCTATAAGCCGCTCACGCAATTTATCTATATCCGATAACGTGGTTTTTTTGTTTAATGCCACAATAAAAAACTCAGTGCAATACGCAAAGTTAATCTCGGCTAAATCAGCAAAATTTACATGAAACATCTCGTTTGTTTCAATGCTTTTTGTGTTTTCGTCGGGCTTAAATTCGTAGTCCTCGTCGTTGTTAAAGCCTTTATACAAGCCTATAAAAATTGTAAGCACGCCCAGTCCGCCCGCATCCACCACGCCCGCGGCCTTAAGTGCGGGCAGCATTTCGGGTGTCTGTTTTAAAATTGCATCGCCTTCTTTAAGTATAACGTCAAAAAAACCGTCAAAATCACTGTGTTTTTTAGCGGCACCTTCAGCCATCTCACCCATAACACGAAACACCGTAAGCATTGTGCCTTCTCTTGGTGTAGTAACCGCCTTATATGCAAGTGCCGTGCCGTTTTTCATGGCACGCGCAAAAATCTTTGTGGTAATCTCCGACTCTTTTATCAGCTCGGCACTCATACCTCTTATCATTTGCGACAGAATTACGCCCGAGTTGCCTCTTGCTCCGCGTACAGCCCCTTTACTGAAAGCCTCGTTTAATGAATCCATGTTGTTGTTAACACAGTTGTTAAGCTCGGTGGTGGCTGCCTTAAAAGTCAAAAACATATTCTTGCCGGTGTCACCGTCCGGCACAGGGTATACGTTTAAACTATCTATATATTTCTGGTTGCTGTCTAAATAATTATTTGCGGCTATAATCATTTTTCTGAATGTTGCGCCGTCTATATTCTTCTGCATTTATTTCCCTCTAATATTAATAAAACTACGTGCTAAACACGCACGCCCACAACGTTTATATTCACGCTGTCCACTATCATCCCGCTGAACGATTCAACCTTGTATTTAACAGCCCTTTTAAGCGATTCGGCCACCGCACTGATAGATACACCGTATTTCAATACCACGTGAATATCAATCTGAATCCGGTTTTCCTGAGTAACTACCTTTACTCCTTTGCCAACCGGCTGTTTTTTAAACAATTCATGAACATTGTCGCCTATACGTTTGCTTGCAAGGTCAACTACACCATAGCAATCCAACGCTGCCGAAGCGGCAACGGTGGCAATGGCGTCATCCGAAATATATATCTTACCATAAAAATTGGTTGTAGTTACAGACAAAAGTCAACCTCGCAAAAGTATGATAAAAGTTTACAATATGCCCGAATTAAAAGCAAGCAATTTAACTTGAAAAACTAAAGAATAGCCGAATTTAAAAATTTTAGGCCCAAAGGGTTGATTTTTTAGTAAGGTTGTGATAAACTCCAGAATATATTTTGTGTAACTATTAAGGAGGAACCAGCAATGTCAAGAGAATGTGATATATGCGGAAAATCCCAGATGACAGGCAATCAGGTAAAACGCCAGAGTCAATGGGTTTTACGCCGTACTAATACTCAAAAACAACCTAACCTGCAGCCGGTAACAATGACAACAGAAAGCGGCAACACAGTTAGAGTAAAAGCCTGCACCAAATGCATAAAAAAAATGAAGAGCGAGTAATCGCTCTTTTATTTACGCTCAACCGCACGGTCCGGCGAATCTTTCTGCCGCCTCTGCTCCCGCCTGATGGCTTCCGCAAACTCCGGATGTGAATTTACATATTGACGGTAATGCCTGTTAATTGCCGCAGTGCGCTTTTGACCCCTTAAGCCTTTACCTTCTATACATTTCAATGCGTACACATAAGCAACATTGTTTTCTATGTTTTCCAGGTCGACTACTGTTTTGGAGGCCTTTTTCTTTTTATCTTTAAAAACACAATGTTTGTGTGCTGTTTCAAACCCGAACAGTTCTTCAATATTTTTAGCGGTTTCAAAACACAGAGCTTCTTCAAGCTCCCTAATTTTACACACGCTGAATCCTGCATTCTTTTTCTTCCAGTCAATTTCACTTTTTTCCAGCTCAAAATGATTGAATATGGCTTTCAGGCCAAGTTCCAGTGCGGCAGTTTTTTCAGCAGGCATTTCATTTTTTACAACATGAGTTAGGCACTTATGAACAAAGTTGGAAGTCTTTTCGGTCTCGTCTTCATCCCTAACTGGGCCGCCCGCCCCGCGCAGCAGCCCCATAAGCATATGAAACCTGGTTTCCGGCTTTAAATCCCACGGAGGGTTAATGTCTATATGTATGCGGTTTTTAAATCCTGCGCGGCGTTCCTTTGAACTGTATTCCACCCAGCTGCGCATAATCTTCCCTGATTCATCTTTTTCAAGCCGTTGTTTTTGGGCAAACAAATCAGGTTCATAAAACACAACATTGCTGCCGTTTGGGTTTTTCCACTCGCCTTCTGCCCAGTATACGGTTAAATCAATTCTGCCGCCCGGCGGGATTTTGTAGCTTAACGGAATTGTATCAGCATTGTTAAAATAGGACTCTAACGTATGGTAATGGTCAGATTTGTGAAAATCTATTATGCGATACTCATACAAGGAGTTGTCGGCATTCGGGCAGACAATAAGTGCAACGGTTTCTCTGTATACCCTGCTATGCGTGCTGGAATATAACTGGTGCCTTGCCATAAGCCGGGCTTCCTCCTTCGTAAATTGGTATCTGAATTATAACCCAAATATCAAACGAAGTCAATACAAAACAAAAATTACCCTAACGCCGTTTCCTAACTCTTTATCTTAAAATCATTCTGGAAAACAGCATTCTTAGTATAGGCGAAATGTACCTGGGTGCCTTTACGCAAATTATTCTCATGTTTTGCACTCCTATATGTAGTTTTGCATTATTTTATGCTAAAACAGACCTCTTTGTCACAAAACCTACATATAGCGCTTGATCCGCTGCATAGCACACAATACTTGGCAGAGCTATGCAAAACGTATTACATTAGCCAAAGCTTTTTTATCCGCCGCTTTAAACAGGGCACTGCCCAAAACAACTATATCCGCCCCGGCTTCCTTAATAGCTTTTGCATTGGTTTCATTTACCCCGCCGTCAACAGAAATATCGTATTTCAGATTGTTGTCTTCCCTTATTTTTACCAGTTCTCTTACGCTATCCAAGCTGCTTTCCAAAAAACTCTGTCCGCACTTGCCCGGTGTTACGCTCATAACCAAAACTATATCGGCATACGGCAAAAACTCCAGGATATTATTTAATTCCGTTTCAGGTTTTATGCTGATTCCGGCTTTTTTGCCCTCGTATCTAATCTGGCGCAAATTCTTCATTAATTCAACCTTGTTTTCGTACGCTTCGTAATGCAAAGTAATTTTACCGGCGCCTGCAGAGATATAATTTAAAACCTCCTCCGTGCTTGGACGGTTTACCATTAAATGCACGTCCAGCGGAAACTTGGTTTTAGTTTTTATTTCGCCCAACAGCTTGTAGTCATAGGTTTTTGGCGCTGCCGCAAACTTGCCGTCAATTATATCACAATGCACCAGGTCAACTCCCCAAGCCTCAAAATGCGATACATATTCCAACAAGTCCTGCTCGGCCGGCGCCAGAGTAGATGCCGCAATTCTTAATTTCCTAGCCATATTTTGTTTCCTCCCTTTTCTTTACCTCCCGGTAAATTGTCTTGTATCTATTGTATCTTTCGGCACTCAGTTCCCCGTTTTTCAGCTTAATCAACGCCGCACAATCCTGTTCTTTTGCGTCTATATGATTACAGTCTCTGAATTTACACTTGCCTTCCGGAAAATCCGGGCACAGCCCTGCTATTGCCTCTGCCTTAATTTCATTATCTGTTTCAAGGCTGGTAAATCCGGGAGTGTCGGCCAGCATTCCTCCCGATGAAAGCAGATAAATTTTCGTTGTTCTTGTGGTATGCTTTCCGCGTTCGGTTTTTTTGCTTAAGTCTCCTATTTCAGCCACCACCTTTCCCGAAAGAGCGTTCAGTATTGCCGATTTCCCTACGGCAGACTGCCCTGCCAGCACACTTAATTTATTGCGCGTTAGGTATGCCAGCTCATCTATGCCTTGATTGTTTACTGCGCTTACAGTAATTATTTCACAAACCTGTTCGTACTGATTCAGCAGCCCGCCCACAAAATCAGGCGTGGCAAGGTCGGTTTTATTTATTACAATTATTGGCCTCAGTTTCTCCCAGAAGCATTTAACCAAAAGCTTATCAACCAATATTAAATCGGGTTTCGGCACAGGCGAAACAACAATTATTACCTGTTCTACATTAGCAATATTAGGCCTGGTAAACAGGTTTTTTCTGGGCTCAACGCTTTCCACCGCATCCGAACCAACTATTACTTTATCACCCACATACAAACCATTATCATGCAGTTTTTTTCTTGCAGAACAACGAAACTCACCGTTTGTCCCAAGAATAGTTGCCTTTCCGCCGCTAAACTTAATAACTCTTCCTTTTTGCATACCTTTCTCCTTAATTCAAATTAGATGGATTAACCTCAACAAACACCTGCAGATTGGCCGTAACACCCGTATCCACCAGATTATATAAGTTTTGCATAATTACACCTTCATCATTGCCCGTAATACGCATTAGTATCTGAAACCTGTGCCTGTTCTGCACTCTGCCTATTGGCGCCCGCATTGCTTCGCAAAACAGAAAACTGTTGGGGTATTTAAGTTTTAATGCCTTAATTGTGTTAAACAGCTCAAACACATAGTTCCGGCTGTCATCCTCTTTTTCGCCCGATACTACTATCCTTACAAGTTTAGCAAACGGCGGAAACTTAGTAACCTCTCTCAGGTTAATCTCTTTTTCATAAAAGCCCTTGTAATCGTAATTTGCCGCAAACCTGTATACATAATGCTTTGGCGTGTAGGTCTGAACAACTACTTTGCCGGTCAGCGCTGCCCGTCCGGCACGCCCCGCCACCTGAATAATTAGCTGATAAGTACGCTCTGTGCTCCTGTAGTCTGCAAAATGCAGGCTCATATCCGCGTCAATTACCCCAACAAGTGTTACACACGGAAAGTCATGCCCTTTAGCTATCATCTGAGTACCCACCAAAACAGACGGCTTGGTTTTGCCAAACTTTTCCAAAATGCCAAGATGAGCATTTTTGTCTCTTGTTGTGTCATTATCCATTCTAAATACCGGCACACCCGGGAACAATTCGCCCAATTCCTTAACTACCCGCTGCGTGCCTGTTGCCCCGTGCCTAATGCTGGTGCTGTTGCAAACCGGACAGTTGGTAAGCGCTTTAAAGCGCTTGTTGCAGAAATGACACTTCAGCGCTTCTTCTTCACGGTGATAAACCAGTGAAACATCGCAATCGGTGCATTTGGCTATGTAACCGCATTCCCTGCATTGCATAAAGGAAGCAAACCCACGGCGGTTTATAAACAGCATTGCCTGATTGCCTGCGTTTATCTCATTCTCCAGCTGAGATAGCAGCGAGCCGGAAAAAATTCCCGTATTGCCGGAACGCATCTCCTGCATCATGTCTACAATTTCAACCTTGGGCAGTTCCTTGTCGTTTATGCGCACGGCAAGCTCTATCAGGTTATACTCGCCAAGTCTGGCCTTATAAAAGCTGTCCAGGCTGGGGGTAGCACTTCCCAAAATAAGCGGACAATTATTAAACTTTGCCCGCCATCCGGCCACATCGTGCGTGTAAAAACGCGGATTTGTTTCGGATTTATATGAACTGTCGTGCTCTTCGTCAATTATAATTACCCCTATATTTTCAACAGGTGCAAATACAGCACTTCTTGCGCCGATTACAATACTGGCCTCTCCTTGCCGGATTCTGCGCCATTCATCAAACCGCTCGCCCGCAGACAGGCCGCTATGCAAAATGGCAGTCTGTCCGCCAAAAACCGCCCTAAACACTCCCAAAACCTGCGGCGTAAGGCTTATTTCCGGCACCAATAAAATTGCGGTCTTGCCTTCTTTCAGCACAGATTTAATTATATTAATATAAACCTCGGTTTTACCGCTGCCGGTTACTCCAAAAAGCAAGTGCGTTTTCGGCTGGCTTTGAAGCACAGCATTAACTGCTTTTTTCTGTGCGGAGGTCAAAGCTATTCTGGGTTTTTCCGTAATCTCAGCCGAAGCCGGCGTGCGCTTTTTAACATCCGTAAAACGATTCAGTGCACCCAAGTCAACCAATTTTTGCACCGCCTGGGCTCCAAATTGGTTGTTTAGCTCTGCCTGAAGATAAACTCCACCGTTCTGAATGAAGCTTAATAATCCGAATTGGTTTTTTGCTCCCTTCCGGAGTTTATCTCCTAAAACAATTTTATCCAATATATCTGCCGCTTTAAGCTTATTTACACGCAACTCTTTTACCCGGCCGCCGCGCATCTGAGCGGGAATTAAAAGCCTGAGTGCATCCACTTTCTTCAGGCGGTATTTGTCTGTCATAAAACCGCTTAGTTCCAGCAGTTCTTTAAGCAAAACAGGATAGTCATCTAAAACCCTGATTACGGATTTCAGCTGACTATCCTCCAACTCCGACGTGTCCTTAAGGGCAACACAAAAGCCTTCAAGTGTCTGCCGCCCGAAAGGTACAAGCACCCTGTGTCCCGCACGCAGCTCAAGAATGGCGTAATAATCAAAAATTCTATCCACTTCCGAATGCGCTACATCTATAATAACTTCAGCTATCATAAACTAATCCTGGGCAATAATTTCGCCCCTAACCACTTCCTCAGCCGCAATTGCAACCACTTTTGGGTCTTTGTCGCTGGGTTCGCTTGCATAATACCTGTTTGCCAGCTCCTTAGCGCGTTTGCCTACCAAACAGGTCAGTTTAAACTTGTTGCCTATTTTGGCTCGCAACTCATCAATCGGCGGCTCCATCATAATGTATTCGGTCTCTTGCATATATCTCTCCTTGTTTTATTTGTTAATAATCTTATTCAGCACTTCCAGCACTACGGCAGGGTTTGCCTTGCCTCCGGTTGCTTTCATGGTTTGACCTATAAAAAACTGATTAACTTTTGGGTCTCCCATTTTCAACTGCTCGGCCGCCTTCGGATTATCTGCAACCAGCTTCTGCAGTATTGCTTCCAATGCCCCGCTGTCACTTACTTGCGCCAGATTCCTGTCTTTAACAATCTGCTCGGGGTCAGCATTGCTTTCCCATATTTCATCTAACAGTTCTCTTGCGGTAGCCTGAGCAATGGTTTTACCGTGATACAGTTTTAATAGCTTTGCCAAAATCTCGGGCTTAAGCGGAATTTCTATATCATCCTGCCCCAAGGCATTAAGCTTTTTAAACACCTCACCCATTATAAAATTCAGCACAAACTTTGGCTCATTAAAAGTTTTCAGCACATTCAGATACAAATCACTGTAGGCTTTATCCGACGTAATTGTTCTGGCGTCATATTCGCTTAAACCCAGTTCCTTTTGCAAGCGCTCTTTAAGCTCCCATGGCATTTCGGGCAGCGTTTTGCGAATACTTTCTACATAACTCGGCTCCACATTAATCGGAATAATGTTAGCATCCGGAAAGTATCTGTAGTCGTTTGAGGTTTCTTTATCTCGCATAGGATAACTTTTGCCGTCTTTGTCGTCCCAGCGCCTTGTAGCCTGAACAAAAGTATTGCCCTTATCCAGTTCATCCATCTGACGCTTCGCTTCATAAGTGATGGCGCGTTTTATAGCCGAAAACGAAGCAAGATTTTTCATTTCAATTCGTGTACCCCACTTATCCCCGGGCTTATTAACCGATACATTAACATCACACCTGAGCCTGCCCTCCTGCATTTTGCAGTCAGATACGCCTGTAGTTAGCAGCGCACTTTTAAGTTTAGCTAAAAACTCAACCGCTTCATCTGCGCTCCTCAGGTCAGGTTCGGTAACAATCTCAATCAGCGGCACCCCCGCCCTGTTAAGGTCAACACGTGTGCCGTACGGCCCGTGCAGAAGCTTTCCTGCGTCTTCTTCCAGGTGAATCCTGTTAAGACGCACAAACTTGCCTGAGTCTAAGGTAAGCCCGCCGCCTATACATAGCGGATATTCCAGCTGAGACACCTGATATGCGTTAGGCAGGTCCGGATAAAAATAATGCTTGCGCTCAAAAGCCGAATACCGGCTTATTTTACAACCAACCGCAAGCCCTGCACGAATGCAATACTCCACGGCTGTTTTGTTTAATGCAGGCAGTGTGCCCGGCATACCAAGGCAGCCGGGGCAAACATTTACGTTTGGTTCGGCTCCAAACTCGTTACGGCAGCTACAGAAAGCTTTGGTTTTGGTTTTCAGCTCGCAATGAATCTCTAAGCCGATTACAATTTCATAACTCATTATTTTACGCCCTCCTTTGCACGTTCAAAAAACAGTGCTGCATTAAGCAGCGTCTGCTCATTAAACTTGTTTGCCATTATCTGCAAGCCCATAGGCAGCCCGTTTGGCCCGTTGCAGCACGGTACGCTTATTGCAGGAATTCCTGCCAGAGACGCCACTACCGCATACTTAGCGTCAGTCGGGTTGCTTGCTTCCCCCGCAACCGGAGCTTCTATATCTACCGTTGGAGAAACAATAAGGTCAAACTGCTTAAACAGCTTATCAAACTCCTGCTGAAGGAATTTCTGAATCTTTTTGGCTTTGAAAAAACACTTGTCAAGGTTCTCTTTAGACAATACATAATTACCCAGCATAATAGTCTGCTTAACAGCTTTGCCAAACCCGGCAGTGCGGGATTTAAAATAAACGTCCTCAAGCTCACCGCTGCCGTTTTGGCGCAACCCGTATCTTATGCCGTCAATCCTGTTAAGGTTGCTCATAGCTTCGGCGGAAGTAATAGCAACATATGCTCCAAGCGCAGCATCAAGATATGGGAACTTAATTTCGCTAACCGTTGCACCGCCTGCCTTAAACCCTGCGGCAGCCGCAAGAGCACAACCGCCGTTTACAACTCCAACTTTTAAGCCCTTAACGTCAGCCTTCAGGTTTTTGTAATACTCCTGTTTTGGCTGCTTTGCGCTTGTCATGTCAAGCGGGTCATGCCCGGCCATTACGTCCAACAAAATGGCATTATCAGCCACTGTGCGGGTCAATGGACCCACACAATCAACCGAGCCGGAATACGCCATTACACCATGACGGCTTATAAGCCCGTATGTAGGTTTTAAGCCCACAAGGCCGCAATATGCGGCTGCCATTCTTATTCCTCCGCCGCTGTCTGTGCCTGCTCCGCCATAGCACTGGAAAGCCGCCACAGCCGTTGCGCTTCCGCCGCTTGTAACACGCGTTGGGTCAACAGGGTTTTTAGCCCTGCCAAAAGCGGAGGTCTCATTCCGGTTGCCTGCACCAAACTCGTCCATGTTTGCCTTGGCTACTATCACTGCGCCCGCATCAATAAGTTTTTGAGCTGCGGTTGCTGTATAGGGCGAAATATAGTTTTCCAGCGCCTTACTGGCACAAGTCAATTTTGTGCCCTCTATGCAAATACAATCCTTAACCCCAACCGGCACACCGGCTAAGCTCCAAAGCGGCTTACCCGCTGCCCTTGCCTTGTCAGATTCAACTGCTGCTTTCAGCGCCGATTCTTCAAAAACCGTAATAAGTGCGTTAAGGTCAGCGGCAGCTTTTGCCTGAGCTATTACCGCTTTGGTGAGTTCAACGCTTGTTGTTTCTTTCCTGTTTAATTTATCAATTGCCTGTTCAAGGCTTAATTTTGCTAATTCCATCACTTTCTCCTACTCAACCGTTGCCGGCACCAAAAATGCCGACGAATCTTTTTCGGCAGCACCGGACAGAGCCGTATCACGAGGCAGAGAAGGACGCACTACGTCTTCTCTCAAATCCTTCTCAGCATTAATCGGCTCATACCGCAATTCTATTCCGCTTGTATCAACCGCATTCATTGCTTCCATCAGTTCTGTTTTTTGCTTAAAGGCTTGTATCAGTTCGGTATATTCCTTGTCCGAAAATTCCAGGCCCGACACCTTAGCCAGTTTAACCAGTTCATCATGTGTAACTGCCATACTTTAAGCCTCCTTTAAGCTCATATTAACAATGGATTATAACACGAAATCAACTACCCCGTCAACAACTTTTTATGAGTAACTAACCTCTTTTCCTTCTTCACGCAACGCCACAAAAATCGGGAATTGCAAGCTGTGTTTTTTTGTTTTTTTGTCCACGCTTTCTTCTTTGTACTTAACCTCTATAACCCGCCCGATTAATTCTTCTTTTTTAGCCCAGAACTCACTCCTCTGCTCATCGGAAAAACCGGAGCCCACATTTACAAGATTGTCTTTGTATTCAACCACAAATGCACCGAGCGTGCCCGCCAGGCGGCCCCCGCCGGCTTCAACTGCAACAATTTTAAGATCAACCGTGTAAAACTTCTTAACTTTTAAAATTCCGTTATGACGTTTCCGCTGGTAAGGCATATCACGGTTCAGCATCAAACCTTCTTTGTCTTGTCCGGCTACTTGTTCCAGAAGCCCGGGTATTTTTTCCTGTTCGGTTCCGCTATATAAAATCTTTACTATTGCAATGCTGTTTAGGCCTTTATCTTTAATTTCCTGCTCAATACTTTTCAGCTGCACAAGTCTTTCTTTGTATCCGCAATTGCTCTTACCCGCTTTAAATTCATCTGCGGACAGGCAGTCAAAGATTACAAACTCAATCAGAGTTTTGTCCGTACTGTCCGAATTAATAATGCCCGTACCCAGACGGAAATTCTCGTTGTCGTTTACGTTGTCAATGTTTCTTCTTACAAGCTCCCCGTCCAGCACGGCACCGCCCAGGCTTAACTGCTTAATGTCCGATAAGATATGGTCTAATCCGTTAAATTCCTTGCCCTGTCTGCTGAATATCCTGTTTTCGTAGTAAGTGCCTCTCACTCCGTTTAGTTTTTCACTAAGGCTGAACCATTCACCCGCACCCAATTCATAGTTATCTATGCGATAAGACTGCTGCACTTCCCATTGCGGAATAAAATCCGGCCCCCATACCGAATTTACGGTTTTAGCGTCCGAGCCAAGCCGCAGGGATTTAGTTATAATACTGCGGTAAAAATCCCGTTCATCTGCCGGTGCCGCGTTAATAAACTGCTGCACCTGCCCTACTGCCTGATCCGTGCCTGTATTAAACTTAGCAACATAATCCAGTAAAGATAAAAAGTCACCAAACCGGCTCGGTTCATTTGCTGACGGCAATTCCTTCTTTATTTTTTTAGCTGATATTCCGGTAATTATAAACGGATTCAGTAAAAAATCAATAATTTTGCGAAGAGTCTGGTTATCCTCATTCTTCCGCAAAATTTCCTTTTTCTTTAATGTGGAGCTTTCCGCCGAAAGCTCTTGTAATATTGCTATTACTTCCTGCATTACAAACCTCTTTATTTTGTTTTTAAGGCAATAGATTTAGTACAACTATTAACGGGGTGCTCGTCTGTATACACTCATAACCTTTTGTGCCGGCAAGACTCAACAGGTCAGGAATGGCAGTATTTGCGGCATACGATGAATCATTGAAATAAATTACTAAATAACTCTCCGCATTTGCGCCCAGCGTACGTGTGCCCTTAACGCAGGCGCTGATATAACTCGAGTTTAGATTATATTCACCGGCTATAGTCTGCCTTGTAGTTGTGCTGTTGTAGTCATAGTTTGACGAATAACCCTTTTTGATTAAGTGATTATACATATTAGTTGACCCGAGCGGATTTTCCCAATCTACCGTAAAAGCACTGCCCCATACCTGTGGCGCTACCTGTTCTTTGGCAATAATTTCAAGATTATATTTAAAGGTTTGCTTTCCTGCTACTACCTCGTTTATTAAGTTTTTTACACCAATAGATGTTGCCTCGGCTTTTTTAGGAGCCAGCCTGAAAGCCTCTTCATTTCCTCCGGTGGCCGTCCTCTCCCCATTTTTCCATGTCCAGGTTGCCGAAACCTTTACAACAATCTCCCAATGCTCGTTTGTGGGGTTTGTAAGCGTAAGCCTGATAGATGCAGAATCAAAATTACTGCTATGCGTCACATTTCCATGCTTTGAAATATATGGCTCTGTTTCTTGGGCGCAGGCAGTAAACGAAAACATGGCTGCAAGAACAAACCCGGCAACAAGCAATGCTTTAGTTGATTTTAGTAGTTTTCTCATAACTGCATTACACCTCCTTTTTCTTCTTTATTATCGTCAGCGGCGCAAAGTCTAAGCTAAGCGTTTTAACTCCAAATCCGCCAAAATCCACTGTAACTATCTTACTTGCCAGCTTGCTGTCATCGGTTATTGTGCCAAGTCCAAACTTAGGATGCCCAACCATAACCCCGGCCTTGTATAGTCCGTAGTCTTCTGCGCTTATCTTTGGCAGAGTAATTGCAGGGCCGGCCTCCGCAGCACGAGCAAAATCTCTTGGCATTGCACGAACACCGCTGCTCATCTCCATTTCCATCTCTTTTAAAAACCTGCTGGCCGGCTGACATACCCCTTCGTTATACAGATACCTGTTTCTTGCCCTTGTTAAATACAGCCGCTCTTTTGCTCTCGTCATTGCCACATACATCAGCCTGCGCTCCTCCTCCATGTCGGTTGGGCGGTCGCCTCCAAACCTGACAATCGGAAAAATTCCGTCTTCAAGTGCAATTATAAAAACCACCTTAAACTCCAGCCCCTTTACGGCATGAACGGTTGAGAGCAGGATATTATTGTTGTCCTCTGCTACGCTGTCTATATCGGATATTAATGTAACCGACTCCAGATATTCGGATAGCGTTGCATCCGGATTAGAGCCGGCAAAATCCGCCACGGAGTCAATTAGTGCATCCAGGTTTTTTACTCTGGCGTAGTCTTCCTCCAGGCCGGTGTTAAACGCTGTTCTAAAGCCCGCCAGGCTAATCAATTTCTCCACAAATTCCACTATACCAAGCTCTTTGCTAAGCGAAACTAATTTGTTGTAAATAACAGCAAACTCTGCTACCTTGTTTTTAGCGCCCGAATTTAACCGGTCATTATTCTGTACATTGTTTATAGCACTTAGCACACTTCCGCCTGAAGCCAGCTTAGCAACTGTAGTCTCGCCTATTCCCCGTTTAGGATTATTAATAATCCGCGTAAAACTCTCGTTGTCTGCCGGATTTACTATTGCACGAATGTAGCCAAGCGCCGTTTTAATCTCGCTCCGTTCAAAAAACTTAAAACCGCCAAGCATTACATACGGCATATTGTAGTTAACCAGGCGTTCTTCCACCAACCTGCTGGGAGCAGCGTATCGCATGAGTATTGCAATATCGCTGTATTTATAACCGTGGTCGTTTACCAGCCGGTAGATATTGCGCACAATAAAATCGGCTTCCTCCCTGTCGCTGTCAAGCGCCTGATATATAATATCTTCACCTTCCGGATTGTTTGTCCAAAGCGTTTTGAGCAGCCGCTCACTATTGTTTGCTATTACCTTGTTTGCCGCGGATATTATGGTTTTACTGCTGCGGTAGTTTTGTTCCAGCTTAAAAAGCTGTACGCCGGGGAAATCCCGTACAAAATTACTTATATTCTTTATATTAGCGCCCCGCCAGCCGTATATACTCTGGTCTTCATCGCCTACCACCAGAATGTTGCCGTGCTTACTTGCAAGCAGCTTTAAAATGTCGTATTGTACGATGTTTGTGTCCTGAAACTCGTCCACATGAATATATTGATATTTATTTGCATAATACTCCAGCACTTCCGGGCATTTTACAAACAGCTGATAGCATTTTACCAGCAGGTCATCAAAATCCAGCGCGTTGCTTTCAAGCAGCTTCTTGTCATACAGCCTATACGCCTGCATAATTGTGTCAATATCTCTTGCTTCCTGATATTCGTACCCGTATTCGGAATAGTTCATATTGTTGTTTTTACTGTTGGAGATATGGTAATCAATGCTCTTTTTTAGCGCTTCGTCCTCAACGCCAAGCTCCTCATAAACCTGTTTTAACACCTTTTTCCGTTCATCGTCGGCATATATGCTGAAGCTGGAGGTGTATTCTATCGATGGGATTGCTTCGTTTGCCAGCGCTGATTGCCCTACAATTGTATCCGTCACTGTATGCCCGTCAACCATGGTTGTTCGCTTCGCTCCAACGCGCAATGACAGCGTATTTAGCTTTTCTATATGACTGCGTAGAATTTTTACACATAGCGAGTGAAACGTGCTTATTGTTACCCCGCTGCTGCCGGCCACCAAACTGTTAATCCGCTCACGGATTTCGTTTGTTGCCTTATTGGTAAAGGTAATGGCTAAAATGTTGTAATCAGACACTCCTTGCTCAATTAAATAAGCAATCCGGTGAGTAAGCATACGTGTCTTTCCGCTGCCGGCACCAGCCGTAACTAAAACCGCCCCATCCACAGCCAGAAGCGGTTTTTGCTGCTCGTTATTAAGCTTATCTAATATCTTGCTTGCCATGGCGTAAGTATATCAGAAACAACAGTATTTAGCAAATAAATTCCCCTGCAAAAACCACCCCGCCCCTGTCGGGGCACCCCTCCAAGGAGGGGAATTTTATTTACTACACAATGTTCTTACGTATTTCCCTTTCTTCCATGTATCTCTCCTTCAGCCGGTTATACTTATCTGCCAGCTTAAATATATAATTCTGTTTAGCCGTAACATCAAGACTATCATAACTCTCATGGTCAATCAGATACTTAATCGGGTTAAGCACGTACTCATTTTCGTCCAGAATCTGACAAACCTTTTTATATAACGCCTCGTCCGGGTCAGCCAAGGTTTCGCTGCGATACAACTCACGCTCCAGCTTTTGAGCGTACAAATCAGAAATCCGCTCCAGCTTTGCACCCCTGCTTACCCCTCTTTCCATGCACTCGCTTCTGGCTTTATTTTCTGCCTGCCAATACCCTTTTTTCATGCGCTGTTTAGCCTGCCGGGCAAGCAACTTAAAATTATTCATCTGGTTTCCCCCTTAGTGTTATATACACGATTTTATGGTAGAAACCCCACGAATTGCAAGCCTTTTTGGAGTTTAAAATCCTATCGACAAACAAAGACAAAACCCGCAAAAAAAACCAGCCGCATTAAAAAAATTCCCCTCTATAAGAGGGGTGTCACGAAGTGACGGGGTGTGGTTATTTCTTATTTCGTTTTCTGGCGGCTTCACTTTTCTTTTTGCGTTTTACGCTTGGCTTCTCGTATGCTTCACGCTTACGCAGGTCACCAATTATGCCGTCTTTCTGGCATTTACGCTTAAACCGCTTCAATGCGCTGTCTATGTTCTCGTCTTTGTTAACGGTTACCATCGTCATGTCTTTACTCACCACCCTTTAGGTTACAAATATAGGTTGATTATATAGCATATGCCGCACAAAGTCAAGAGAAAACTGAAGATTTTAAGTTTGTCACTGCGAGAATCTCTATTCCGGATTCATACGAAGCAGTCCCATGGGCAGAACTCCTATATGGGGATTGCTTCGCTTGCTGGCGCTGCCCGCCCTACAATTGTATCCGTCACTGCATGCCCGTCAACCATGGTTGTTCGCTTCGCTCCAACGCGCAATGACAAGGCTAAACCATTTCCCCAACCATGCCATCTAAGTAAGGTTCTACAAGCTTAGCCTGTACCTGCACATTGTCGGTAAGTGCCCTTGTGCCGGGTTTAAAATATACTTTAATAAAGTTTTCACTGTGTCCGTTCCAGAACCCGCCCGCAAAAGTTTCGGTCAAAACCTCAACAATCCTGCCCGCCTGCTCCAACAGAAACCTTTGTCTTAACTCATCTCTTAATTGTTCCAGTCTCTTAACTCTGACTTTAACCACATTACCGTCTGTTTGCTTTAACTTTGAGGCCGGAGTGCCTGCGCGCTTACTATATGCAAAAATATGAATATCCGCAAATCCGGCGGCTTTTGCCAGTTTCAGAGTATCACTAAACTCCTCTTCCGTTTCCTCCGGAAAACCAACTATAATATCGGTAGTAATGCCCGCCCAAGGAAACCCGTCTCGTATCTGTTTAATTTTTTCCAGATACTCGCCGGCTGTGTATTTGCGGTTCATGCGTTTTAATACCGTATTGCTGCCGCTCTGCAGCGATAAGTGGAAATGCGGACAAAAATTAGGGCTTGCCTTTGCCGCCGCCAACAGTTCCTTTGTAACGGCAGTCATTTCCAGACTGCTGAGTCTTATGCGGGCGTTTATGGTGCCCAGCGCAGAAACCAGGTCGGGCAAACCAATATCCCCGGGGAGACCGTTTCCGTAATCCGACAGGTTTATACCTGTCAGCACAATTTCTTTTGCGGTTTTAGCCAGCAGATAAGCTTCTTTTAAAATATTTTCAAGCGGCCTGCTTCTGCTCCTGCCCCTTATATGCGGAATTAAGCAATACGAGCAAAACGAATTGCAGCCGTCTTGCACCTTTAGGTATGCCCTTGTCCTGCTTGGCAGTACGCTCCCTGCTTCCTCATAGTCGCAAGGGATTTCCATTACATAATTTCCAACGCTGTCTAAGAGGTCCGGCAGCCAGTTTTTACCACTGTTGCCCGCAACAACCGTTACGTTTGGCTTGTTCAAAAACTGCTCAGGACTGTTTTGGCTTGCACAGCCGCAAACAATTATCTTAGCATCCGGATTTAATTTGTTTAGTTTAGCCAGCATTTGCCGGGATTTGCGCTCTGCTTCGTTTGTTACGGCGCAAGTGCTTAAAATGTAAAGGTCGGCAGGCTCCAGCTTGGTTGTTATCTGGTGCCCGCGCTTTATCAGTTCGCCCGCAATGCAGTCCGCCTCATATGAGTTAACCTTGCAGCCAAGCGTATGTAACACTATTTTCATACGGTTCTCCTTGTTGGTTGTCGTTGAGAGACAGGTTCCGAGCGCTTCAAGCGAAGCAGTACATTGGTTAGAATTATTATATTTGAGATTGCTTCGCTTGCCGGCGCTGCGGGACCGTCTCGCAATGACAATGCCGGGGCCTACCAATCACGGCTCTGCACAACCGCAGTTAGCGCAATGGCGGCAGTTTCGGCCCGCAATATGCGCTTGCCGAGACTCACAACCTTTGCACCCGCTTTTATTAATTGCTCTGCCTCAAGCTCACTAAACCCACCCTCACTGCCTATGATAAGAGCGAGTGCTGGAATATTACACAAAAATTCCCCTTTAAGATAAAGGGGTGCCCCTGCAAGGGGCGGGGTATGTGAAGAAGGGATTGCTTCGTCTGTTGGCGTTGTATGTCCGTCTCGCAATGACAGCACGCCCTCATACGCAAATAGCACCGCGCTAAAATCTTTAACGCGATTTACCACTTCGTTAAACTTAACCGTCTCGTCTATTTTAACCAAATCCGCACGTCCGCATTGCTTGCAGGCTTCAATAGCAATACGGTTTAGGCGCTCCGTCTTGTTTTGCGAAGTCTTAGCAGTGGCGTAACTTGATTCAAACGGAACAATTTCGGTCACATTAAGCTCCGTCAGCTTCTGAACAACCAAATCCATTTTCTCGGCGCGTATAAGCCCCATAAAAACCGTGAGCTTAGTCTTGGCTATGCCTTTGTCCGCTTCTTTGCTTAATACATTTAAGGTAGTTTGTTTTTTGCTGATTTCCGCAATCTCGGCTAAATAGAAAAACCCGCTTCCGTTTATAAGCGTAACTGTCTCGCCTGCCTTAGCCCGCAGCACATTACATAGGTGCAGATGCTCCTGCCCTGTTAGTGTTACGGTCCTATCAACCTCAATTTCTGAATCAATAAAAAATTTGTGCATTCGGTATTATAACACAAACTGTATGTAATTCAAAATAAATTCCCCTCTATAAGAGGGGTGGCGGCGCAGCCGACGGGGTGTGGCTGCTACATTGCCAGCTCCGCTGCCACAAGTTTAGCCTTTTGGTTGAAACTGGACATATTAAAATCGTTGAAAACAATAAAACTCGGTTTCATTTTTCTGAAATCAGGTGCTGTATTTTTATCTATTACTTTTGCCTGTTCGCGGGTCAAGCAATCTTTGCCCGCCCGGAAAATCAGCTTGTCGTGCCGTACACTCTCGTAACTGTCTACAAAAACCGTTTTGTAGCATTTGTCCCATAGTTTGCATTCCGGCAGGTAAATCCACTCTAAAAAAATCACGTCAAAACTCTTAAACGCCGCATCAATGTCTTTTTTAACCAGGTCACAAACCAGCGGCAGCTTCAACGCTTTAAACCGCTCAATCTTATCTTTGCCGGCAGTATCGGTAACCATTGCATTCAGTACGCCGCCCTTATTAAACACGGCCTTACCAAATATCTCAACTATCTGCTCTTTCAGCGGCGCATAAGCCTCCCGCATCCTTTTGTCCATGCTTATAACCGTTGAATTTGGAATAAGCTTCATAAGCATTTCGGCAAAAGTGGTTTTACCGCAGCCGCTATAACCCGTTATGCCCACCAGCATCTTTTTTGTTTTTTCCATTTATTTCTCCTTAAAACAATTTTATTTTTGTATAAACCATTGCTTTAAATAAACACATTTTTCGCCCGCAAACTTAAACTCGTTTATAATGTCCTGCTCATACTGGCTGGTCCTTAATAAAAAATTTACAATTGCGTAATTGTCTTTAATTGCAAGTATTTCATAGTCCACCTGCATATCCTGCCAGTTTCGGATTTCATTCCACTGGTTCCTGATGTTGGCTAAGCCAACAATCTGCTGATACGGAGTCTCCCAGTATTGGCAGTTTGCGTCAAACAACTCAACAATGTTGTCTATGCATTTTGCCATCCAGAGCTTGTGCAAATCCTTTATCCATTGGAATACTTCATTTTCGCTCATTCGCTGCCCCCTTACTCTCCCAGCGGCCTGCATCACGGCCGTTTACTTTGTTTGGCTTTACTGCCACCTTTTCTACTTCCAATAGTTTTTTAGCACGGCAGGCCTCGCATCTAAACTGCGGGTTTTCATCGTTGGCTCTGCTGTATCCGTTCCACTCAACAATACGGTACCCCGTGCCCACATGGTCACAATCGGCACATTTAACATTCTCTTTCATTTCCCAAAGCGGATTTTTAGCTCTGGCTTTTCTGAAAATAAACTTATCTACCCAAAAGAAAATTAACGCTCCAATAAAATTGGCAATAATGGTTATCCAAATTGCATTAATAAGCCCCGTAAGCGCCCAGATTACCACATACAAAATAGGAGTGCTCAGCTGCCACCTGCCGATATACAGTCCATATTTTAAGAAAAAATTCATTTGTCTGCTCCTTATAACATCGGGAAGGTATAGTCAACCGAATCCGAATAAGCAGAGTCAGTATACGGAGAAGCAGCAATTGCTTTTATTCTTATAGAAAAGGTCTTTCCTGCCAGCATCTCGTTGTATCCGTCTTCGTTCCAGCCCATATCTGCCGGCACGTCAGATAAATCGTAAGTGGCCGGACCCGTATTCGGCAGTGTTATACTAAACGCTCCTCCAGTATAAAAATTAAGCTCATACCCGCTTACATTAAAAACACCTGTCCAGCTAAGCGTGTTTCCGGAGATTTGCAGCACGGGAGTATGCAGGACATTTGTTGGTGTAGCATATGCAGTTGCCACCGCGCCTGCACCTTGCGTGTTATGCGCTCTTACAGTAAATGTATATGCAACACCGTTTGTAAGACCGGTTACTGTATGACTTACAGTAGCATCTTTTATAGCACTGTTGCTTGGCGCAACATCCTTTGGATATCCTGCAACAGAATTTCCGCTTACAGTTTCTGCTGCGGTAACAACATATTTGGTTATTGCAGAGCTTCCGGCCGTAGGCGTTGTCCAGCTAAGCTCAACCGACTGATGAGCCGCTCTGGCAGTATAATAACCCACTAAATGCGGAAAGGCTTGAGCGTTGC
The DNA here is from genome assembly GCA_009784185.1 of Bacillota bacterium. Lineage (GTDB taxonomy): Bacteria > Bacillota > Clostridia > Christensenellales > UBA1242 > WRCD01. Next base: position 101,144 of record WRCD01000004.1, read on the forward strand.
CGCAGGCTGCAAGAGTTGCAGACATTCCAAGCGCAAGTATAAAAGCAGAACATATTAAAACAATTTTTTTCATATTTACTCCTTTTTTATTTTTATTTCTGATAACCTCTTTGCATTAAGCTTGCTAACCGCAGACTGTCCGGTGCTTTTTTCAATTTGTTCCTTTGCTGCTTTGGCTGCTTTTGCACCCTCCTTAGCTACCTGACTGTTCTCTCCAAGCCCTTGCGGTTGCCTAATGATAGAAATATCTGTTGCTGCAACCTCAGCAAGCATATTAAGCACTAGTTCAGTATTTGTCATATGGTCTCGCAGATTCTCTTGCTTTAGCCCTTTATGATTTTTATATTGTTTTGTAGTCATACCGCTCCAGGTTTTACTCATCAGGTCGGTAAGTATAGCGTATTCTTCACCTTGCTTAACTCCACCTTTATCCCACTCGTCAGTCAACGCCTTTCGCACTTCAATAGACTTTATGCGTTGATTTATCCAGCTTTCGCTATACCCCAGTTTGCGATAGTCCCGTACCGCACGCTCAATAGTCAGCTCTGGGTCAATCGCTTCATCAATTCTTTGGCTGCCGACTTTAGCCAGCCACAACTTAAACGGCTCGGCTTTCTTGCTTGGAACAGATTGAATTATACGCAAAACCTGTTCTGTGTCAGCAGCATCTGTTAGTCGCATTTTACCGTCTTGAGCCTGCATTTTCAACTGTCGACATTTTGTCGACAGTTGGTTTCCCTCTTCAACAAGTCGTGCTTGAGTTTTATTCCAGTATTTAGTTGCCACACGATAATCAACCTGTTCAGTTAAAATACCAACAATATCCACAACCGAAAAATACCACTTCTCGGCTTTCTCATCCCATATTGCGCGCACCTGCTTTTCCTCAAACAGCCGCAGGGCATTTTTCTCATTATCCACTTTAAACACTCCTTGCTCCTCTCATCGCAATTGTAGCATAAAACCAAAAAAAACAGAAGCGTTTGGCTACACTTCTATTTCTAACATTACCGGATAATGGTCGCTGTAAAACCTGTCATACAGAATATCGGCGGATTTAATACTTTTGCGAAGAGTTTCGCTTGCTAAGATATAGTCAAACCTGTAGTTCCAGCTTGTATAGCCGTAGCCCTGCCCCGCTTTGCTGCGGTAACTGTCCCATGTGTAAGCTTGCTTGTCTGGATTTAAAGCCCTGTAAGAATCAATAAAACCCAGCTCCATAAAGCGGTCCATTACCGCCCGTTCTTCCGGTAAGTAGCCTGTTATTTTACTGCAGGCCTTTGGGTGAGATAAATCCAGTTCGGTATGCGCAACGTTCATGTCTGAGCACAAAACTACAGGTTTGCCGCCCTTTTCCAGCTGCCTTAAACCAGCCAGAAGCTGCTCCATATACTCCAGTTTAATCTCCAGTCTTGTGCCTCCGTGCGGAACATAACAGTTTACAACATAAAACTTCGGGAGCTCCAGCACAATTACGCGCCCTTCGTTAGCTAAACTTAAACCGGGCAGTTCGCAACTAACCGAAATCGGCTCGTACTTGCTCAAAATTGCCGTGCCGCTATACCCGGCCTTTTCGGCAGGATTGATGTAAACATAGGGATGAGAGCCTATAGACAATTCCCCCATAAGCCGCGGGGGTGGCGGCAAGGCCGACGGGGGTTGTGTAACCTCTCTAAACTGCGCCTCACTTGCCTTAATCTCCTGCAGGCAAACAATGTCGCCGGCTTCGCGCAAAAAAGAAACGACTCCGCGTTTCTCTGCCGCCCTTATGCCGTTTACATTAAAACTGACTATACGCAATTATTTGTTTCCTTATTTATATGTGATAACTTTTGCATTTTTGATTTTGATACCCATTAAGTCTCCATCAGCGGGAAATCCGTTAAAATAGCAATGACTAACGCGACCGAAACCGCTATGTGATACCACTAAGATGTTTTGACCTTTGTGCTTTTCTATTACTTCATCATAAAAGTCTTTCGCTCTCTCAAAAACATCGTCAACGCTCTCAAAGTTTTTAAATGCTATTTCTGCTTTTCTGGCCCACCTGTTAAAACTGCAAATGCTGGAGTGTTTGCCGCTTGCTTCGCCGTAATCGCGCTCAATAATCCGATTGTCGTACACAACCTTTAAGTTAGGAAAGTGCTTCAGCAGCTTTTCCAATGTTTGCTTGGTTCGTATTAATGGAGAACAATAGCACATAGCAAAATCTACATCTTTAATTTCCTCGGCCGCTTCTTCTGCTTGTTTTAGGCCGTTGTTTGTGAGCAATATCTCATTGTGTCCGGTAAGAATATCCTGGACATTATCTTCAGTCTCTCCGTGTCGAACAAAAAAAATCATTCTTCTCCCTCTTTCTCTACTTTATCTGCTTTTACACTAGCTGCTAAAAGTTTATCAAAATCGCTTTTAAACAATCTATCCTGTATCACCCTGAACTTTTCAAATTCGCTTTCTGCGTGTTCTTTGGCAATTTCGGCAGATATTCTTCCGGCATGCGTTAGCAATTCATTGCCGTCCGCAACGAGAATTGCATCTAAGTGCTTTGCCCACGCATCCATGCTCATTGGCATTCTGCTCTTTGCTCTCCTTTCTGCTAAATCCAAATAGGCGCTTACCAGTACGGAAAGGTCCCTTAGTTCTGTTTCTGTTAAATAGTTTTTAGCAACCACAACATCGGACTTTACTATTTTCCCTTTTGGGCCAGTTTCCCAGGCAGTCAGACCCATATTACCTTTTTTGCTATCTGCTCGTCTATAAACTAGTTCGGCAGCAGTATGTCCATGAATTGCCCAATGAAGCTTGTTTTGAATTTTAGCAAAAAATTCTTTGGTTATTATGGAATCCTTATCATAATCAAAGGCCGTAGAATAAATGTCGGTTATTTTTTGGTGAAACCTACGCTCCGACAAACGGATTTCTCTAATTTCCTCAAGCAATCTCTCAAAGTAATCATCGTCTAAAAAACTTCCGTTCTCCATACGCTTACGGTCTAAAACATAACCCTTTAATGTAAACTCATGCAAAACACCTGTTGCCCAGCGCCTAAACTCAGTGGCCTTTTTAGAGTTAACTCTATATCCAACAGCAATTATTGCATCAAGATTATAATGTTTAATTTTTCTATTTATGCTTCGCACACCTTCTTGCTGAACTACCGAGAAATCCTCGGAAGTTGCCCCTTCTGAAAGTTCTTGCTCAAAGTATAGATTCTTCAAATGCAAAGCTACATTGTCTATGGACGAATCAAACAACTGTGCCAGCAATTTCTGCGTAAGCCAAACTGTGCCATGTTGAATTCTAACTTCCACACCATCCCCACCGGATTGGTGAGCAAAAACCAAAAACTCGGCAGTTGCATTGCTAATGACTAATTTACTCATATCTTCCTCCTTGACTATACGCAATTATTTGTTTCCTTTAATAGACTGTAACAACCAAAAAATACCGGCTGAAATGGCTCCAATTCCTCCAAACACAATCATACCGACACTAAAAACAGGCGGAAACCAGAACTTAGGGCAAACCCAGGTTAGCATGCCGCCATGCACATCGCTGCCGCAGCTGCCGTCACAACTGACCCCCAGCAACACCGCACCCAGAATCAAACTTGCCGCCGAAACGGCTAAGGCAATAATTAACAGAACCCTTAACATTTATCCTCTTTTATTAAACAAACCACTATTTTACTAAAGAACCGGCGTCTTTTGACATATTTGCTTCCGCTTGCTGCCGTGCTTTCAGCTCAGCAAAAAGCGGCCCGTTACGTGATATAAGCACATCAGTTTTCTGTTTTTCGCTCTCAACGTACTCTGTCTTTTTGCTCCGGTCTAAAATTGTTATTCCGTCTAAATGGTCTATTTCGTGACACGCAAGGTGCGAACCTAACTCATTTAAGGGAAGAATCATGGGGCTGTTTTTTTCATCCGTATAGTTTACCAAGGTAAAACGCGGCCTTTCACATAAACACACCGCAGACGGAATACTTCCGCAGCCCTCCCATATTTCCACACTGCCGTCTGCAATAGCAATTTCCGGATTAAACATATTAACAAATTCATCTCCGTTACAAAGCACTATAATACGGTAAGGATATCCTATCTGATTGGCTGCAAGCGCCGCTATGGGTGACTCGGTATTTCTGTAATGCAAAATAGTTTCATGCATTTGCTTAAGTATTCCTAGGCTTTCCTCGTCCACTTTTGCAGGCTTACTCTTTTGAGATAAAACTTCTCTGTCGGTAATTAATTCAAACATCAGGCTTCCTTCTATAAATATTTATTTACAACTCTAAGGTGTAAAAGTTTCTTAAATATTTACCCAGCATTTTTGTTGCCACAAGCTTCATGCCCGCATACTCACATAATTTGCAGCTGGCACGGTTATCGGGGTGTGCAGTTGCAATCAAGGTTTCAAAACCCACACTTCTTGCCCATTCCAGCAAATCCCGATAAATCCTTGCAATCGGCAGTTGCGGCCTGAATTTGGGCAGAACCATAGCAAGCCCAACTTCACATACCGCCCCGGTTTTACCAAACATCTGCTTAACATCCTCAATTTCAGGAGACACCGCTAAAATTGCTGCGTACCCCATAAGCTCACCGTCTTTGCTAAAAGCACCCAAAATAGTGCACTCTTTCTGACCTAAAAACTCAATCATTTCGGCTTCATCCGGCATAAACCAAAGCGGGTCAATCCCGGCCTTTACTTCATTAAATAAAGAAAGGTAGCTTTTTTTATCATTAGTGGTTAGTTTTCTTATAGTCATTTAACCCCTGCCCTTAATGATTTTCGTGTAATATTGGTGGAGCTAGCCGGGTTCGAACCGGCGGCCTTTTGAATGCCATTCAAACGCGATACCAACTTCGCCATAGCCCCACAAGTGAGCTGAACTTCAGCTCATTTTATATTAAATTTTTGTAGCTATTCCAATTACTATTCTGTTAAATTCTTCTTTAGTTATAATCCTGTCTTCGTACAGCTTTTTAGCCATTGCAATTTCATGCGTAATTTCCGAGGTAAATGCACAGGTCTGCGCTCCCGATAGCTGCGCCTGCCCTTCTTGCGGCTCTTTAGAATCGGCAAGGTACAATATACAAAGGATAATTACAGCAATCTGGAACAACGAAAGTATCAGCGCATTAAACACAATACTTGCTATTGCAGCCCCCTTAACACGTTTTTTTGCCAGCATCATTGCACCAAGCATAACTGCGGCAACAGAAACAACTCCTATTATCAAAAACACCCAGGCATATATTTCAAACATTACAACAGACAACGGGTCACTCCTGAAAAGCCTGACCATCACAAAAAACGTAACCGCCAAGCCCCCATAAATAAGAGCAAAAAGCGCGTTGCCTATTACAGATGTAAGCCCTGCTGCAAACCTCATTTTATCTGCGTTCATAACTACCTTCTCTCTATCTTATTTTTCTTTAGCAGTTCAAATATTTTTGGCAGCGCGTCGGTTGCGGCCTTTCTGCCTGCATCTATAGCTTCCTGATTGTTTTTAAACTCATAAACCGTTTTATTGCCCATTTCGGGAACTATCAGCAATTCAGCGGCTTTACGCTCCTTCTCGGCCATCTTCCAGTCCATAATCAGGTATGACATTTCAATAATATCAAAAACAGATTTCAATTCCGGCTTGTCATGCGGAGCCCCCAACGCATCAACTGCAATAACTATATCCGCACCAAGCTCACGCACCTCCTCAATAGGAATACGCTTCAGCACTCCGCCGTCTACAAGCACCCTGCCGTCCTCTTTTACCGGGTGAAACACCCCTGGTATAGCCACGCTTGCCCGCACGGCCTGCCAAATGGTGCCGCTGGTAATTACATGAAGCTTGCTTGAAACCAAATCGGTTGCAATTGCCGCAAACTTAATACTGCAATCCTCTATCAGCTTCTCACCCACCAGCTTTTTGTAAGTTTTCATGGCTTTTTTGCCGGCAGCAAGCCCTTCTGCAAACAGATGTCTTATTTCTATATCAAACACTGCCTGCTGATTTACGGCTACAGCCATTTTGCGCGCCTGCTCTATAGGCACACCTGCAGCCACACCGCCGCCTATCATTGCGCCCATACTGCAGCCTGTAACAACATCAATCGGTATGCCGTTCTCCTGCAGAACCTCAACTACACCTATATGACAGAATCCCCTTGCCCCGCCGCCGCCGAGCGCCAATCCAACTTTCTTTACTTTATTCCCCATGTAAGCATTGTATCACAACACATAAAAATATGCAACCAGAAATTCCTCAATTCCCCTCACTAGAGCAGCAGCCCATAATTGTTCGGTGTTAAGTGTAAAAAAATACTTTGTATTTTTTTGCGTTTGTGCTAAACTGGCTATATGATAGATGAAAACATTGGTGCGCATTTCGGCATGCCGGAGATAACCGTAATAACCGATTATTCCATCACACCCGAGCTGGCTGAGACTTGCTATGATATGGGAGAGATTCCGTATTACGGTGATTTGGCGGTTGACCTGCAAACCTACAAAAACAAATTTTATGCAATCCCGGATTTCTGCTTTGTGTTTATGCACAAAGAAACCAAAAAGCCGGTAGGATACTTTATTATTCTGCCGCTTACAGATGACGCTATTACACGCTATTTAGACGATAAACTTTTTTATAGCACAATGCAGCCCAATGACCTGAAAAAACCGGAAGATGAAAGCCTGTACAACCTGTTTTTTGATACCAGTGTTTTGTATAAAGAATACCGCACTCAAAATATGGCCCGATTGGTGTTTTCACTTTTAATAAATGCCATTATTGAGCGTGCCAGAAGATTTTCGTATTGCAATTACATCTTAATTGACCAGGCAAAAGAATTTACCGGGACTATTGCCGAAGCACTCCCGCTAAAACCATTAAAACCACACCGCTATCCCAACGGAACGGAAGGTCATCTTTGGGGCGCACTTTTCGACTATAAAAACTATAAACGCCTTCCAAACTATAATGTGCTGAATTTTGCCTATAATAACAAAATGGCGGATAAACTGTTGGAGAACAAGCGAGATTTATGGGAGATGTATCTAAAAAATTCCCCTTCTTAGAAGGGGTGGCAATCACGAAGTGATTGACGGGGTAGCAGCTTGTCAAGCGGCGTGCGTGCTGTTGGCGTTCGCTTACGCTCTCGGCTAGCCAAACGAAAGAATCTCAAGGAGTTATATGTCGGTAAATTATTATCAAGAACTACCCTTTAACCCTAAACTACTTCCCTATGCAAAAACCTTAAGAAAAGCAGGCAATTTGTCTGAAGTGCTGCTGTGGCTACAACTAAAAAACAAACAATTTAAAGGTCTAGATTTTGACAGACAAAGAGTAATAGGCAATTACATTGTTGATTTTTATTGCTCAGAAAATAAAACCGTAATTGAAATTGATGGCATTACTCACGATTACAAACAAGAGCATGACGCAAAACGAGAGGCATATCTGAAAAGTTTAGGGTTGCGGATTATTCATTTACTTGATAGTGATATAAAGAAGAATCTTGCCGGAGTTATGCAGTTTTTAGAACTGGAAATCTAGCCATGTGTTTGGCTACCCCGTCTGCTTCGCTTCGCTCGCATCCACCCCTTCTTAGAAGGGGAATTATTAGAAAAATATTCAATAAATAATATTGACAAGTTATTTAACTTCTGATATAATAATTTTAACTTTGGAGGAAACATGGCATTAAAAGACGACGGCAGCAGAACTATGATGACCTCTTCGGTAGATAAAACAACAAAGAAAAAGCTTAAAGAAATGGCCGAGGGAGCCAACCTGCCTGAAAGCAGAACGCTTGATATGATTATTGCGGAAGCATACAACGCATGGCAAAAACTTGGTAATGAATCCCGCAAAACCCGCACTGCCCCGCTGAAACTGGATTTGCCGGATGCGGCACCAACCGTTGAATCAAATAAGAAATAAGGAGCAAATGAATGACGATACAATCATATGAAGAAGGCGCAGCCAAATTTAAAGACTTGTTGGAAACATCTACGGAAGAACTAATGGAACAACACAACGCCCGCAGTGAGTTTTTTAAAAAGATTTATAGCGACAGAACAACAGACCCAGCAATAAGAAGCAGTGTTGTATATGCTCACATCGTGCTTGAGGAGATGCATGAGCGCGATTTGAGCCGCAATAAATACATTCATGGCGTTATGGCAATACTAGAAATGAGGGAAGGCATGGGAACCGCATACTCGGACAAAATAGCCACTGAGCATTTAAATTTCAGCATTAATTCTCTAAAGGAATCTGAGCGAGCCTACGGTATTGCTGAAAAACTGTACCTTGCAGATAACAACGGGGCAAGTCCGTCTTCACAGTTTAAAGATGCAAGCATTGAAAGCAAAGTAAAGTATTTTGACCTTGCACAAGAACTGGTGCATAGAGGTGGCAGACTTAGGTACGATCTTTTTGAGGGAGAGAGCCCCGAAGAATTAATGACACAGGCCAGAGGAGCTATTGCTCATAAGCAATGGAAAAGAAACCTTTTTAGTTCTGATTTAGATAAATTTGTTGTTCCGGACTTGAAAAAGGTTGGTCTCAGTGAACTGCGGGATGAAGGCTACCTCAGCCCCGGCAGCGAAACTTTTCCGGGCATGGACAAGGTGTTGGCAAGTAATGCATACAGAGCTTCCGGAACTGTTCTTGAAGAAATGCTAAACTCAGCCATAGATTATAAAAAAGCGAAAGAAGTAGACGCCGACACAACCTTTGAAAGCCTGAGAACAAACCCAACAGAACCACTTATCAGTTCTGCTACAGACCATATGAGCACAACAGCCGCAAACCCCGCGCCGGCAGGCAAAAAACCAATTCTGCCAACCACCGGTTCTTAAAAATTAAATAATTAAAGGGAGAGAAACAAAAATGGCAGACGAAACAGGATTTAACAAAGAATTTAGCAAAGATGTCAAAATTTTTCATGAAGCATTACTGAAGCATAAACAGTGGGTTTATAGTGATATTCATCGCAAAGAAAATGATATTCAATCTAACAGCAGAGCAATAGAAAACATCAAAGACGGTGTAGCAAGAGGAGAAATGGACAACTATTATTCCGGCGGCACTGTAAACCACTTTAACAGACACACAGAAGAGATAGAAGCAAAAATTGCTGACATTAAGGCGGAAGCAAAAGAACACCTCCATTTTGATATACAGGTTGCCATTTTAAGAAACAAGTATCCGGACATGGACTCCAAAGAGTTTTTAGAAGGAGTTGACCGCGCAGTAGAATACTTTCCCAAGCGGGGCGGAGGTCAGATTTCAGCACTTCCCTACCTGAATCGGAACCCTATTAAAACCCCCGAACAGCTTGAGGAAGTAACACGTAATTACGAAGCAGCAGAAAAAATGTGGGCATTAGAGGGTGGTGCCAAGCCTTCTTCGATAGGTTCGTATTTTTCTACAGAATTGTATTCGATTGCAAAAGCCATGCAAAAGCATTTAGATGAATTTGCTAAATCTGCAGAACCCAGTTCTAATGTGGATGTTACAGGCTTGTATAGCGCCTTAAACGAGCTTGCACGTTGTAGAAGGTATAGTATGGAAATCGAAAAAACAACTGCCGCAGATTTCGTAAAAGAGCATTTTGGGCCAAAAATTGATGCAGTTATATCCCAAAGCTATGGCGCTAAACCCGTACAAGTATGGACCCGTGACAACTCTTCTGCAACCAACCAAGCACCATTGTCGGAGCAAATTGGGGTAGGCACAACAGCCGCAAACCCCGCGCCGGCAGGCAAAAAACCAATTCTGCCAACTACCGGTTCTTAAAAATTAAAACCAAACAAAAACAGCCAACCGGCTGTTTTTTGTTTATACAAATTTGGTATTGACAAAATTCTGTAATGTGCTATAATTTGTTTTATAAACTAAGGAGAATTAATATGGAAAGCTATATAAGCCACCTATGGGCTATGGATGTAAACGAGCGGATTAAACTATTGAAAAGTGTTTTAAACCAAAATGGCATTAAAACCAACAGTTGCGTATACGAACTGGATTTTTCTTGCCCCAAGTCTATTGCGCCAAGTGTGGTAAAAACAGTTGTTATGGATGATGTTATGCAACAGGCTTTTGGATATGAACTGTCTATTAACGGAGAATACGGGGTTTGTTATATGTCCGACTTTGCTATTGGGATAGCAACTCCCGCTCCGGACGAGATGGACCACGAAACCGATAGCATTTCAAGTGACGTCAACCTGAATACGGCGCTAAGACGTGCGCTGGTAAACAAGCCTGAGTATCTTAGCGGCCTTGATAGTTATCTTACAGAACGTAAGTTGAATAAATTTGACCTTATGGAGGCCAGCCTTACAGAAGAAGAAAAGATAGCGCTTGACGACAGTGTGTATGGCTGGGACAACCTTGAAGCCAACATTAATCGCGATAAAGACCTGCTGTTATATGATGTAAAGATACACGCAAAACCAAGTGCTCCCGCCACAACAAAGTACCCGGACGAAATGCGCCCCGGCGGCTCCGAAGACTAAAAACAAAAAGCTCGTGCAACGAGCTTTTTTGTTTGGTCGGAGTGACCTGACTTGAACAGGCGACCTCCAGACCCCCAGTCTGGCGCGCTAGCCAACTGCGCTACACCCCGAGAAATAAAATAGGTTTGTGAGTGACGAGTGGGTGCATGGCAACTTGTTGCCATACTACCCGCTTGCGGGCATACACCCTTGCCATACTACCCGAACAATAACTCCAGTATATCACAAACATAAAAAAAAGAAAAGCGCTTTGCGCTTTTTAACTTCTTTATCATATACCCCGTCGGCTGCGCTTTGCCCCCGGCTGCGGGCACAGCCCTTGCCCGCTTTGGCTACAAACATGCTCCCAGCATGTTTGCTATACGCGTCGCGCCCCTTCTAAGAAGGGGAATTCTTTCTCTTCCCCCGCTTTTTGTCCGCCAGCCACGCAACCCAGCCCATGGCTAAGTATAGCGCAATCAAGGCCGCAATGTAAACAAGCATCATTAAGCCAACATCGTTGTAGTCCAAAAAGAAGTACGGAAAGCTGCCTGCGCGCTCAAATCCCGGCAGCTGATAAACTACCGCACCCGAAAAACCGATAATCAATGTTATAACCAGATACGCAATAGGCACTATACTGAACAAAAACGGGTCGCGCCGCTTTAGTTTGCCTCCAACCGAGAACATAATGTAGTCGGCCAGCATGAGTAGCGGCGCAATTAAATGTACGGCTAAATTGCTGTACGTAACCAGAAACGGCCGGTCTGCCGCCGGCGCAAACGGTGCCAGCACGCACCAGAATACAATCAATGTAAGCATAATACAAACCGTAACCGCTGCGGATATTCTGGGATAAAAGCAGCTGTCCCCTTTAGCCCCATTGTGCTTAAGCTTGCGCGCTGTCATAAAAATCAGCACCCCAAACAATGCAAGCGCAAATATATTGCTTAAAATTGTGTAATACAAAAATATTATCCAGTGGAAATCGCCCTGAAAAACTCCGGTATTATAAATAATACCAAAAAGAATAGCTGTAAAAGCAACAATCCTGAATATTAACGCAAATATACGGTTCTTTATCATTTCTTCAAAACAATAATACAACAAAGAGTTATTATTTGCAAATATTTTTTGTAGATTGGTTTAAACCCTGCAATGCACATAGTGCAACAATAGTCATGGCCGGCAGGTAAAACAGCCATTCCCAGTTAAACGCAAACGGCTCGTTAAGAAAGCCTAAGCCCAAAAACACGTCGCACAAAAGCAAAAGCACCAGTCCCGCAACAAGCATTGCCAGCGTTATTACATCCTGACGCATTCTTATGCAGGCAAAAACAATGTTTAATATAACCTGCGCAAGATAAACCGAAACAATAATAACCAGATACAAATTTTCTAAATGCAGCACCAAGGTATTCATAAGCACTGCAAAACAAATAATAAACACAGTTATTGCGCTTCTTATAATGGCATCAATTTTAAATAATCTGGTTTTTAAATTGCCGTGCAGAAAGGCCATAAATCCAAGCTGGGCAAGCACAAAAAACGAAATGCCGATACATGAATACAACTGGTTGTGACCTGAAGTCTGGTATATAATTACAAGAAACAAATCGGCAACGGCAACAAAAAGAAATGCCGCAATCAGATACAGGCTCCGCCCGGGGAATCTGAAAAACGCGGCAAAAATTATAGCAAAAACAAAACACGCGGCAATTGCGGAATATTCTGCCATCATCGGCAGAATTCCTGTATGCAAAAGAATATATATTGTCAGCTGAAAACAAATGAATATTGAAACTAAACTAACTAAAAACAATTTTTTAAGCATCATTTTTTTCTTTCTTGGCCTTATTAAATATCAACTTATAAAGCTTAGGAACAAAGTAAACAAGCAGGGCGCAAACCGTAAACAAAATCATATAAGTAAAGTATAAAGCTATCTGCGCCCAGGCTAAACCTGCCGAATCTCTGATTGCCGCAAACGGACCGGGCACGTTAAAGGTAAGGTATTCGGCAAAACCTACATTTAAAACATATGCCATTACTATAATAAACGCATGGTAAACCGCAAAAAACGCCCAACCCGCCGATTGCCATTTCTTTCCAGTCCGGCTTATACGGCTTAAGCAGCGGTGCAAGCACTATAACCAGCAAGAACAAGTAGTGGTATATAATTGTGTGCCAGTCAAAGAACGAAGGAGTAAGACCCGACAGGCCCATTGCATTTGCGGCCCCCGCTTCTATAAGCCCTTCCGGAACAAATAAAAGCGCTATAGCCTGCAATAAGCCGGTAATTAAGGTCAGCGCCCAAAAGAAATTACTTGCCTTGCTGCCTTGCTTTAAAAACACCGCAAGCGGAAGCGCAAAAAGAAGAATACTGCAAACGTGCAACGGTATCCACTATAAATCATAAGTAACTATGGTTAAACCGAGAATCTGCTTGGCTACTTCCATAACCAGAATAATGACCGCAAGAACCTGAAACGGAATCAGCCTTATCTTGCTGCTCTTTTTACGAAGCAGGAAATACAAGCCAATTGCTATTACAATAACCGCCGGAAGAGTGAATGACATTACCATTAAAGTTGCAGGTGTGTACATGTTATTTTTCTCCTTTGATTAATTTCGTTTGGATTTTCACACCATGATGTCTGCTTTTGATTTCTTATTTGGTTTTGCGAAAAACATAATTAGCGGTAGCCCCACCTTTATACCATTTTTCTCTTCCTTGCGAGAAACCAGAAAAGTGTCAAACAAATTGCCGATGAGCCAACTGCGCTGCCAACTGCAATTCCTGCCACCGCGCCACCGCTGAGACCATCTTTGCCGTCAGTTCCGTCTTGACCATTTATCCCGTTTGTTCCGCCTTGACCATTTGTTATCGTAAACGTTGTCGTGGTGCTGTCGGTAAAGGTTATTGTGTATGTATCGACAAGCCCGCTTGTTCCTATCTTAATGATTGAAACAATCCCTTTGCCGTCAGTGCCGTTCTCGCCGTCCATGCCCTTAAGGTTGCCTGCCTTTGCCCAAGTGCCGCTATTCTTTATAAACACGTCTTGTGTTGCCGTGTTAAGATATGTGTCGCCGTTGTTGCCCAATGTGTTTGCGGGGTTGACCGTACCCGTAAGGAATGTGGGGGCTGCGGTTATCGTAAATTTATTCCCCGAAAAAATGATTGCGTAGTTGTTGCTTTCTCGAGTATTCCCAAACTCGTCTTCTTCATAAATTCTTACCGAGCCGAGATTTATATTGTATGTTCTTACCGTTTCACCGGACTCGCGGACAAGAGTGCCCTCAATATAGACGTAGTTGCCGCTCACGTCCCCCACTAATGAGGAGTGATGATATTGAAGAAAAGGGTCTGCCGTGCCTTGAACCTTGCTCATTGCCATAGCCGTAACCACAACTATCTTCGGCATAATCGTTACATGAATCGGGGCTGACAAATCGCTCCACTCGGTGCTTGTCAACGTTTGCACCGTGCCGTTAATCATTCCCGTAAAGGTGTTCTTAACCCTGGCAGTGTAAGCACCGCTGTCGGCCACGGCTTTTGGGGTATATGTAAACGATTTCGCGTTCGCTATCGGATTAGGGTCGCCAACCTTATACCACTCCGCCGGCGAGCCGGGTATAACATTCCCGCCGACAGATATGCTTCCGAAATCGTTATAGGTTTTTACCAAAACCGGGCTTGTCGGGACGGGCTCGGCTTTGCCGATTGTTATTGCTGCGCTGGTTGCATGAAAAATAGCGTTGCCGCCCGCGGTGTTGGTGATTGAGCCGCCGTTGATGTTAAGAGTGCCGCCGCCGAGGTAAATCGTGCTTTCGTTAACATTTGTATTTACAGAGGTAATTAAAGTGGAAATACCTGCGTTTGTTTGAGAAATTGTAATCGTGCCTGAAGCATAATTGACGATTGCAAAACCCCTGTCTATTGCTGCTTTTATCGTGCCACCCGAAACGTTAATCGTACCACCTGCTTGATTTTGAATAGCAACGCCGTATGAGCCTGTCGCTTCTACCGTACCGCCGGAAACATTGATTTCACCGCCTGTTTGATTGTAAATCGCTACGCCGCCGATGCCTGTAGCACTGACCGTTGCAGTTCCCGAAACATTGACCGTGCCTGTATTATTGGAAATCGCTTGACCGCTTATCGTACTAATCGTGCCGCCGGAAACATTGACCGTGCCGCCTGCTTGGTTATGAATCGCCGTGCCCGTACCGCCTGTCACGCTGACTGTACCGCCCGAAACGGTTATTGTGCCGCCTGCGTTATTATAAATCGCCGTGCCTGTTGTCGCGCTGACCGTGCCGCCCGAAACGGTTATTGTGCCGTTAGCATAATTTTGAATTGCTCTGCCGCTATCCACGCTGACCGTTGCCGTTCCTGAAATACTTACAGTACCGTTTGTGCCATTGTGAATTGCATTACCCGTGTTGCCCGTACTTTTTACCGTACCGCCCGAAACGGTTACCGTACCGCCCGCGTCATTGTAAATCGCATTAAGGTTTACCGAACTAACCTCGCCGCCCGATACCTCGACCTTGCTGCCTGCTTGATTGTCAATCGCATAGCCGCCCGATGCGCTTATTAGACCGTCCGCAACGGTAAATGTTCCCGCACCCGAAAGGCTTATTAAAGTTGTATTGCCGGACAACTCCGCCTTCCACACCACAGTCACACCCGCATCAATATTCAACGCAAGTGTACTTGTCGCATTAGTTTTCGTACCCGTTACAGTTACGGAAGTTGCGCTCACGTTCTCGGCGGTCAAGCCGTAGGTAGTTATCGTGCTTGCCAATACAAAGCCGTCCGCCGCGTGCACGGTTTTAACCCCGCCGTTTCCCGCAAGCGTCGTATTCGCCGCCACAAACGCAATGCCGCAACACAACATCAATGCGGGAAGAATTAGTAGTTTGCTAATTCCTTTCATTTTTTACCCCCTCTTTATTTTTGATTTTCTTTGGTATGCATTATGCTTAATCATGGTGCTGATGGCCGGACTTGAACCGGCACGAGGTTGCCCCCGAAGGATTTTAAGTCCTTTGCGTCTGCCTATTCCGCCACATCAGCAGGGTTTTAAAAGGCAAATTTGGAGGCGCCACCCGGATTTGAACCGGGGAATAAAGGTTTTGCAGACCTTTGCCTTACCACTTGGCTATGGCGCCAGATTGAGCAATCCTGGCAGATTGGTAACCTATTAAATTATTATGAACCCATAAGTTGTGCCAAGTGGACAGAGCGAAGCCCCTTCCAGCGTAGCCAGTGGCCTACCACTTGGGCTTTAGCGCCATGTCCCGTATCCCTTCTTGGGATAATTATTTTATGTTCTTAAAAAGAAAAGTGAAACATTAAACGTTAAACATTAAACGTACAAACTTGCCTAAAGCTACATGGCTCGTATTAAGCTTCATCGTTTCATGTTTCATGTTTATCGTTTCACGCTTGCCGCAAGGCAAGTTTGGAGCGGAAGACGAGATTCGAACCCGCGACCCTCACCTTGGCAAGGTGATGCTCTACCAACTGAGCCACTTCCGCATGGAGATTTTATGTGTTGTGTGAAACACTAAACGTTAAACATTAAACGTACAAACTTGCCTAAAGCTATATAGCTCGTATTAAGCTTCATCGTTTCATGTTTCATGTTTATCGTTTCACGCTTGGCGTAAGCCAAGTTTGGTGGGAGCTACAGGACTCGAACCTGTGACCCTCTGCTTGTAAGGCAGATGCTCTACCAGCTGAGCTAAGCTCCCACAGCTGGTTTTTAGTAATTAACCTTTGCATTTTACCAGATTTGGCATTGCTAGTCAAGTGTTTTCTCTAAAAAGATACTTTTACCATAAAAATTCCCCTCTAAATTAGAGGGGTGCCACGTAGTGGCGGGGTGTATGTCTTTTTAGCCTCCATCCATGGGATTGCTTCGTTTGAATACGTTTCGGGTCGAGTCTCGCAATGACAACATCTTGGAGCGCAAGCGACCCATCGTTGTTACCTGTTACTTGCTCCCTGTTACCTGTTTTTACGGCACTCTGAACAATGATTCAAATGTGTTCGGTCCAACTACTCCGTCTGCCGAAAGGCCTCTTGCCTGCTGAAACTGTCTTACTCTGGCCTCGGTGTTTGGCCCGAATACTCCGTCCGCTACAGTCGGATATCCTGCTATTGTAAGCGCTGCCTGAATCAGCCAGACGATGTTGCCGCGTGCGCCGTTTCGTACAATCGGCACCGCTGCCCTAGTCCTCGGCCCCCATATGCCGTCTACAACCAGGCCGGAGTTATACGTCCGGTTCAGTTCGGTTTGCAGCGCAATTACCATTGCACGGCGCGTTGCCGGCCCCACTATCCCATCTACCGCCAGACCAGTACCGTACCGGGCATTAAGCGTGCTTTGTATGCTTCTTATATCCTGATTAGGGGTTGGAGGTGTAGGAGGAATAGGAGTGCCGGGAATCGGCTGCCCCACCGCTTCCATAATGCCGCGCGCTATTGCATCGGCATATGCATTTATGTTGGCATCAAAAAGCTGATTGTCCGCAATGTTGGATATAAACCCGTTTTCTAAAAGCATAGCAGGTGCGCGCGTGTTGCGCAATACCGCAAAATTACCCTCCCGCAGTCCGCGGCTGCTTTGCACTCCCGCCCTTATTACATAGTTAAGCACCCCAAGCGCCTTGTTTTTAGTGCTTTGAGGCGCGCCAATCTGAACCCAGTTTTCAACCCCGTTTGCCATCGGGTTTTCGCTGGCGTTTCTGTGCAATGACACAAACAGGTCGGCGTTATTTACGTTGGATATGTAACTTCTGTCATTAAGCGGAACAAAAACATCACTGTCACGCGTCATAATAACACGCTGCCCCCAGCCACGCAAAATATCACGCACACGCTGTGCTAACCTTAGATTATCGTCTTTTTCTTTCCGATTATCTCTTGTAGCACCCCAGTCAACACCGCCGTGCCCCGGGTCCAAAACTATTGTACTCATGTTAGTATTGTATGAGAGAAGAAAAGAAAGTGTGCCATTGTCATTGCGAGATGGAGCTAATAATTCCCCTCTTGAGAGGGGTGGCGGCGAAGCCGACGGGGTGTGTCAAACGAAGCAATCTCACCGATAGAACAAGATTCTCCTTTTAGTATTGACAAGCCACCAAATCTGAGATATACTTTACATACAAAACCACAGGAGCAAAACCATGAAGTTTATTAAAAAACCAACCTGCAGATTGGCAAATAAGGATTATATAACCAACACTATAAAAGACATAATAAAAGAGGGAGACAAAGAAAAAGCAACAGTAATTAAAATAATTGACGATGTTGTAATTGCTTATAACCCATATACCACACCTATTGGTATGCGCACTCAGGTTCGCGTAAGTGACGAATATCTATTAGATGATTTAGTCACATATTTTCATGCAGCTGATAGAGATAATTTTTACAAAAAACTATCAAGAGAAGGTTCTGCCACCATTAATATTGAAGCCGGCGAACTTGGGCAAACAATTGACCATGCACTTAAGGTTGCAAAAGCAAAAGATGTTATTGTTTGTGTAGAGCACGGTGTAAAAATGCACATCGGTCCCAATTCAGACAAATACCAAGTAGTGAATTATGCCTGGAACAAATCCAGCCATGACAGCCTGTATTCTAAATATGTTGTAGATTTAGCAGAAAAGGCAAACGATATTATGAACAATGTTAAAGAAGCAAGGCACATGGCTAGGACAAAAAAGGCTAAAGTGAAAAGCGAAGCAATTGACGGCTTAAACAATATACGCGGCACCTTAAAAGAGCAAAAACTGGAGAAATAACAAAAACCACCGCATGGTGGTTTTTTATTGCGTTTGCTTCCGCAGCATATCCATTGGCTTTAGTTTAAAGCCCAGTTTTATGTACAGCTTTTCCTGTACCCGCAGGGCATCGGTAATCGGTTCGCCGTTTTCGCGTTTCATCTCACCCACTACAAAGTTTTTATTATGGTTGCTGCCGGAGCTTAACACCTCCAGCGTTTCGCCTGTTTTAAACCTGTTGCGCTGCTCAATTAACGTAAAGCCGTCTTTGCCGGTTTCTTCCAGCACCACCGCCACAAAGTCGTGTGTGGTATGCGGAAGGGCGTCGTCTAAGTTAATAGTCGTTTCGGAACACACCCCGTCCTCGCTCGCGGCGCGACTACCCCGTCTGCCTTGCTTCGCTTCTCGCTCAGCGGCATCCACCCCTTCGCGGAGCAAAGGGGAATTCTGACGACATTCCTCGCTGCCCAGCATAAAACCGGTTGTAAAGGTGCGGTTGCTGGATTTGTTTAACTCCGTCAGCCAGTCAGCTTTTGGCTTAAACTTGCCTTTTTCCAGCAAATCCAGCGCACGACGGTAAGCATTGGTTACACTTGCCACGTAATATGCGCTCTTCATTCTGCCTTCTATTTTAAAGCTTGTTGCACCCGCCGCGGCAAGCTTATCCAGGTGCTGAATCAGGCACAAATCCTTGCTGTTTAATATATATGTGCCGCGGTTGTCCTCCTGAATTTCAAGATGCTGTCCCGGGCGGCTTTTTTCGGTTATACTATACTCCCACCTGCAGCTCTGCACGCATTCGCCCCGGTTGCTGTCTCTGCCCGCCAGATAATTGCTGAGTAAGCACCTGCCCGAATACGAAATACACATTGCGCCATGCACAAAAACCTCCAGCTCAACCTCCGGCACATATGCGTGAATCTCCGCAATTTCAGCAACAGTCAGTTCACGGGCCAGTATCACTCTTTTTGCGCCCGCCTCATGCCAGAACCGCACCGCATATTTATTGCTTGCGCAAGCCTGAGTAGATAAATGCACCGGCAGTTTTGGCGCAACCTGTTTAATTAAACTAAGCACGCCCGCATCCGATACAATTACCGCATCGGCACCCGCTTTTTCCAGCTCCAGGATATAGTCCGAGAGGCCCTCAAAGTCTTTGTTATGCGCCTGAATATTTACCGTAATGTACGCTTTTTTACCAATAGCATGAGCATGTGCAATGCTGTCTGCCAGTTCGTCGCGCTCAAAGTTTGCACTAAACGCCCTCAAGCCCCATTTTTTGCCGGCAAAATAACAGGCATCCGCCCCAAAATGGAACGCCGCCTTAAGCTTTTCAATGTCGCCCGCAGGGGCTAAAAGCTCGTATTTTTTCATATGCAGCCTCCTTTTAAAATTCCCCTCCTTGGAGGGGTGGCGGGCATTGCCCGACGGGGTGGTTGACAGGCAAAGACCGTCCCGAACAAATTCCCCTTTTCTGAAAGGGTGGAAAAACGGAGTAACAGCGGTCAAAGAAGAGTCCGTGCTGTTGGCCGCGGCAAGGCCGCGACTAGCCCTTGCGTAGAGCAAGCGCAAAACCTTTTAAACCACCCCGTCCGCCTTCGGCATCCACCCCTCCAAGGAGGGGAATTCTATCCCGTATATCTCGCCACCACCACTCCATCACCGGTCTCGTAAAACTCACTTTTAAGGCTTGGATTACTTTTCACAGCCTCTATAAACTCCAATAGCTTATCACTAACCCGTTTCATTCTTTCAGGCTTTTGCGTAATCAGCCTGCCCTTAACCACACTTACATTGTCGGCAACAATAACCGCCTCTAAGCTGCACAATTTAATTATCAGCGGCAGGCAATCGGCATACTTTGCAACCGGTCCGTCTAAAAACACAAAATCAAACCTGCCCTCCAGCTTTTGCAGCGCAAGCACACAATCTTCTAAAATAATATTTACTCTATCGTTTAAACCCAGTTTAGAAAAGTTGTTTTTAGCTTCCAACAAATTCGGGATAGAAATATCAATTGTAGTTAAGTTGGAGTCTTTATCAGAATTTAACAGCATAAGCGCGCCTGAGTAACCTATAGCGGTTCCGATTTCAAGAATAGTTTTAGGCGCCTTTTCTTTGCAGGCTTTAACCAAAACCTCAGCCGAGTCCTTACTGATAACCGGCACATTATTCATGGCGGCATACGCCTCCATTTCATATAGAATTGCCTGTTGCTTTTTGGTCACTTTTGCTCCTTCCACTCTAAATTCCCCTCTATAAGAGGGGTGCCCGTAGGGCGGGGTGTGGTTGCTCAAAATTTTGGTTAGCCACACCCCGTCAGGCTTCGCCTGCCACCCCTCTCCAGAGGGGAATTATATCGTGCTATACATCCACTACTATCGGTAATATCATCGGCCTGCGTTTTGTCTTTTTGTACAACAAATTGCTTAAACTTCGCCTGATATTACTTTTAATTATGGTTCTGTCCTCGGCGCGCAAGTCACTGTCATTAAGAGTTTTTTCAACCGTGGTTTTGGCTTCCTGCAGAATCCCTTCTGCCTCATGCGAATAAATAAGCCCGCGGGTGATTATATCCGGCCCGGATACTACGCTTCCGTTTTTACTGCTTATTGCTACCACAACCAGACACATACCCTCTTCTGCCAGCTGCTTTCTGTCGCGCAAAACAATACTCTCCTCGTCACCCACACCAAGTCCGTCTACAAGCCTTGCGCCTGCCTGAACCGTACCCGTCTTTTTAATTGTATTAGCGCTAATTTCAATTACGTCACCTATTTCGGGCACAATTATGCTTTGCGGCTTCATACCCATGTTTTCGGAAAGCTCTCTGTGAACTTTTTGCTGCTTGTAATCACCATGAACAGGCATAAAAAACTTAGGCCTTAAAAGCGCATGAATGGTTTTAATCTCGTCCTGGTACGCATGACCGGAGGCATGAACGTCTGCCACTTCGTCATTAGAAATTACCTCCGCACCGCATCTGGTCAGTTCGTTAATCGTGTTAGCAACCAGTCTTTCGTTGCCCGTACCGGGCACCGGGGAGCTTGAATAAACAATTACGTCATGCTCGCCTATGTGCACGTTGTTAAATTCGCCGTTTGCCATGCGCGAAAGCGCAGTATTGGGCTGGCCCTGGCTGCCGGTTGCAAGTATCAGAATTTCGTTATGTGCATAGTTTTTAATCTTTTCAATATCCACAATAAGCTGATGGTCAAACTTAATCTCGCCTATCTTCATTGCTATTTCCATGTTGTTTATCATGCTTCTGCCCGCAAAAGCAACTTTACGCTTATATTGTTTGGCTAAGTCCATCATCAGCTGCATACGATGCACATTTGTTGCAAATGCCGTAATTATAATACGTTTGTTTACGCTTTTCTTAAAAATTTCTTCCAAGCCTGCAGCAACCGTACTTTCACTGATGCTGTGCCCGAGGCGCTCTACATTGGTGCTGTCACACATAAGCAGCAGCACTCCGCGGTTGCCAATCTCTCCTATTCGTGCTAAATCGGTAACGGCATCAGACAGCGGCGTAAAGTCAATTTTAAAGTCACCGGTAACAAACACCACCCCTACGGGTGTAGTTATGCTAAGCGCAAAAGCGCCTGCTACCGAGTGGTTAACGTTTACAAACTCAACCACAAAATTGCCTATGCGCACCACGCTTTTAGGCTTAACCACGTTTGCACGCGCGTGCACCTGCGGATGCTCACGCAGCTTGTTTTCAATCAGCGCAATACTAAGCCTGCTGCCGTAAATCGGTGCCTTAACCTCGTTTATTAAATACGGCGTAGCTCCTATATGGTCCTCATGCGCATGAGTAATTACAATGCCTTTTACCTTGTCCTTGTTTTCTTTCAGCCAGGTAAAGTCCGGTATAATTAAGTCAATTCCGGGCATATCATCGCCGGGGAAACTCACGCCTGCATCAATCACTAAAATGTCATCACCAAACTGGAGCGCGGTACAGTTTTTACCCATATCGCCCACTCCGCCTAAGAATATTACTTTTAAATTAGGGTTCATTTTTTCTTTTATCTCCTTCTAGATTATATGTTTTATTTTACTGAGTTCGTCATTGAACTCTTGTTTTTTAGGTGTAATTATTGTGCCGCTGTCTACATAAAACTTCAGCCCGTTGTTCTGAAAATATATTACAAAGCCAAAAATATAAATCATAAGCACGCTGATTGGGATTGTAATAAGCAATGCCACTCCTGCCGTGAAAAACATAAAGCAATAGTTAAGCACAAAAATTATCAGAACCAGCACAAAAGCTGAAATAGCAGTGCGCTGGAATTTAACCATCCCGCACCTGAAGTTTTCTCGTAAAGAGCGGAACACTCCCTGGTTTGTTACAATCATGTTGGGCGTCCAGCAAGCAAACAGCGACAGCCTTAGTCCAACTAAAACACAGCCCCCAAGAATAATTATAAACGGTGCAAAATATGCCCAGAGGGCTCCCAGCGCAAACAACTCAAGACTGAAAAACATAATTGTGAATATCAGTATATCTGCCGGCAGCACAATAAATAGTTTAATCAGCCTAAGTTTAAAACTTTTACCTATGTTTAATACAAAACTGCCCCAAAACGAAAGCTTGCTGTTGCTGCCCATGTATCCGTACAAGCAGTTGCCTATAGTCAAATCCAATTGACCCAAAATTAACGGACCAACTATAAAGCATATAAAAAACACAACTGCACTAAGCCAGATTAGGTTTGAGCCGTTTGCTACAAAAATCTGCCACAGTCCGTCTATCAATGCACCTGAATTTTGCATGATTTCGCCCAGATTAGCGTTTAAAATAAGGCTGTTCCAGAACGTCTGAATTTCAGTAAAAAACCCGTCCGCATTTAACGCAAGCACAAGCGGCAGCCCCGCCGCAACCGCAACTCCCAACAACAAAACCAGGCTCACAGCCGAGTAAGCAAAAATCTGCCATATCAGCCTGGGATTGCTGATAGTAAGCCGTAATATGTTTTTTGTAGTCATCTAAAACAAATTATCCTTATGTTTTTTGTTCAAAATATCAAAAGCGCCTTTGCGCGAAACTCATTCTTAACATCTAATTGTAACAGTTATTGCCCATTATAATATATGCAAAACAATAAAGCAAACAGAATAACCTGCTTTTTTTGTTTTTTAATTATTTTCCTGAATCAGCATAGGTAGTATAGCAGGATTTAGTTTGTCTGTCAAGTGTTTTTGTAACTTGTCATTGCGAGACGGTCCTGCGGAGCCAACAAACGAAGCAATCCCCTGGATAGAAGTTCTAACATTGGGATTGCTTCGTAAGAATGGCTTCGAAGCGCAACTCGCAATGACAGGCGCGAATTACACTTCAAAATACCTATCCAGCTCCCACTCTGTCACTACCCGTTCAGCCTCATCTGCCTCTGCCCGCTTCAGTCCTATATAAGCGTCAGGCAAATACGGCTGCAATAGTTCTTCCAGTCCGGAACCAACAAAACAATCTATTGCCTGGCCAAGCGTGGCCGGCAAACCGGGCGGAAAGTTGTAGGCATTTCCCACAAATTCTTTTTGTATAGGCACGCTTCCTCTAATTCCGTCTGTTCCTGCCGCCGTCAGTGCCATTGCCGCCAGATACGGATTTGCACTTGCGTCCACATTCCGCACTTCAATTCTGGCAGATTCTCCATATGCCTTTGGCACTCTGATTAATGCACTGCGGTTTGCGGTGCTGTAACAAATATTTCTGGGTGCCTCAAACCCCGAGTTTAACCGTTTGTACGAATTAACCGTGGGGTTTGTAACAACGCTAAGCGCTTCGGCATGATGCAAAACGCCGCTGATAAACTTTTTGGCCAGCATACTAAGTTTTTTGTTTTTGCCGGCAAACAGATTTTTGCCCCTGCTTTGAAGCGAGATATTTGTATGCAGCCCATTACCCGCCTGTCCGTTATATGGCTTTGGCATAAATGTGATTTTAAAGCCGTGCCTGCCCGCAACAAACTTAGCAATATGCTTGAACAAAAGAATATTATCGCAAGCCGTTACCGCCGGAGAATGTTTAAAATTAACCTCATGCTGCCCGTAAGCGTTTTCATGATGACTTGTTGTCGGAATAATTCCGGCTTCTTCCAGGCGATAGCACATTTCCCGCTTGCAGGCACTAACTACGCTTTCATTGCTTGAGTCATATCCCCCGCAATCAGCAAAACTGCCGGCAGCTTTCAGCAAAAAAAACTCGGGCTCAAACCCAATATTTACCGTGTCAAACCCGTATTTTCCCAATTCGGCCAGCATGGCTTTTAACCCTGAACGGCTGTCTTTTATCTGTGTGCCGTTTGCACTTATTACATCACAAAAAAAACAAGCAACCGCCCCAAACCCGCTGTTAAACAACGGCAGCAGCCTAAACGACCCCAAATCCGGCTTAAGCAGCGTATCGGCCTTTTCTACACTTGAAAAGCCCTTTACGCTTGAGCCGTCAAACATAATCTTATTTTCAAGCGCAGAGCCCAGATTTGATACTCCAATTTCAATACACTTCAACTCCCCCAAGCAATCACAAAAAAACAGTTTGATAAACTTAACATTATTGTCAGCTATAGCCTTATGTATATTCTTTATCTCATCCTGCTTCATATATAGCCATTATATGGCAGGCAAAGAAAAACGGCTCCACGCCGTTTTTTGCTATGTTCTCGTATGCTCGCTTTTACTTGCTGTACGTTCCGGCACGGGCACCCAATACCGCTGCATAACACCAAAGTCGGGGGTATCAACCTCGTTTTCAAGCCTGCCGCCGTTTGCTAAAATTGTTTTGCGTGAGGCAATGTTGGCTTTTCCGCAAGTAACCAAAGCCTTATCAATCCCAAAATCCTTGCAAACAAACAATGCCTGCCTTAGCATTTCCTTTGCGTAACCCTTTTTCCGTTCATCAGCCGCAACACCAAAGCCAATATGCCCGCCCAGTTTTAGCAAATAATCGTTTAGCTCGTGTCTGATTGTTAATATGCCCACTACCTTGTCATCCGAGAGCCTTACAGCAATATAGCGCGTAAACGGAACGTACCCTTCGGGCAGATTTTTTCCCCGGCTGAAATCTCTGCACTGTTGCAGCCATTCCGCGGCACTTATATCCGGCAAGCCATCTTTGCCCAAATACATAAACACATCCATGTCAGGAACACTTTGTCTGCATATTTCGCATTGTTTTAAATATTTTTCGGTTGGAAGCATCAGTTGTATTTTGTCCATATCACCATTATCGCACATTATTTTGTAAAATGCAATATATATTTTTGGGTTTTTCTGTTGACATGAGCCCGTAGTTAGTGTATTATTGTAACGTTATTGTCGTGGCAAGTGTATGCCCGCAAGCGGTCATACACCCACTCGTCACTCGCAAATAAGCACTTCGTGCTTGTAACTTGTAAAAATTTAATTTTATGTATGCAAGCATCCAAAAATTAATTTTCACAACTTCCATGCTCCGCATTTATTTGTTTCGTTTCCTCGGGGTGTAGCGCAGTTGGCTAGCGCACTAGATTTGGGATCTAGGGGCCGGGGGTTCAAGTCCCTCCACCCCGACCAGATTTACCCTTTGCAATTCCAAAAGTGACATTTGTTTTTTATTTCTTCTTTTTTGGCCCAGTAGCTCAGTTGGTTAGAGCGCCACCCTGTCACGGTGGAGGCCGAGGGTTCGAGTCCCTTCTGGGTCGCCAATTCACGCTTAACAGCTTGTCTGCCTTATAAGCCCTGTAGACACCGGATAGCTTGCGGGACGAGAACGGGCAAGGGCGCTGCCGGTGGCAGATGAAGCCCGCAGCCCAGGCGTGATAGCAAGCAACGCTTGCGGAGCGAGTCCCTTCTGGGTCACCAATTAAATACCACGCCTCGGTAGCTCAGTCGGTAGAGCAAAGGACTGAAAATCCTTGTGTCGGGAGTTCGATTCTCCCCTGAGGCACCAATTTTCTCGGACCGTTAGCTCAGTTGGTTAGA
>WRCD01000005.1 GCA_009784185.1 Bacillota bacterium
GTAATGATATTCTCGTTTCACTCGAATGATATTAAATTTTCCATTCATTTGCGGCACGCAAATATCATTCTGCAAGAATATCATTGCGTTTACGCAATATCATTTGCGAAGCAAATTTAATTGAATGGGGCTCAAATACTTTGAGCACCCATTCTTGGTGCTGGAGGAGGGAGTCGAACCCTCACTCCATTACTGGAACCGGATTTTGAGTCCGGCGCGTCTGCCAGTTCCGCCACTCCAGCACGAATGCCATATAATACCACGATAGCAAACAAAAAGCAACCGTTTTGTAAAAAAACCACCCGTTTCCGGGCGGTTTTTTATTGAATGGGGGTTAATTATATAAGACTATCAAAGTCGCCAAAATCAATAACCCATTGAACTAAGTCGCCGCTGTAAACCTGCAGCAATCCTACTTCCAGCCAGTCTGCCCATGCCTCTTCACCAAAGTTGTAATCAGCAAACGCAAAGTAAGGAGGCAATGAACTTGCACCGTATGCTGCAAGCAATGCATTGTAATGTGCAATTCCGCCTTCGTTAAACAGAACTGTTTTATTTGCTGCCGAAACAGCTGAGTCAAGGTAAAGGTCGTTCCAAAGCTGTACATATGCGCGGTAACGCAGATATTCAATTCTTTTTGCCGCTTCTCCCCTGGTAATGTATCCCGGGTCAAAGTAAACCGCTTTGTAATAGCTTTCAGTAAATGCTTCCTTTAGGTCTTGCGTAAGAATCAAATACGGAGCTCTTTCGCTAAAGAATTGGCTTGATCCGCCGCTTGTCTGCCAGCCCTTAAAGCCGTCCAGACCGTATCCGCCCCTTGCTACCCAGTCAGCATATGCGGCTTCAACAGCATCCCAGTTAATTGCTTCGCCTGTTTTCACAGTTTGCCAGTAAAATGATGTTTGAAGCACTAAGCCGTTAAAGTCGTAATACCCTATAAATCCAACATTGTATTCAACATCTATGGGAACAACCGGACCAACAGGCCCTTGGTTTAAAGCATAACCATCCGCGTCAAAGAAAACCATATTGATGTTTTTGTTGTTGTATACTTTTGGAATAAAGAATACATAACCGCCATCAACGGTCTTTTGTTGACCTTCTTGTACTCTGATTTCAAAGTCAAAGTACTTGTTTGATTCTTTTGATGTAAGGGTGAAAAATTCAAATCCGTAAAAATCTGTTCCTTCCACACCCTCAAACATCCAGCCGGCCACTTTCAGGTAGCCATTGTCTTTTTGTTTTGAATCCCAGATAAAATAAATCCCCGGGAAGTCTTTACTATGAGCGTTTGACGTAATCTTGTCGCCGCTTGCGTTTTTGCGTGTTGTGTTATCGATAAAACCGATTTCAACTGCAACTTCTCTGTCAGCAGCACCGTTCCATTGTACTACCGGAGCACCGATTCCGCCAAACGCCAATACCACACTCATAAGTAATGCTGCAATAAATGCCATTTTTCTATTCCTTTTAATAATCTTTTTAATTTCGGGTTAGTTTATTTTAGGTTTAGTCACCCCCTTTTTTAATAAAAAGCTGGCCCAACACTTAGCACGCCGAACTGAAGCCCATGCTCTTTAACCTTGAACTTACGTTGTTACCGACAAGAATACTCCTTTTATGGAATTTTGTCAAAGAATAATTGCAGGTTTGCACGGACTTTGTAAAATATTATATGAATCGCTTACTATTTTGTATACATTTGTCTAACTTCTTTTCAACAATTCTTACACAAACAAAAATCCGCTGCAATGCAACGGATTTATAATTATTTACCCTTTTTGTTTTTTTCAATAAGTTCAGCTATCTGCCTTAACACATCTTGCATCTGCGGATTTGTTGTATCGGCCTCTTTCGTTTTCCGCTCGGTTGCTACCTCTTTCACATCTTGCTCAACTATTTTTTCTTTGGCTTTCAAAACCAGTGTAACGGCATCGTCTTTAATTTTCCGTGCTTCCTGAAGCGTTTGTTCTTTTTCTTTCTGAACTTCCGCAACTGCCGCATCAATTTCTTTCTGATAGAAGGCTGCCATTTCGGTTTTTACTCTGGTAACCTCTTTTGAAATAGCCCGGCCTATTATTGCTTCCCTCTCCTCTTTGGCTTTAGCGGAAGCAATCTTCTCTTTCTGAACTTCCGCCGCCATTTCCTTCTGCTCCCTCTCCAGCCTGATGATTTTTGCCATCAATTCACCCCGTTCATGAGCAAGCTGTGCAGTCTGGCTGTTGTCCTCGTCCACGCACGCATAAGCCAGGAAGCTCTGGCGTCTTTTCTTTATATACAATATCAAAATTATCAGCGAGCCAACCAGCAGCAGACTGGTTATAATACCACCCACAGTCATAAGTGTTACAACAAGCTTGCGCCCTT
This sequence comes from Bacillota bacterium, assembly GCA_009784185.1. GTDB lineage: Bacteria > Bacillota > Clostridia > Christensenellales > UBA1242 > WRCD01. Next base: position 2,368 of record WRCD01000005.1, read on the forward strand.
CCCAGTCAGCTTGTATTTTGTTGAATTCGGCCTTTGCATTAGCTACGGCAACACCCAATGTGTAAGTAAAGTTTCCCCAGCTTACAAAATCTGTTTCTTCTAATACCTCTAAAGCCTCATTATAAACTGCTTCCAACTGTTCTCTTATTGCTTCGTCGGAAATCAGATTTAACTTAGCATTGTACGCAACAAGAAGTTCGTTTATCTGCCCCTGCCTGAAATCCTCTATATCAACCATCTCCATAGCGGCTTCCCAAGCATAATAGATTTCATCAAATCCCCAGATTGCGGCATTAATTACGGCTTCAATCTCATCAAAAAAGTCTATATAACTTTTAATTTCATATTCATCGTGGCCAATATCAATAAGCATTGTAAGAGTTGCTAGGTTTAGTTCAACAGCAGCACCTTCTGTTACATTATTAATTATATCTCTTGCAAACTGGCTTAGAGAACCAAATGTCAGTGAACCGGTTTCGTCCATAATAAGGTCATAAATTTCCTGAATATAACTCTTATAAAGGTCTGTTACCGAGTTTTCACGGTCCATAAACTCAATGTTATCTTTATACGAAAAGTTTATCATGTCTGCAGCAAACGTCTTTAGACGCACTTCGTAATTCATTGCCTGGTCCAACTCAAACACATCTGCCCACTCATAATATATTGCATCAAAACCGTGGATTGAACTGCTTATGGCTTTTAAAATTTCACCCGTAAAGGCTTTAATGGTATAGTCGGTTAATCTTATAGTAAATAATAAAATCAGGTCTTCCAAATAAGCTTTGTCCAGAGCCAGATAGTTTTCCACACATGCCCCTTCCATAAACGAGCGGTTGTCTTCGTATGAAAAAGCTATCATCTCCAAGGCAAATTCTTTAAGCATTTCTTCGTACTCTCTGTCATCGGAATCGTATTCAAAAAATTCGTAATACAATTCGTCATAGCTTTCAAGCATTGCGGTTATAATGCCGAATACCTCGTCAAAAAACCCTTCAAGGTCATCGTAGTATTCATGTATGTCAAGCTGGTCAAAATCAAACATTGCTTGTAAATATATACTCTCAAGGTCCGAAAGCTCGCCGGCGTCCGCACCGTTGCTTTCAAAAATTTCTAAAAGCCCTTCAAAGCCCTCAAGGTCGTCCGGGTCACCGTAATACGCATAATCGGCAAGGCCTATTGCAAAATCAAGAAGATAAGCAGTGTAGGCGTACCAGTCATCAAATATAGGTTCGGCTCCGATTGCGGGATAACCTTCATCATCCATTCCCCAGAACAACAATCCCTCATAATCGCCTCCGGCCAGAAGGTCCAGCACATTGCGGTTAAGCTGCCGCACAAATTCAAGCCGGCCTTCCGTCTCCCAATCTTCCCATCCGTCAATATCATCAAGGCTGATACAGTTTTCAATCACCGAACCGGAATCGGCAAGTCCTGCAATATTACCAACATAGCCGGCTGTTCCTGTTAACACCGCCTTATTAAAGCAGTTTATAATAACCGAGTTTTCTATCTGACTGGCAATTGCGCCAACATATTGGTTCGGCCATCCTGCAACTTCGCCTGTGACTGTCAGGTTGCGGATTACTGCGTTTGATATAACGCCAAACAAACCTATTATGGGATTCTGGCTGATGTTTGTGTTGAAGTTGTTTAAAATAATTGTTTTTCCATTGCCGTCAAATGTGCCTGTAAAAGGATTTGCGGCTGTTCCTATAGCCCGGAAGGAGCCTGAGTAGTCGGAATGGTCAATGTCTTCGGTCAGGTAGATGGTTATGCCGTCAAAATCGACACCATGGACGGTTACCGCAATCGTAAAATAAGCCATGCCTATAAAATCGTTTATCTGATAAGCATCCTGAGCATCGCTGTCCAAAACAACCTGCCAGTCTGTTGCAGACGGACCGAGTATGGCAGCATTAAAAAGCGTGTTAATATTGGTAAGCCCGGTATAATCAGGAGCGGCCGGCACGGCAGCTTGCGTTTTTGTAACAGCCGGCATATCAGCCCGGGCTGTCAGATTAAAAATTAGCGTATGCAAAACGGGTGCAGCAGCTATTGCAATGCACAGTAATGGCGCCAAAACAACTTGTTTTAAATTTTTAAACCAATATCTTATGTGTTTCATGTATCCCCCAAACACCAAACAGTTCTTGACAGAACTTTTACTTTAGTGTGCGTATGTAATATGTATTATTATACATAATACGACTATATTTAGCAAATAAAACACATTAGTTGCGGAATAAAAACACCGGCTGCGGTGTTTCTGCCAACCTTATTAAACTGTAATTAATTTTCAAAATTTGTTGTATTTTACATTTTGGTATGATATACTTGCACTATCTTTCTCGGACCATTAGCTCAGTTGGTAGAGCGGCTGACTCTTAATCAGTAGGTCGTAGGTTCGATCCCTACATGGTCCACCAAATAAAAATCGCCGCTTGCTGCGGCGGTTTTTATTTTTACTGTTTTGCAAGATTATTGTTTTTTGTCCGGCTTGGCGCCCTTCTTTAATGCGGATGTTTTTTTATTGGCATTTAGAATAAATGAACAACACACGATACATATGATTGCCGTAAGTATAGGTATAATAAACAGAATCAAATAACGAATCTCATCAAAACCCGCGGCACAACAATAAAGTGATGGAAATATTATAATCGAACATAACGTAAGCGAAGTAATGGTTAATGCTTTTCTGTCGTTTTTAAACAAACGAAATGCGTCAACTACAATAATTGCGGCACCAAGAATCATCGGCAGTATAAACAGTATCAGGGCTACCATCCCATCACCTTTTTCAAACATCTCTACAATATTCACATCTTGTACAGCCATAAACACAATCATTAAAAGCACTACAAATGCTCCCGTCACCATTCCAAGTATTGTAGATACCTTTTTGTTTACAAGTATTTCTTTTAACTTCATACACACCCCTCCCTTTAGTTACAATTATATTATTAAAATAAAAATTGTCAAACAATTTCATTGTTGCGTTCCATTTTTACTATCAAGTCTTAACAAAATCCACACATTTATCTGTTGTGGCAGTTTGCTTTTCCAGGTTTTCCCGTATGACCTTATTTCTTTCATAAAATAATCCCCAGCGGTAACTATCCAAACCCGGCAACGTACTTTTAACCGGAACGCTGCGGCGGGTACGCGGTTCAATGATTTCGGCAGAAACATCGCGCCGCTGGTGAGAAGATACACCAACTAGATTGCTGTATAGATTTTGATTAAGCGTAAGGTTCTGACACCCCAGCCTGCCTATGTAGCTTACTGCTTTTGTTGGTTCAAGCTTGCCGGGCAGCTCTTTCAGCTCAACATTGTATCCAAAAAGATACTGTACATTTGCGCGTTGCATTTCGGCATTAAAAGCGCTGACCCACGTTGCTTTCAAAAAGTTACACTCAAGTTTTCCGTAAACATCCAATTCGTATGCTATTCTTTTTCGCGCATACTCAAGCGGCTCAATTTGGTCCGCCTGCAAACAAAATGCTTTAAGAATAAAACAATAGACCTCTGCGTTTGAGTTATCATATTCTTTTGGGGCAAAAACAATACTTCCTGCCTTAATACTTGAGTTGCAAAAATTACAATCATTGTTGGTAAAAACCGCTTTGTGTTCGCCAAAATCGTAAGTGTCCAGCATAATTTCATGTTTTGTAAATTTCGGAGCCCAGCCGGAATGGTTCTCAAACAATGCAACAGTATAGGGTTGCAATCCTTTATAAAACTTCTTACATTCCGTCCTTAATTGCGCTTCGCTGCCTGCGTGCACCAAAACTTCGGTTAACCCCTCTTTTGCCTGTGTTGTTTCCGACACGGTTTTTTCTCCTCTTTTCACAATAACAATATATTGGCCGCTTAACTAATAACAGTTTATCATAGGCATTAAGGTTTTGCAATAGCTAAACCAAAAAAAAGGACGGAGAATCCGTCAGAAAAGCACTCAATGAACTGTTTACAGATTTTTAAAATTAATCAGCTCCGTTCCTTTAAATATTCCCGCTTTGTGTGCGGCGGCCAGTTCGCGTATTTCCTGTTCGCGTGCCTGATAGTTGGTCTGGGCTCTGGCGTGTGCGTCCATATACCCCGGCATTGTTAAAATTTCAACACTGTCCACATTGCCGTTGTAATGCTCTACAATTCCTTTTAATGTATCGGCAGATACACCGTAGTCGTGAAAGTCGTAACTGAAAGCCTCCGTACACTTTACCCCGGCTTTTGTAAGTGCCGCCCTTGCACCCGGCGAAAAAGCCCTGGCCGGAAGCCCGTATTTTTTAGCCGTCTCCACATATGCCTTAAAAACCACCTGTTCCTGATGAAAATAATGATGGTAATCCAGGTGGGTCGGAGTAAGCCCAAACGATAAAAATTTTTCAATCTGTGCCGTAAGCTCTCTTACGCAATCCTCGTACTTAGCGTAAAACCCAAGCGAACAAACATAATGGAACCTGCCGCTGTAATCAACCAGGCTCTTAACATCGCTCAAAACCGGCTTGCCGTAAGTAAGATTTAAATGAATTCCAACAGGAGTGGTGCCGGTAGCCTTAATTTTGCTGACCGCATCCGCCGTAAAATCGGCATTAACAAAAAGGCTGGTGCTGGTAACCAGCCCGTGCTTAAGGCAATACATAATTCCATCGTTAATGCCGGAACTTAAACCAAGCCCGTCTGCGTTAATAATAATTTTCAAAATCTACCTCAAAAAATAATTCCCCTTTAAGATAAAGGGTGCCCCGGACTAGGGGCGGGGTACATACCCCGTCAGCTTCGCTGCCACCCCTCTCTAGAGGGGAATTTTTATATTATATTTAAAACTTCTATTTGCCGCCTTTTGCCGTGCTCAGCTGCTTGCTTAGTGCTGCCACTTTCCGGCTGGCAGTATTGCTGTGATATACATTGTCTAGCCTGGCTTTGTCTATCAAACTGATTACCTCTTTAAGCTGAACCTCTGCTTCCTTAACCTTGCCTGCAGCCAAAAACTCCCTAAACTTCTTGGTTTCGGTAGCTATTCTTGACTTTTTAGCTTTGTTAAGAAGTCTTGCCTTCTCGTTTGTAACAATCCTGTCTTTCTGCGATTTAATATTAGCCAACTGTTTTCTCCTTGTAAAATAAATATACTTGCGGAGTATATCACAAAAAATCGTTTATTGCAAGTGGTTAAGCAGAAGATTATTGTAAAAATTCCCATTCCTTAAGGACGGTGCATACTCTACTATCATGACAGACTTTACGCATCCAATAGTGTTTTTAGATTCCGGTATCGGCGGAATCAGCATAATGAATGCCGCACGGCACTTTCTCCCGCACGAAAATTTTGTGTATCTGGCCGATACCAAAAACTCACCGTACGGCAACAAAAGCAAGAAGCAAATTGCCCGGCTGGTGTTAAGTTTGGTGCGCCTTGCTACAAACACTTTTAGCCCCAAGGCTGTAGTGCTGGCCTGCAACACAGCTACAGCCGCGGCAATAAACCAGGTGCGTAAAACTTACCCTGATTTGATTGTTGCAGGAGTTGAACCTGCCATAAAACCCTCAACCGGCAATCCGGACGGCAGCATTCTGGTATTAACTACCCATGCCACCTTAAAGCATTGCAGGCTTTTAAAAAAATATAAACGGCTGAAGCTAAACCATATCACTTACATAGCACTTCCGCAGCTGGCCGGACTGATAGACAACAATTTAAGCAATTTGCCGGCCATCCAGCCTGAAATTAATAAAATGCTGCTGAAATACAGGCACAAAGTTACCGCTGTAGTTATAGGCTGCACACATTTCAACTTTGTAACAGAACAAATTAATCAGGCACTTGGCGGCGGAATAGTGTTTTACGACAACTGCCGCGGCACAGCAAAACGGCTTAAGTTTTGTTTGACCAAAAAGAAACTGCTCTCCACAAAAAAGACATCAGGCAAAACCGTAATATATACAACAGATTACAAATTTAAAACCACCCTGGAGTACGCCAGGTTTTTAACAACCCCGCCCACGCCCTCATAATCTAATTAAAATTCCCCTTCTCCAAAGGGGGTTAACGCCGTCAGGCGGACGGGGTAGCCGCCGCAGACGCAGGAGGCAATATGTGCGGAATTGTAGGATATGTGGGCAGCAAACTTGCCCTGCCCGTGCTTATGCGGGGACTTGCCAGCCTTGAATACCGCGGTTATGACTCGGCAGGAGTGGTTTTCAGCGAGCAGTCGACCCTTACCGTGTTTAAGCGCACCGGCAGAATCAACAGTTTAAACAACTATTTAAAAAACAAGCTTATAGCCTCCGGCTGCGGCATTGGGCATACACGCTGGGCAACTCACGGAGGACCAAGCAACACAAACAGCCACCCGCATACCGACGAGTTTGGTTCGGTGGCCGTTGTACATAACGGAATTATTGAAAATTATGCCGAGCTGAAAGCGTGCCTGATTGCTGAAGGTGTGGTTTTTAAGTCGGAAACCGACACTGAAGTAATTGCACATTTATTATCTAAATTTTATAAAGGCAATCCGCTTGATGCATTAATTAAAACCTGCAAGCTGCTGCACGGTTCATATGCGCTTGCAGCGTTGTTTAAAGCTGACAATGAGCAGATAGTTGCTGCCAGAAACGGCAGCCCGCTGGTAATTGGCATAGGTCAAAACGAAAACTTTATAGCCAGTGACGCCTTAGCGCTGCTGCCGTATACAAACAGCTTTATAGAACTTAACAACAATCAATTCTCGGTCATAACTCAAAACTCTGTTAAAGTTTATGACCCAAGCGGTAAAAAGATTGCCGCAAATCCTAAAACCGTTCAGCTGGATATTCAGCAAGCCGTCATGGGCAATTATCCGCATTATATGCTAAAAGAAATTAACGAGGTGCCCCGGTCCGTTACCGATACTCTGGCACAGCTAGAAAACAACAGCAGCCTGAATCATATTCCCGATTCGGTTTTTGCTCAGGCCAAGGACTTTCATATTGTAGCGTGCGGCACGGCGCTCAATGCCGGTCTTGTTTTGAAAGACTTACTGGCACGCAAACTCCGGTTAAACGTAACAAGCGATTTTGCCAGCGAATTCAGATATAAAAGCCCAAAACTGAGCAGAAAAAGCCTGTGCATATTCATTAGCCAAAGCGGCGAAACCGCAGATACCTTAGCCTGCGTACAACTTGCTAAAGAACATGGCGCAATAACCATTGCCGTAACCAATGTGGTGGGCAGTACAATCTGCAGCATGGCCGATTATATTATTCCAACGCGTGCAGGCCCCGAAATTGCGGTTGCCAGCACAAAGGCATATTCGGCTCAGCTTACGGCAGGCTATTATATTGCATTGCATATGGCAAAACTCTTAAGAAAAAAGGCTCTTTCATACACCATAGCCGACTTGTATGCCGCGGCAAACGTGCTGGAAGCCTTTCTTCCGGAACTAAATTTAAGCGAAACCGTAAGCCTTGTAAAGTCCCGTCAAAGCATATATTACATCGGACGCGGACTGGACTATTGCGTTGCGCTTGAAGGCTCGCTTAAACTGAAAGAAATTTCGTATATTCATTGCGAAGCCTTTCCCTGCGGCGAGCTTAAACACGGTTCGCTTGCGCTGATTGAACCAAATACATTTGTGCTTTGCATCATAACTCAGGCAGACCTTATAGAAAAAAGCGTTAATGCCATACATGAAATAAAAGCGCGTGGCGGCAAGGTCATACTGTTAACCCAGTTCCCCAGCCTGGACCAATACGCCGACATTACTGTTACGCTGCCGCAAGCCGCAGATGAACTTATGCCGCTTATCTCGGTGCTGCCGCTTCAGCTGCTGGCATACAAAACCGCCGCAGCCAAAGGCTTTGACCCCGATAAACCCAGAAACCTGGCCAAATCGGTAACGGTAGAATGATTTAACAAATTTGTCTAAAACCTCTTTTAATTTTATTTTGGTTGTGCTATAATATCAATACTAAAAAGTAAAGAGGTGAACTATGGCAAAAGAGTTTTTGGTTGAGTACGGTTTACGCATTACGAAAAACGGACGGTACAGCCCGGCTCTCACAAAAGAATGGCGCAACCAACCCAACTACAAAAATGCTGCGTTGCGTGACAAGCTCTATCTGGAAGCGCTACAGGGCCAGCGCAAAACAAACGCTATAGGCAGTTCGCTTACGTTTACTGCTGCATTTGAAAAATTTGTACGCAAAGCAGGACTTCCTACTGCGCTTGCCGAAATTACAAATCTCACCGCAAAAACAAAAGAACACGCCTGCGCTTATTTCATGGATGGCTCGTGGAGAATTGCCGACCTTACGCAAAGCATTAAGGGAACCGCAAAAAAAGGTCGTGTAGTTAATGAGGCTCATTTGGCATTACCTGTAAGCGAATATGAGGCACGTGTTAAAGAAAATGGCAACGTTATAAAATACGCTCCCATAAGCGACATATTAGACCAAAAAAACGCAAACAAAACTATAGCAGACCTGACCAGCATAGAAGCAGGAAAACTTGATTCTAGGTTAGCCACAACTATTTCAACCAAAATGCAAGAGCTATTCCCACCTACAGATAGATTTGCAGATTATAAGCCAATAACCAATGTCATGCCAGCAAAATTGATTAGAGCTAAATAAAGGAGAATAAAACAAATGTCAGACATTTATCATGTAACCCCGGATCCAAAGGGCGGCTGGAGAGTTATGAAGCAAGGCGCACAGCGCGCAAGCAAACACACCAACACTAAAGCCGAGGCACTGGCTGCGGCTAAAGAACTGACTGAAAACCAAAACGCAAGGATGCGCGTTCATAATAAAGACGGCGCATTTGCCGCCAAGCCTGCAACACAAAAGCAAACCAACGAAAAAAAAGTTGCTAAGCGTGCGGCATGTAAAGCCAAGGGTGCCGTGCGGAACGACCGCAAGAAAAAAGCTGAAGTCAAACGTAAATAAAAAGCGCTATGCGCTTTTTTTATTCTTCCATTATAGCTTTTTTGCTGGCCTCAAATTCTTCTTTGTTAATCAGCCCCTTTGCGCGCATATCATTAAGGTTGTTCAACCTGTCTATCTTTGTATCTACCGTAATCTGAGCATCGGTTTTTGCACTAATCGGAGTAACCTTACCTCCTTTTTTGAGCATAAACCCGAATATTACAATACCGCCCGCACCAAATCCTACACCAATTGCAAGGTCTCTGATTAATCCTATTAAAATGTCAGGCACCGCTAAAGCTTCTGCAATGGTAAACTCGTACATACCGCAAAGTATAATCATAACTATCAGCTCGGCCAAAACCAGCAAAACAAGCGTAAGCGGAATAGCTACCCAAACCGGAAGCATATTTTTATCCTCCGGATTAATCTTCATGTAAACAATACCAAACAGCAGCGGTATTAAAAGCGCCGCCCAACCGGAAACAACATCCAGAAACGCACCAAGCACAATCCATAGCACAACACCTGTCAGCGAAGCAGCCCCGCCAAGCAGCATTCCCTTAACTCTTTTAGTCATATATTAAATCTCCTTTGTAAACTAATACAAATTTAAATTATTGTTAGCTAAAAGTCAACAAAAAACTCCTTTTGTAAAGGAGTTTTTATATTATTTTTGCATCAGGCATTCGGTAAGCTTTACAAAAATTTCACTTTTTCTTGTAATCAGGCTTTTGCCTATACTGCCTTTCAGCGCTTTCATAAACTTACCGCGCCCGGCAGATTTACTTGGAGCCGACCAGAATATAACTCTTTTGTTATACAACGAAACAGTTTCTAAGTCTTTATTTAACGCACCAAGCTCATCTAAAACAGTCTGGCCGTTTGCCGGAGGAACTGCAAAAAACGCATTATGTTTTTTGTCGTCACCCACATTCCACCATTTCAATTTAGCAGCGTGTTCGTGCATAGCAACATACTCAAAATCAGAAAACACTACAACTTTTATATCAGTACCGAATGCTTTCCTCAACGCCTCTTCGCATATAATCCTTAGTTCAATTGTTGTCTTGTTTTTTGAATAAAAAATCACGTTGCCGCCGGTAAGCACCACACGGACACCTGTGAAACCGCACTTTAAAAAGACCTCTTTAAGCTGTCCCACACTGATTTTACTGCCGTCTTTTAATTCGGTCTTTTGCAACAATGCAATATGAATCATTTTTTAATTACCTCTTTTTATAACTTTCAGCAACATTATATATTATTTTTTTAAAAAATGCAATTAATTTGAAGTTCCTTCTAAGGGCTGTTTTTTTCAATCACTTTGTTTTTTGTGTCAATTCTGTAATCCCTAAGCTGCCCGCCTTTAAACATTCTGGTTAAGAGGCCTATCAGCCCCGCATCATTCTTAACACGGATACCCGACGAATAAACCTCGCTGAAAGCAACTTTTTCTTTCCCGTTCACAAAGCCTTCCAAAGCGTTCATTTTCTTTTTCTGAAGCAGAGACCATACAAGCAATGCAGCCGTAGCAGCTAAACACAAGATAAAAAGCACTATATATATTATTAAGTTGTTACTAAGCCATAAAACGTCAAAAGCACTAAACAATTCATTAAATTCTTCCACAGTAAACACGCCAGTATCTGTAAACCAAAATCTCTGGTACTGATATTCAGCAACCCACATAAGAATCATAACAATCATGGCAACAACTGATACTGCCCCGCCAATTATTACAGGCAGCCAATACTTCCACTTTGGAGCAAGCGGAAAGCTGTTGCCCTTAATAATCGGGTCCACCTTTTTCTCTGTTGCCGTTTTTGCAGCACCAACGGGAGCATTGTTATAAATATTTACCGTATTGCCGGTAGAGTTGTTCATATTCACGTTGTTGGCAAGACTGTTTACATGGCTTTCCACAGCCTTTTGCGTGATAAAAGCAGTATTGCAGTATTCACAAATACCCGCTTCCTTACTTGCGTCAACCTTAATACTCGCTCCGCAGCTGGTACACTTTGCGCTTACTAAACTCATTTGTTTTTCCTCCGTAACACTTGTATGTTAACACAAACAACAAAAAATGGCAACTAATTATTAAGGCTTGATTTTGCGGCGGCTTGCTCTTGTTTTTCCTGCCAGTTCCAGACGAGCACAAACAGTACATTAAGGCAGGCAAAGGAGGTTAATGTTAAAAAGTTCTGGATTAAAGACGAGTAATATGTAAGCACGGTAAAGTCAAGGACTGCACCCATATTCATAACAACCGAATTTGCAATAATGCTTGCAACAACCGCTGCTACCAAGGCTCCGACACAAACAAACAGCGCAATTTTACTTTTGTTGCTTCCGGTTATGTAATACCAGATTGCAACCGCCAGCACTACAGTCATTAGTACAGCAATAATAATTGCAGTAAGCCCGAACAACAGCGTTACATTGCTGCCGACTGCCGCAAACGGATTATCTGCCACTCCCTGATTTGCATGGCTAATCAGCAAAAACACCGCCTCCGAATACAATGGGGCCGTAAACGCTGCCATCATAACTATCAGCGGACACGCCAGCACCGTTATTGCAACCGAACGCCTTGATTTTGTCATTGGTTTCTCTCCTGAATTTATTATTTTAATAATAAACTCTTTAATAATTAAAAGCAAGTAATAAAAGAAAAATAAAAAATTAAGAAAAACTCTTAACAAATTATCCTTTATATGCTATAATCCCATTATTGCCAACCGTGCGGCCGTGGCGGAACTGGCAGACGCACAGGACTAAGGATCCTGTGGTAGCAATACCGTGGAGGTTCAAGTCCTCTCGACCGCACCAAACTGTTCCGAGTTGAACCTTTGCGGGTTCAACTTTTCTTTTGCTTGTTCGTATTCGCTGATTATTTGCTCAACTGCCTAAATTGTGGAAATTTATCTTCTTTTGTTGGCGGGATTACACTTAGTTTTGTATGGCGCACATACATAAAACTATCTTGACAAGATTTATCGTTATTGTCAGACAGTTTGGAATAATTTACTAATTTCATGTAATCCGAATCATTTTCATTCCATATTACACCAAACTTTTTACATATAGAACACCATATTTTACTTGTTCTAGCGAACTTGTTTGCGTGCCACAAAATGTTTACAAACTCACCTTCAAGTTTATCGCTTTGCGTTATTTCGTTTTGCTCTGCAAAGTTCTCATATTCCGCAGGCAAGACGTGAATCTTTTTAAATAGTTTTTCTTCGCCGCCCTTTACTGGAATATAATAGTATTTCCCATCGTAAAAAGCACAAATCATAAGACCTTGCCCAAAATAGCACAAGGTAATTGCATCAATTTTAGTCACCACGCACACCATATTTTTTTACTATTTCAATTTGTTTTTTAAGGCTCTCAATCGCTTCATGTGGGTTGCTTTCAATATTTATCTCACGACCGCTGTCTAAAATAATTGTATTAACATACGGTCTTCCCTCCGCACAAAGCTTTTCCATTTTTTCAATCATCCTTTCGTATGTTTCAATACGAACTTTTTGCTTTCTATCCATAATGATATTATATCATATTCTACTCTCGGCTCAAAGTAACTTTATCAAATTCAACTTCATGCCAAAAGTAATTGCAAAACTCCAAAAGGCATTGACAATTGGGCGGGCATGACTTATAATTAGGACATGGAAATTGAATTTACAAGCGGCAAATATACATATAATTATGATAAGGTGTCCGGTTCCAGCTCATGTTTCGGGCAAACAGATTTCTCATGTTTTTATTCCGAAGCCGGCCGCAGTTTTAAATTCTTGTTTTCTAAAAGCACCGAGTATTACACTTTTATGGTCTGGAATTCGGCAAACGCAACGGATACCGCAGTTTTTGATATGGACGCATCATGTTTGTTTTTTGATGGCCTGACCCGGCTTTTGTGCGGCAAACCCAGTTTTGAACTGGTTAGTGATGTAAACTTGAATGCGGCGCTTGAAATTAAAATGGAAGACAGCAAAATAAGCTGCGTAAGCAAGTGCAGCGGAAGCCATATGGAAGGCGTTCAGATTGGAACAGCCTTTAGCAGAAGCGAATTGGATAGCTCAGACAGCGGTCGGGCAAAAAAAGCGGCAATCCATCGGCTTTCGGAGGATTTAGAAAAGGCTTTTGCGCCGCATTTACCCGCTCCGTCAAATAATGCAGACGGATTTGTTCCGAGATAAAAACTAAAGCCGTATGGCTTTTTTTATTTTAGGTGCATATACCACTCCTATGATACCCGCAAGCACAATCACAGTTAGTGCAGATGCCCTAACACACAACGCAGTTACAATAAAAAGCCGGCTGCCCGCAAAAACCAAGCTTTGCGCCGTTGTAAAAGCAAATGCCTACGGGCATGGAGTAAAATTTGCCGTAACCACGCTGGAGCCGTACGCAGACTTTTTTGCCGCTGCCACCAACCATGAAGCACTGGAGGTGCGTAAACTAACCCAAAGGCCTACGCTGGTAATGGATTCGCTGAAAACATCTGCACTTGCTAAATGTTTAAAACAAAACATTCATATCTCTGTTTGCTCGCTAAACGAACTGAAAATACTGTTATCGGCTGCCAAAAAGGCAGGCACAACGGCTCAGGTTCATATCAAGCTAAACACCGGCATGAACAGGTTTGGGATTTCCGGCACAGATGAATTTAGCTGCTGCATAAAACTCATTAAAAACCAGCCAACCCTTACACTGGCCGGTGTATATACTCATTTCGGTGCCGGTGATAACCCAAGCCACCCTCGCACGCACGGCCAAGCCAAGCGGTTTAAACAGTTTCTGGCAATACTCCCGCCGGAACTAAAACCAATAATACACGCTGCCAACACCGACACTGCGCTAAACTTCCCCCAATACGCATTTGATATGGTTAGAGTTGGTATAGGATTATATGGGTATGGGTCAAGCACGAACCAAAATTCCCCTCCCTGGAGGGGTGGCGCAGAGCGCCGGGGTGGTTTTACCCCCGTACTTACTCTCACCTCCTACATCGCAGCCATCCAAACTGTAGCTAAAGGCCAATATATCGGCTACGGCACCGGCACAAGAGCAAAACGCAATATGACTGTTGGCATAATCCCGCTTGGATACGCAGACGGCATTTCAAGGAGCTTATCCAACAAAGGCAAAGTAATTATATCCGGCTTACCCGCCCCTATAATCGGCAATATCTGCATGGACAGTTTTACCGTTGACCTAACCGAAAATTCCCCAACTCCTGCGGGGTGGATGTCAAGCGTAGCGCAGACAGACGGGGTAGCCGCCGCCGAAGGCGGCGTAAAAACTTTGGCGGTCGGAACCCCCGTCACCATAATCGGCCCGGACCAAACCGCAGCCGACATAGCCGAAACACAAGGCACTATAGCCTATGAAGTACTGACCGGTATTAATCATTGCAGAATAAATTATCAAACAAAAAATCCAAACAAAAAATCCCCTCTAAGTTAGAGGGGTGCCCAACGGGCGGAGTGTGTGTTTAATTATTTCTCAAAACTCATTGGCTGGCACTTAACTATGTTGTTAAGATTTTCCACAAACTCAGGCACGCCTTGCTGGTCTGTCTGGCTTTTAATTACAACCTCTCTTACAGTCTTTTTAGCCTTATTCCAGTATCTGTTGCCGTTGGAGTCTTCCTTGTGGAAAACCTCACGGTTATACCCCTTTGCCCACAAGTCCTCGGCAGCTTTTGCAAAAAGCTCTGCATCAGCCCCTGAGGTGGTTGGACTCCATGCTTCGCCTACAATCTTACCTTTTGCATCATACACAATCTTTACAGGTGCAGTGCCTGCAAATTCAGAAGAGTATTCGGTATTGTATGTGCCGTCTGAGTTTAACACTTTAGTTATCTTAATCTGCAACTGAGCCTGTGCACCAAGACTAAAAGGCTTACCGTCCCTTATAGCACAAACCGTAAGTGACGCCGCTTTGGAATAGGGATAAATAACAGCCGGAATACTTGCCATTATCAACTCATAATCACTCTGCCTGCTTTTTGCGTCCCCGGGGAACATTCTTGTGCTGGCCTCAACTTTTGGACCAAAATGCTCATTTAAAACACGGGTCATGTCTCCGTCTTCAAATTCAGACTTACCCTCCGGCAAACCGATTGTCACCCAATTTTTGTTATCGGAATAATCTTTATAAAGCCGTCCGATGTGAAGAGCAATAATAGTACTGTTAGATGAGTTTTTTATCCTCATCAACAATTCATTGCGCCAATCAAAATCAACCATATTTATGCTACACTCCTTAATTTTTATACAACTTAAGTATACACCAGGACACCCGTGTTGTCAATATGTAAATTAAAATGTAACACATCTCTGCACTTCCACATAGTATGATAATGTGCTGGCAGGCACTTACAAAAGATAAGCGGGAACCCCCGCTTAAACGAAGCACGTAAGAAGAATTTTTAAAATTCAAAAGATGCCGGCACATTAATGTAGTTCCGGGCCATTACCGGCCCGTTGATATACTAAAAAAGCTCTCCCAGTGGGGGAGCTTTGTCTTGCTGTCATTTTACATACTCAATATCTCAAACACAAAACTGTTTAGCGCAACTTCGTCGCTTATCTCACCCCGCCTGATTTTAAAGTCAAGTTCTCCGCCCAGTTCTAAAATCTGCTTCAGTTGCATTTTACTAAACTTCTGTCCCGACTTTTTAGCCATTTTAATTGCGTAATCCTTTACCCCAAGCGCACGCGCAACATCCGCGTCACTTGCAGCCTGAGTACAGGCATAAAACATACGCCTGAAAGCAGCCAGCACAAGAACCAAAATGCTTTGCGCACTTTCTTTATCGGCCAGCATTGCGCCCACAATCTCCATTGCCCGAACCGCATTCTTGTTTGCAATTGTGTCCGCCAGCTCGTATGCCACATATTCTATATCTTTTGTTACGTTGTCTGTTACGGTTTGCAAGCCAACCTGTCCGCCGCTGCCGGCAAGTGCAGCAAGCTTAATTGCTTCAACCTCAATTCTGGCAAGGTTAAAACTGCAATACTGTATTAACAAATCAAGCGCTTGCGGTTCAATTGCTACTTTATCTTTTGCAAAAAAAGACTGTGTTACCTTTTTAAGCAGCGGCAAATCCAGCTTATTGCAGTCCACTACACATACGCCGGCCGCAGCAGTCTTGTAAAACCCGTCGTCCGGTTCCGCAACCAAAACAAGGCAAGCCGACGGAACCGGGCTTGTAATATAATCAGCCAGAAGCTTTTTGTTAGACTCCGTCTTTTTGGGCTCCCAGTCTTTTACTATTACCAGCCTGAACTCGTCCATCATTGGCAGAGTTAAGCAAGCATTAACAACATCACTAAATTCCGCAGCCTCACTGGTAAACTTAACCATATTAAGGTCAGGCATATTGGGCACACAGCGCTCGGTAATAAGCCTTACCGCCGCCGCACGCAGATACAAGTCATCACCGGTAACTAAATACACGGGCTCTGCCTTAGTTTTTAAACTCTGCTTTAAATCCGCAAATTTCATAAAACTATAATACCATGTTTTGACAGCAAAAGCAATAAAAATTCCCCTTCTCCGAAGGGGTGGACGCGAAGCGGACGGGGTAGCCGCCGCCAAAGGCGGCGCAAAAACTCGGATTACCACAACCCCCGGCGCTCTGCGCCACCCCCTTAGCTTAAGGGGGAATTTTTACAAACCAAATTACACAATAACCTGCATCAGCACAAACTCCACCGCACAAATCCCAAACAATACACCGGCACTTATCATTTTAATCTTTGGCAGCAGCAAGCAAAACCGGCTTGCCGCAAATATTCCCACATAATAACAGACTGTGCCTATAAACGGCTTCAGGTACAGCTCCGCCACCGCAAACGGCCACTTTGCTATCCATGCGGTTATCCAGTCTAAAAGCAGGTAGCCGTAGCTCGGCAGTTTTAAAATGTACGGCATCCACGGCAGAAACCAGCTGGTGAGCAAACACACTATCAGCATAACCGCAGTAACACAATACACAATTCCAAACAGCGGAACAACCACAAGGTTGGTCAGCAATGTGTAAATAGGAAACGTTCCGAAAAACATAATAATCAGCGGAGCGGTACCGATAGTTGCGGCCAGGGTTACAGCAATTGTGCTTGATAAAAACTTAGGCAAAAACCTGAACCAGGACATAAATATAGGCATCAGTAAAAAGATACAGAACACACTGGCAAACGATAACAAAAACCCAAGATTAAACGCATACAACGGTGCAAACAACAGAATTAATATGCCCGCCAGACTCACACTGCTAAGCGGGTCATATTGTTCTCCAAAACAACGCCCGAGCAGAATGAATACCGCCATAAGGCTTGCCCGCAGCACGCTGGGCGACAGTCCGCAAATAATGCAGTAAAAGAGCAAAAACGCCGCAACAATTACGGTCTGCCATTTTACGCTTAACTTGCATCTGACTAACAACCACATCAGCATAAGCACAATAAAACCAACGTGCAGGCCCGATATTGCAATTAAGTGCGCAACTCCCGTGTCCCTAAAGTTGTCACGCATTTCCATGTCTATACCGCTTCTGTCACCAAGCAGCACGGCTAAAGCAAATCCGCCGTATTTATTGCCCATGCCCTGCCTTAAGATATTGCCAACATAGCCGGTTATCTTTTCAGTAAAATTCTTTTCACCCGCCTCTAAAAACTTTACATCGGTAAAATGCGCGGTTGCCGCATAAAGCGTATTGTCAGCATACGAAAAGCCGTTTATGCTCCCGTCTTCCTCAAAAACAGGCGTGGATTCAATTCGGGATGCAAACCAGATTTTATTGCCTGCCTGCAGTCCGAAAACAGCCGCCTCTTCGGTTGCATTATTTAAAAACACCGTCAGACGCAGTTTTTCTTTTATATGAGTCTGCTGGAAGTTGTATTCCGCAACAACATCACGCAGGCGGATATACATTACCTTTTCCCGCACAAGCGGAGTGCCGTCTATCACTCCGGTTATTTCATACATATGCCCTACAGGATATCCGCCCGGCGTAAAACCGGCTTCGGATGTGGCTTTAACTATAAAAAACATAGGCTGAGCAATCAATATTACTGCCAGACCCAAAACCAGCACTTTTCCGGCTGCTTTCATCTGTGTTTTAAGCACTGCACTTTTCCATGGCACAAAACAAACAGCAAGTGCAGCCGCACCAACTCCTATTACTATTAAAATCACCCACCAGCCTGCTATGCCGGCAAGCCCCGCCGTAAACAGCCCCGCAAGCAGTGCAACAAACACAACCAGCAGCGGACGGAAATGCGCAAATTTCATATCGAATTATAGCATATATTTGCCAAAAATAGAAAGTGAATAATAGATGATAACTTCGTTTACCGTCACTGCGAGACTGTCCTCGGAGCCAGCAGACGAAGGAGCGTTAGCGACCCACCGTTGTTCCCTGTTACTTGTTCATTGTTCACTTAAAAAGCAGTGATTGTATCACTGCTTTTTACAATTACGCTTCAAATTTAATCGGTTCTACTACGTCCATGTCGGGCTTATCAGCCGCACGCTTAACTTCCTTAAGCGGACCTCTGCTCAGGCGCTCTTCCGCAAGCGCAAGCGCCTTGTCCGGAAAAGGAATGGTCTTTGCTTTTATACCGGCCTCGTTTGTTTTGTAATATTCTTTATAGTTTTTTATATAAAGCGAAGAGGTATCAGTCTTGTAAGGGTCTTCCCCTATAACAAGGTCGCCTCCCGCACTAATAATTTTGGTAAGAGACGTTTTACGCTCTCTCAAAATAAGTGTAAAACAATATTTTTCAAAAAACTCCTGGCGCTGTTCCATGTCAGATATGTCGTTAATGTCCTTCACGCCATAGTCTTTCAACAGCTCCATTATGCCGCCGGAAAAGTCAACCGACTCCTGCAGCTGCGGGTCATCTCTATACCTAATCATTGCCGTTATTCTGTTAATATCCTGCGTTAACGAAGCAACCGAACATTCAAACTCTCCCCATCGCGCTCCCAACTCGTTGTGCACCACAAGGCTGAGCCCAAGTGATGAATCAACGTAGAACGTTTTTGGTTTTCCTGCTGCTGTTTTTGCCATTGTTTGTTTCTTCCTTTTTGCAATTAATATAACCCATTATATCCCACTAAGCCCAACAAGTCAATAGGCTTTGTAAAGATTTACGCTACCTGATAAATGACCGGTTTTTGCGCTTCTGGTTGTGCACTGCATGGTCAAAGGCTACGCAAATTGCACAGGCAACCGGAGGCTCTAACCTGGTTTCATCAATAAACACCTCGTAGCTGTCGCCCCATGAAATGTATTTCTTTTTTACGTTTACAAGCGACTCGCCCTGCTCGTTAACCACATTAAACTCAAACCCGAACAGCGAACCCGCAATTTTCAGGTTCTGTTCTCCTACAGTAATTTTAAAGTTTTTGTTAAGCGAAAACTTACGCTTTATCGTTCCAATCTCGCTTCCGTTAGCAAGGTCAACAATGCCGTAAGTTCTGAAAAACCTGAACAGCTTTTTCTTAACCTGAATAACATCGGCACCCGCCGCATCAGTTATATTAAGCCTTGGCGGAATCTTAAACAGCGAGCCCTTAACCTTATAAACCACCTGCTGATTCTGGTCATAAAAAGTAAGCCTGTCTGCAATTGTAAAAACCTTCTGCTTTAAATACAAAAACATATCTCTTTTCTCCTTGTGTTTATTGTACCACATTTATTCGGTTTTACAAAACAAAAAAGAAAGTGCCGAAACACTTTCTTGTGCAAGCTTAATCTCCGCTTGCTTCCGCAATTGCTTTTGTTTGATGAATCGTACCCCAAGGATGGTGCGGAGGTGCATAGATAGAATAAATTTTCATGGGCTCTCTTCCCGTGTTTGTTACGTTATGCCAGGTTCCGGCAGGAACCAAGATTGCACAGTCATCATAAACGTTTTGCTGGAAAGATAAATTGTCACGGCTGCTGCCCATCTGAACAACGCCTATGCCTTTTTCAATTCTAAGAAACTGGTCGGTGTCCGGGTGAACTTCCAGCCCGATATCTTCATTTGGATTAACACTCATAAGCGTGAGCTGTAAATGCTTGCCCGTCCAAAGAGCTGTGCGATATGTATCATTGGCAAGCGTTGCTTTGTTTATGTCAATGACAAACGGGTTTGGGCCATAATCTGTGCGGGGTTTGCTTTGCTGTATGTATACCCCGTAATGGTTGTTGTTGTACATAATTTCTCCTTTTACATACAGTCAGTTTATGTAAAAAAAATCTTTTTTGTTAAACAACGAGTTTAGAAATGCAAAAGAAAAAGAAGTGGCAAAAGCAACTTCTAATTTGGATAACGCAGGGTGTGCGTATACCGCTCGATTGGTACCCCCAACGGGACTCGAACCCGTGTTACCGACGTGAGAGGCCAGCGTACTAACCACTATACTATGAGGGCAAAGATTAAAATAACAAAGAAGAAATAAGAGTAATGGTAGTATAGCATACTACCAGCTGGTTTTCAATCCTTTTTTTTGGAAAACTCAAAAAAACTTTTATGCGTTTATTCATCCCTGCAATCATCAAAACCAAAACTTACTTCGGGCAGCCATTTCATACATGGCTTGTCTAGCGCCCTTGCTTCATTGCTGCTTACGTTTAAAAACTTATTACCCGCTTTCCTTAGGTAAGTAACCTCTAAAACATTGCACATTGGCACATTGCCTATCATTGTGTACAACGCCTGATTTACTCCGTGCACATGAACCACCTGATGCGTTTTGTTAATCCTGTTAAATGCCTCAATCATCTGCTCATAATATCCGCCGCGCTTTTTAAGACGCTGAATAACCCAATGCCACTCAACCACAACTTGAGAAAACTTACTTAGTATTTCTTCGGAAAGCGTGCTGAAAACCGGCCATTCCGCGCCTTCAATATCTATTTTAAGAATCATGTCATTGCGGTCAAAGTTGCCGTCCTTAACCAGCATCTCTTCAAGAGTAAGCATATTCTTGCCCTTGTTGTTTTCGCCGCAAATTCCAATTTTGAAAAACTTCTTCCGTCCGTCTACCTCGGGATAAGAAATGCTGTAGTCATACATAAAAACATCCATGTTACGCTTTTCTACATCCACATCCCACGAGGTGTCTTTCCAGATACCAATGCTATATGCCGCCGAATCCTTTTTAAAGTCATCCACCATTACATAGCCGCCGTCATGGTCCCTGCCTATGCGCACAAAGCTCTTGCCCTCAGGCGTCTTTGGCACCAGCAGCTTATTAATAGCCTTAGCATGGTCAGCAAACTTCCACGTCCCCCTAGCTTTACTCCAGGCACTAAAATGCCGGATTCCATTCGTAAGCGTAAATATTCTCATATGTGTTTTCATATCATTCTCCTGGTTGCTTTACGGGAAGTATAGCATTCTGCCCAAACAAAAACAAGGCATTACGCCTTGTTTTTGTTTTATCTAATTATCTCTCGCAAAATGCTCAGCACCTTTTCTTTGGACAACTGCTTCTTCTCACCAGTCAGCCTATCTTCATACTCAAGCTTGCCGGTTTCTAAAAAACTTTTTCCAACAATCAGCATTCGTCTTATTCCATATAACTCATTGTCTTTTATCTTTTCTCCAATCGTTAAGTCTCTATCATCTAAGCAAACCTCCAATCCCTGCGCAACCAGCTCGTTATAAATCTGTGTTGCCGCATCCAGAGTATCCGATTTAGCAATAATGTTTAATTTAAACGCAGCAACGTTATCTTCCCAAATCAGTTTGCCGTATTTGCGGAGCGAGTTGACTACAAGCAAACATAGCATGCGCGACACTCCAAAACCATAACACCCGTTCCAGTAATAGTCTTGCTTGCCCTCCCGGTTTATAAATGTTCCTCCCATCATTTTGCTGTACACCTGGTCGTTCTGAAATATATGTCCTGCCTCGGTTGCTTTGCGCTTAACAAACTTTGACTTATCTATATCCTTATGTTCACGCAATATCAGTTCTTTAAGTCCCTCCTCTTCCAGCTCAAAAACCTCGCCGTTTACATATAGCCCCAATTCATCGTTGCAATAAATTGTATCCTGCCCATACTCCTCATCAAAAAACATAAACTCGCTGGCTATTCTGCCACCCATATCGTTAATTGACTTAATTGCTTTTATACTATCAAATCCCAGTTCTTTAAAAATTTCAAAATACGCCACCTTAATTCTATCATAACTCTCAGTCATTTTCTCTCTGCTTTCATCAAAAGAGTAGGCGTCCATCATATTAAATTCTTTGCTTTTTAATAGTCCGCCTTGCGCCCTCAGTTCGTCTCTAAACTTTGTTCCGATTTGATAATGGCAGAATCCCAAATCCCTATAACTCTGTATATGCCCCTTTAAAAACTCGCAACTCATTTCCTCGGCAGTTGCGCATATCGAATAGTCGCTGTGCCTGCCCTTTGATACAAACATCGTTCCACTATCCGTGTATTTTTGCCATCTGCCGCTATCTTCCCAAAACTTCCTTGCCTGCAGAATGGAATATTGTACCTCGGCGCAGCCTGCGTTGTCTAAATGCTTACGAATTATATCCTCCAGTTTACGCTTAGTTTTAACAAGCAGCGTTCCAAAGCCGTAACAGCCGGCACTAAAGCGTTTTAACTGTCCGCTTTGCAGCAAAAACTCGGAAGCATATACTTCCTCCTTTCCTATTGTCTTCCGGGTTTTTAACCCCATATTAGATAATTTCATTTTCTTAATTCTCCTTAATTATTTTAAATAAAAACGGCGGCCTGTTATGGCTACCGTTAAAACCCTTGCTTTAAAAACAAAAACGGCAGCCCGGTGTTCCGGGCTGCCGTTTAAAAACTAATTGACACGCACAAAACACACTATCTATTCGGTAGTGGTTGTAGTGGGGATATTGAAGATGTTACGCACAATTTTTTGCATAATATATCTCCTTTAATACTTATATTATATACCGATTTATATTTTTGTCAACGGATTTTAGAGAAATTAAAACACTTTTTCATATACCCCGTCGGCTCCGCCGCCACCCCTTTATCTTAAAGGGGAATTTTGGGTGATTTTTTGAGCCTACCTAATAATCCCAACGTAGCTAACCGTTTTTAGCGGAACCGTGATTTTGCCGGCCACGCTATGGCGGATAAACAGGTCGCTTATGGCATTGTAGTATGTTTTATGTTCGCAGCTGTTAACCGGCGGAACAAACGATGCCGCCATAATCCAGCCCATAAACTGCTCACGCGTAAGCAAAATACTGTTATCAAACAACTTGTACTCAACCTCACCGGGCATAAACATCTCGTTAAATTCATCCGGGTTTTTGTAGTCCACGCCTTCGGCAAAGCCCTTAAACTTGGCGCAAAACTGATGATTTATCTCGGCTATTTCTTTAAACAGCGCAATATCTGTATCCTGCATATGCCATACAAGCGCCAGCTTGCCGTACGGCTTTAAAATACGCTCTGCTTCAGCCAGAAACGCCTCCCGGTTAACCAGATGAAACGCCTGCGCCGCCGTTACAATGTCAAACCTGTCTGCCGGCAGATTGGTAAACTCGGCAGCCCCGTCAATTATTTTAAAGCCCTTTTGCTCCGAAAGATACACGCTTGCCTCAAGCCGCATTGCCGCATTAGGTTCAATACACACCACTTTAAAACCATGATCCAGCAAGCCCTTGCTAAACAGCCCGGTACCGGCACCAATGTCTGCCACAACCGTGTTGCCCGCATCGTTTACCTTAGTAAGCAGATATTTAAAAAACGCTGTAGCATACGGCGGTCGGTATTTAGCAAACCCCACTGCTTTGTCTGTAAACTTTTCAATGTTTTCTTTGTTTGTACTCAAGCGGCCTCTCCTTAGTATCATTATATTCCCATTTAAAGAGGGATGTCACCTGGTGACGGGATACAGTGTGCTAATAGTTTCCTCTATTTCACAAGCAATATTACCACAAAACCACGCAAAAGTCAAACTTATACGGAAAAAACCCGCAAACAAATATCAGATATCAAATGTCAGATATCAGTTGAAGGTCGCTGACGCTCCAAAAAGATGTGGCAGCGAAGTGACGGGGGATGTGATTTGCGAAGGCACCTAACAGACCACGTCAGCTTTGCTAGCCACATCTTTAGTTATTAAGTATTAAGTGCTTTTGGTTTTACAATTACCTTAATCAGCGCAAACAGCAGTGCCGCAAAAACCCCTACAAAAAATGCGCCCAGCATATATGTAACAAAGTCCTGAAACACCGTACATACCGCTACCATAAATATGCCCGTTATCAGGTTGCCCGCAAGCAGTGCTAATAAAGACTTCCAGAATCCTAAGCCCAGTATCAGCGCAACCAGGCAGCCGGCGTATATCCCGCTAAACGGCAGCGGCAGCGCAACAAACAGCACCACACCTATTATCTTATAAAAATCTATCATTGCCGGATTATGCTTTTTGCCGGCACGTTCTGCTGCCTTGCCCTCAATCTTGGTTTTGCTCTTACGCAACTTCTTGTCAAACTCATCAACTGCTTTTCTAAACAGCCTGGTATTGCGCAGCCGGTTCATAATCGGCAATCCTATTAATAGTATCACCGGCATAATTACGCATGAACCAAGATACCCCCAAAAAAACGCCGCAAACGGGCTCATGGCATTAGCTCCCCAAATTTCGGCCGACATCCCAAACGGGATAGCGGTATGAAACTCCAGCATAGGAAGCGCAGATACAATCATAACCGCAAGCCAGTTAGCCTGCCCGAATACCGAAACCAGAAACTCCGTAACCCACTCAAACATGCTGTATTCTATGCGGAGCACTTAATACTTAATACTTAATAACTAAAGATGCGGCTAGCAAAGCTGACGCGGTCTGTTAGGTGCCTTCGCAAATCACATTCCCCGTCACTTCGCTGCCACATCTTTTTGGAGCGCCAGCGACCTATACTTGTTCCCTGTTCCCTGTTCACTAAAAAATCACCCCGCAGGGTGATTTTTTTTACGCGTTCTTTCCAAAAAATCTTTTAATCTCAATCTCGGCGTTTTCAGCACTGTCCGAGCCATGTATCAGGTTCTCGCCGTCCATAAAGCTGTAGTCGCCGCGGATTGTACCGGGTGCTGCTTCTAAGTACTTGGTTGCGCCCATTAGTATTCTCATGCCCTCAATTACACGCTTGCCCTCAACAACCATACCCAGCACAGGCCCGCCCTGCATATATGCCACAATCTCCGGGTAAAAGCTTCTGCTCATAATATGCGAGTAATGCTCATTAAGCACTTCCTCTGTCATGTTAAACATTTTAGCGTTTGTAATTTTGTAGCCATGATGTTCAATTCTGGTAATAATTTCTCCCATAAGCCCGCGCTTGATAGCATCCGGCTTTATCATAATGTAGGTTCTCTCCATAATTTTTCTCCTTAATATTCCCCTCTGCAAGAGGGGCGCCCGAAGGGCGGGGTGTGGTTAATGGGTTTATTGTAACAGATTTCTAGCCTGTTGGCAAGCAAAAGAATGTAATTCCCCTAGCCACGGAGGGGTGCCCGAAGGGCGGGGTGGTTTAAAACAAAAAGCCCCCATTTAAGGGAGGCTTTTTATTTGATTATTACTTACGCAAGAGATGCAAGGTAGTTGTCAATTGCGCTTGACAAGCTGTCAATGTGAAGCAGGATATCAGCTTCGGTAGTTGTAAGTCCATGACCGGTTGCATCAGTCGGGTCTAAAAGAAGTGTAACAGCTTCGCCAATAAGCGTTCCCATAACCACCACAAAGCCCGTAGGAGATTCATCACTGAGCACCGCTTGAAGTGCAAACAACTGGGCAAGACTTAAGCCTGTTATTTCATTGATTAATGCGCCTTCAACGTCTGGTAACAGCCCTGTGCTGCTGTCAAACAAGTCTTCTTTTTCAAACGGAGCCACTGCAAGATATGTGAGCAAGCCGTCAAGTTCAATATTGAGCTGAGCAACAATACCGCCAAACAGTTCATCCATCATTGCAGGCAGCATTCCTGCAAAAACGCCCTGTGCTATATCACTAATCAGGTCAATTACCGCATAAGCAACTCCCGGAGTAACTATCTTGCCGTTGCTGTCTGCAATAGCATTCAGGTTGGTAAGCGCTTCCCCAATTTTTTGCATTATCACTTCAGTGTCAGTCTCGGTTGTCAGTGCAGGCAGCGTCATAGCCACACCAAACAGGTCAAGCAGGTTAGCAAGCTCCATTCCGTAATTAACCTCGGTTGCGGTGCCGTAGTTTGTAAGCATTTCGGTAATTAAATCACCAAACTCAGACGGTGCACCTGTCATCATACCGGGTGCCATATCTAAAAACATTCCTATAATCAGTCTGTCAATAACTTCCACAACTTCGGCAGTAATCAACTGGCTTGGCGGTACAACCGGGTCGGCACCGGCATCGCCGTTTACAATTCCGTTAAGCGCATCCAGAATGCCGGTAAGCGCTCCCATCGGGTCTTCTCCAAGGAAAGCTTCCGGGTCATCCATTAAGCCCATAATTGTTGCAAAGAAGCCTTGCAGGTTAACAAACTCTTGCTCATAGCAAATGTCATTGTCGGTAATGTTCTCGCCAAGAATAGTAAATATATCACTGATTGCAATGTTCATCGGGTCAAGCATATCAGGCTCGTCACCCAGGAATGTTTCTCCCGCAATGCTCAACAATGCTCCAAGAACAAAGTCCGGCACGCCTTTCAGCAGCTTGTTGGCATTAATAGCATCAAGCGCCGCACCAAGCTCTGCAAACAGCGGAGATTCAAGAATTTCCAGCGGGTCGGTAATGCCTGCGTCAAAAATGTCCATAAACACGCCAAACAAGCCCATAAGTTCTGGCAATGCATCGGCATATTTTTCACCCGACTCGTTAAACGCGGTTATGTTATCTGTAATCTGGCTAAGCAATCCGTCAAGCATCAGTTTCATCGGGTCATCGTCGTCAAGCTCACCCATTAAGGTGCCTGCCATGCCTATAAAGCCTGTTACAATGTTGCTAAACACTGGGTCGCCAAAAATGTGTGAGATTCGTATTGTATCCAGTATGTTACCAACCACAGCAAGGTCAAGGCTGGTAATATCAAACTCGCCTTCACCGCTTAAAGAGTCAACAAGTGCTCCAATGTCATTCATAATGTCTGCGTACTTAGCAAATTCTTCCTCAAAAGATGGACAGCTTATAATGTTTCCAAGGCAGTCCCTGATTGCATTAACCAACTCATCGGGCAATTTAAATCCAAGGTCTCCGCCGTCAATAGCCTCAAACAGCATATCTTCAAGCATACCCATTACTGCAGGCATAAGCTCACGCCATGCTACAGGCGAGAAGTCCTTCTTAAAGGTGTCAAGCAGCTTGCCAACCACCAGCATCACATTGCCGGCCTGTTCAAAGTAGTTGTCGTTGTTAAAGTCAATTCCGCCTACAATTTCAAGTCCGAAACCTAAAACCTTTTCAAATGTGGTCTTAAGCCCCTCAATATCTACCAGCTTTTCGGTTTCACCAACGTTTATTGTTGTATCAATTAAGTCTGCTACATAATGGAATGCAGTTTCAAGTGCAAGCACGGCAATTCCTTCAACCATGTGCATACCAAAAATTCCGTCCGAAATTGCCTTAATCAGCGTATCGTCTATCTTAGACAGGATAAACTCAAAGTTTACTGTTCCGCTTGCCGGCTTAAGAAGCTCCAGCAGAATTCCCGACTCACCAAGCGCATCCGCAATATCAAACAACTGGTTTACGTCGTGCTTAATGGTGTCCATTACAACTTTCTTAAACTCTGTTAAACTGCCTGTCAGCAGGTCCTCAAGCCTGTCGTTGCCCAGCTTAAGGTCAGACAGTTTAAACCATGCATCGTCGCTTTCATCAAGCAGCATGTTTATAAGCACAGGAATAAGCTCGTCCGCAACAATCTTAACAATGTTGGAGTCAAACACTCCGTTAACCACGTCTCTGGCCAGCCCCAGCATCTTCATCAGGTCGTCCTGTGTTATGGTTCCGTCTTGCAGCATGGCAAACATACTAAACAGTTCCTGACCATCGGCGGCCAGCATAGCAGCATTAACTATTTCTTCTTTCAGGTTAACCGACTTTTTGCTGGCACCATCTCCAACGGTAACAGTAGATAACTTAGTGTAGAAAATGTTTCCTACCCATTCCATACCGGTGTATCGTAATATGTATCTTGCAGGGCTGTTTTCATATGCCATAACATAACTCATAGCCTCTGCGCCCGCAAGCTCGGTAACAAGCCCGTTTGCACTGGGACCGCGCTTTTCGGCAGTCTTACGGTCAACGGTAACAACAATGTCAAGTATTCCAAGCACAGGCATAAGTGTCATGCTGGCTACAAACAAACCTAGCACTACACCAACAGCCATACCCGCAAGTCTGAATTTCTTTCTTGGGGTTCCGTCCTTGCGCTTTTTCTTAAACGGCGGAACAGTTGCAGCAATAATTGCCCATATCGGCCAAAGCACAACTTTGGTAAGCCAGAACAGCAGCAGAAACACAAACGCGTTTATCAGCAAAAACGGCAGGTTCTGAATCAGCTCTATGGTAGCTCCCAGCTCCGAAACGTCAAACGGCAAATAGCTTGCAAGCGCCCAGTCTATAAGGCTTTGTATGGTAAGCGTTGCCGGCAATGTAACGGTGTCCGGAAGCATTCCGGCCAGCATATCTCCCGCAAAACTTAAATTAACAGTGTAAATACTGGACGTAATAATTGGCGTCAGGAACAGCAAAATTACCGCCGTCAGCACAATCCATCCGGTTCTGAATCCGGATTTTATAAGGCCCCTTATTGCACCCCACATTATGCCGAAAAGCAAAAATAGGGCTACAATGCCGGTTAAAATCCAGCCTACAAGTGAACTATCCATTTTTCCTCCTGTGTCTGACCCCGTAAAAATGGCATAAGGGGGCAGGCAGTATTATGTAATAGTTAGATTATACATTTTTAAAATAAAAGATACAAACAATTTAACAAACTATTTTAAAAAAGAGCCTTTACGGCTCTTTTTGCTCTATTTCTTTAGGCTTGACTTTCTTCTTAAACAATTTTTTTATATTTTTTCCGTATACTCCGCCAAGTATTACGCTGTACGCAACGGCAAAGACGACTAAAATAAACGCCCAGGTCGGAGCAATCCCTTCCGCTATAATATCTTTTATATACATTGCGTCACCCCAGTCGCCGCTTCTGAGGAAGTCTGTGTAATTCTGCCCAAGCGCAAAAACTGTGCATATAAGCATTCCTATTGCAAACTGCCAGATATGGTGGAGGCTGTGCTTAACCTCGCCTGTCTTCCACATGAGTACTGCAAAGATTATCATGAGTGCATGAACAGTTATCTGGTCCAGTATTCCATAATTTAATAAATCAATTTTATAAATACCGAAATTAAAGAATATTGTAGATACTCCGCCAATAAATGCAGCCAAAGTTATAAACGGAAGAGTATATTGCCTTCCTTTTTTCATAAAGTATATCACCGGCAACAAATAAGCAACCTGGCGGCACAAGTGCGCCGGAAAACTTTTCGTAAGATGAACAAACTCAATAGCCCAAAACATCATTGTGGCTGCAAAAATTGTTATGGCTATTCCAAAAAATATTTTGCGCTGAAGCTCTTCGTCTTTAACAAGATAAACAATTAAGTAGGTAATCAGTGCTAACCCTAGGCAAATACCTACCATAAACAAAATCGGCTCGGTATGCCCTGTTAGCGTTGCCACATTGTTGTTTATCTGGGTGCCGCGCAGCAGATTTGTAAGCAGATTGGCACTAAACGCAAACACCAGCGATATTTTTATTGCCCTGGTTAATTTGTATGGCAGCTTTTTGCCAAAGATACAAATAAGTGTGCAAACGGCAATAATTATTGCCCATACAACAACTTGCATAATAATCGGATTCATATTTTTTCTCCTTATCTCAATTTTTCCAACAATTCACTAAACCTGTCTTCCCACTCGGGGTGGGTTGCCCATTTCACGTTTTGGCCGTCGCCCAACGCTCTGGGCACAATATGATAATGTAAGTGCATTATCTCCTGCTGAGCTTCCGTACCGCTGCTGCATAGCACCTGCAGGTTTTTAAGCCCTAGCTTATCCTCGTATAGTTTAACAATCTTTTTAATTGCACGCATTATATGCGCCGACTCTTCCTCAGGGACATCAAACATATTTACAAAATGCGCCTTTGGAATCACCAGCGTATGATACTCGGCCGCCGGATAGATATCAAAAAACGCTAAAACAAACTCATCCTCATAAACCTTATAGCACGGAATCTCCCCTGCAATAATTTTACAAAATATACAATTGTCCATAACGACCTCCGGTTTTTATTTTGCTAGTGTAATTATTCTCTCAATGTCATTAAACGATAGCTGTCCGTAGCCGCCAAGCGTAATGTCAACCGGAAATGTGTCGGCGGCAAGTTTTTTAACATCATCTGCATCAATGCCGACTTCACTCAATGTCGTTGGCAGCTTTAATGTTTTGTAAAAACTTTCTAGCCTTGCTATCCCGTCAGAAATTATCGCTCCTTCGGTCTTTCCGCTTGCCTGCATAACTTCTTTAGCAAACTGCAACACCTTAGCCGGACGCATTTTGCCCACATGCTTCAGCCACGCCGGAAACATTATGGCCAGCCCCGCACCATGCGCAATGTTATGCGTTCCGGATAAGAAATTGTTTTCAATTACATGACATGCCCAGTCCTGAATTCCCCTGCCCATATCCAACATGCCATTGTGCGCAATCAGCCCAAGCAGGCAAAACTCCGACCACAAATCATAGTTTTTGCTGTCTTTATACAGCGTAGGAGCAATTTCCAGCACACTTTGCATTGCGGCTGCTAACAATTTATCGGTTACCCTTATGTTCTTCTGAGGCGAAAAGTATCGCTCCATTAAATGCGCCAAAATGTCCGACGCGCCATTTGCAATCTGCTGGCTGGGCAATGTGGTGCAATATGCAGGATTAATAAACGCAAACTTGGGCCTGAGACACTCTGCCATTATGGCGTACTTCTTGCCGGTTAACTCGTCTCTTATCACCGTACCGCTGGAGCCCTCGCTGCCGGCTGCCGGAATTGTAAGCACCGCACCAAGCGGCAATGCCGTTTCTAAACCTGCCGCATCTCCGCTTTGAAAAAGCGACCAAACATTAGCATTCATTACTCCGGCCGCAATAAACTTTGCTGTATCAATAACGCTTCCTCCGCCAATGGCAAGTATAAAATCCGCCTTGCTTTCCCTCGCAGCCTCAACACCTTTCAGCGCATGTCCTCTCAACGGGTTGGCAATTATTCCGCCAAATTCGCTAAATTGCAGACTCTCACTTGTCAGTACAGCTTTAACCCTTTCAAGAATGCTGTTTAAATAGTGCCCTCCTCCTCCTCCATAGCAAATTAAAACTTTAGACGCACCAAACCGCTTTAAGGTCTTAGCCAAAACCAGTTCGTCATTACACCCAAAAATAATCTCACTTTTATTTTCAAAGTTAAACTTCAGCATTATGTTCTCCTTTTACTACCAAATTGCCGGCTATACAACTCCTCCGTCTCATGCCGCCACGGCATACTGTTTAGCACTCCCATCCGGCTGGCGTTTATAGTTGCAGCACAAATCCCCATTCGCACACTCTCGGCTTTGCTCTTGCCCTCATTCCTAAACACTCATCACAAAAAACTTGCGCTCAAACCCATTTTCAAGCGTGGCGGTTTTTACATAGCTAAACCCGGCTTTTTCCAAAACCTTCTGCTCGCTCTGCAGGCTTGGGTGCAGCATCATAATTACGGTTGACAGCTCCTTTGCCTTTGCGTTTAAAATCTGCTCTTTAATTAATTTAAGCATAACATGCCCGCGCTTGTTCAGCAGCAGGTTCAAATTCAGCGAAATCTGCGCAACCCGCTCCAATGGCATATCCATCAGCACCTTGTATTCTTCTAAAAACTTCTGGTTGGTACACAGTTCAGAAAACCCAATAATCCGCTCTTTATCAAACGCCCCAACCGCAATACCGTAGTTTTCGTTAAACAGATTCTGTTTTTCAAGTTCCGAGTACGGCACAAACAGTTCGGGATTACCCAGTTCACTGTTCATTTCGTCAATCAAACCAAACACCTTCTTTTTGTCAAAACCCGCCAGCCTGCGGTACGCAATGTCGTCTTCATACACTACATTGCGGTTGACCTTAGCCCAGTTTACAATACCCATAATGTCGTTAACCTGGTTTATAACCGGGTTTAAGAAAATCGGCAGCAGAGCCAGGTTGCCGGCTAGTATCGGAATCAGCCATAGTACCCCGATAATAATGTCATTAATTATCTGCATTAAAAAGCCGTACCTGTTGCGGCGTGACAAGAGGTAAATTGCAAATGTGCCGGACACAACCGAAAGAGTACTTATTAAGAGCAGTGCCGTACCGAACGCTTCCAGCAAAAAGTAGATGCCCGCAAAAAACACACCCTGGCTTAGCGCAATAACCAGCCACTCAACTTCCGACAACTTGCGCTCAATTACAATTCCGGTTTTTTTGTTGCGGTGCTTTACCCATTCATAAATACCATATACAAACAGCGGGAAATATGCCACCGCATATATCAGCACCTCACCGTAAAACTGGTTGTTGTAAGATAATATACAATATGTAATACAAATAGCAATACCCAACACTTTACCAAGCAGTTTGCCTTTAGCCAGATAAAACGCACAAAGTATACCAATAAAACTTGTAATACCTGCAAAAATGTCTCCGCCAAAAAATATCAGCGTAGTTCCTATTGATAACACAGAAAAAGCTATTATACAATAGTCAAATACAGTCCAGTCTGAAAAATGTTTTTTAATGCTAAATTTCATATTCCTCTTTCCATTCATAGGCCACTTCCAAATATCTCGGCTTCATGTTTTCCATATATGCTCCTCGTATAATTCTCCCTTCCCGCCAAGGGAGTACGCCCGGAGGGCGGGGTGGTTTAAAAGGGGAATTTTTAAACCTCAAAACTATCCGTTTTAAAGTTGTGGTAATACCGCCCGCTCTTGGCCGTAAACTTAAGCACGCAATAATCCGGGTCGGTTACGCCTTTGCGGTAATACAAAGTATCGCCGCGCTGCCAAATCATTTCTTTAGTGGCGGCGTCTTCTAAAACCTCCATTGTGCCAACCAGCATTGCGCCGTGATACAACAACTTCCGGTCGTAAAAATATATGCACGCGTTAGGATTTTGTTTGTATTGCCCCACCCGCATACTGCTGGTGTTGGTGGTAAACCAAAACTCTTTTATGCCGTTCCGCTTCCGGGGCTTAAGCATTGCCTTCATATTAGGAAAGCCCTCGCCGTCCACGGAGCCGACAAACGACACCTTGCAAACATCTGCCATTTTGCCAATTTCTTTTTCGTAATTTTTCATGTCTGCTCCTTTCCGTATCAATTCCCCTTTATGAAGGGGTGGATGCGCCATAGGCGCAGACGGGGTAGCCGTCACCAAAGGTGGCGCAAAAGCTTTTTCACATACCCCGCCCTTCGGGCACCCCTTTATCTTAAAGGGGAATTACAACGGGAATTTTCTACTTCTTATCAAATAGTTCTATCTTTCTCAGCGCAATTTTAATATTGTTTTTATCAAATATACGCTTTACTTCTCTGTTCATGTCCCGGATAACCTGATACCTGTCTTCTTCGTTGCATTTTGCAGTTATTCTTAGCACCACGCCGCGCTCGCTAAATTCCTGCACGCCCTTATACCATGGCCCGTCATTAACCGCCGGAATTGCATCTGCAATATTTAACAGGTTCGCGTTTATAACCTTTTCTACCCGCTCAATGTTCTCGCCGTATTCAATCGTTACATCACATATTGCCATACTTCGGTGCATACTCATGTTTACAAAGCTTTTCAGTTCGCTGTTGTTTATTACCTTAACATCCCCTAATGGGCTTTTTATCCGCGTTGTGCGGATACCAACATCAACCACTTCTCCTCTATAATCTTCGAATGTAACATAATCACCCACTTTAATGCTGTCCTCAAATATCAAGAACAACCCACTAAGAAGGTCACCAATCAGCCCCTGGGCGCCAAAACCAAGCGCTATACCGAGGGCTGCAATAAGTGCCGCTATAATTGTTGGGTCAACATGCCAGGTGTTAAGCAGCATGATTACAACAATTACATAACCAATATATTTAGCAAGGCTTACAAAAAGCGAAACAATAGTCTTTCTGCGCTTACTGCCCTTTATTGCAAACAGCTTTATAATAAACTGCAGCAAGGTAACCGCAATATAACCAAGCACCAGCACAATAATGCTGCTGATAATAGGATTGCCTTCGTTGCCTTCATTAAAGATATGTTTGTCTATAAAAGCGGTTATGTCCGAACCCGCTCCAAAAACGGCTTTTGCGGATATTGCCAATATAAACACCACCAGTGCCACGGCACAAACCGAAATAAAGATAATAATACCTTTAACCTTGCTTGCGCGCTTCTTGTTTTCGTACTCCTGCGCACTTTTGGTCATCGGCTCGGTCTTGCCCTGCTTTGGGCTGGATAAGTCAACTAATTTATTAAAAATCACCGGCTGCGGCTTTGGCTTTGGTTTTTTAGGAGCACTCTTTTTAGGAGCGGCCGCTTTTTTCTTCGGTTCGTTTGCCATAGTTTAAATATTCCTCTAAATTTTGTAATGACTTATTATAGTATATTTATATCATTTTGTTAAGTAAAAAAACCTACTATGCCAGCAATTTATACAAAACCAAAAATTTGCGCAAATTTAATTTTTCCCTTGACACGAGCCGGGAGTTATGCTAGACTTGAGACTGTCTATTTTGTAGATGTGCGGGCGTAGCTTAATGGTAAAGTTCCAGCCTTCCAAGCTGGCTATGTGAGTTCGATTCTCATCGCCCGCTCCAAAATTTAGGGGTGTAGCCAAGCGGTAAGGCTCCAGACTCTGACTCTGGCATGCGGAGGTTCAAATCCTTCCACCCCTGCCAACAATTTATGGTGGATATAGCTTAGCAGGTAGAGCGCCAGGTTGTGGCCCTGGAGGTCGTGGGTTCGAATCCCACTATTCACCCCACTATTCGCCCCGATGTGCGCCCGTAGCTCAGCAGGATAGAGCAACGCCCTTCTAAGGCGTAGGTCGGGGGTTCGACTCCCTCCGGGCGTGCCATATGACCCATTAGCTCAGTCGGTAGAGCACTTGACTTTTAATCAAGTTGTCCCGCGTTCGAATCGCGGATGGGTCACCAAGAAACTCTAGCGGATGTGGCGAAATTGGCAGACGCGCCAGACTTAGGATCTGGTGGGCAACCGTGGGGGTTCAAGTCCCTCCATCCGCACCAACATAGTCCTAAGGTTGGAGGACTTGAACGGGCAAGGGCGCTGCCGGCGGCAGATGAAGCCCGCAGCCCAGGCGTGAAAGTGCCGAAGGCACGGAGCAAGTCCCTCCATCCGCACCAATGCAGTTATAAGGTGTATGACCGCAGGCGGTCATACAACCCGTCGGCGCTCGCAAACGAGCACTGCGTGCCCGCAATTTTTGAAAATCTGTTTTTGTCCGCAAGCGCCCAAAAGCAAATTTTCACAATTTGCGCGCTTCGCGTTGGATTTGCTCGCTTCTAGGGGTGTAGCCAAGCGGTAAGGCACAAGACTTTGACTCTTGCACGCGTTGGTTCAAATCCAGCCACCCCTGCCAAAGTTAATATAGAAGCCGCAAGGCTTTTTTGTTTGCAGTTTTAAAACTTTATGTTATAATCTAAAAACCAGTAACAAAGGAGAATTATAATATGACGGTTTTAAAATGTGCCATGTGCGGTGCCAGTATAAGCCCGGAGCCGGGAGCAACACTGGCTAGATGTGAATTTTGCGGGTCAAGTACCGCATTTGAAAAGAGCCCCAGCGGCGGTGTTGGCGCAGTGCGAACCGTTTTTGCCAGATGGGCGCCCGACGGATTTTATTATCCGGCTACTATAATTGAGGAGTTTGCAAACCATGTAAAGGTTCTTTTCCTGGACGGAGTGGACTCCATGATTTTAAAGGAGCATGTTGTGGAATTGCAGCAAGCTTATAAAACCATGCGGTTTGAAGGCAACTGGCAGAACCAGGGCTTTTTCTATACCGGAAAAATTGCCAGCCATGAGCCGCTGATATTCAACTACGATGACGGCGATGTTGAGGAATTAATGCTTGTGCAATTACGCGGTACTAAATTATAAAACAACTTTTATAAAAGAGTTTTTCGGTTTCCTATTGAAAAATTTAAAAAACTGTTATATACTATGTACATGAACAACACTAAAATTGCATCAGCCAGACCCAGATACACTAAAAGCACACTTGCACTGGGTGCAAGCGTTTTAGATTATTGCGGAGTAAAAACAAAACTGCCTAAGCTTGGCAGGGTTAGGTCTGCTCTGAAGAAAAACTACAAAAACGTTGTGTTTTTAATTTTGGACGGCCTCAATACATTAAGTCTGCAGGAGCTTCTGCCGGCCGATTCTCTTCTCAGAAAAAACCTGAAAGGCAGCCTGACATCGGTTTTCCCGTCTACAACCGCGTGCGGTTTAACCACTTTGTTTACGGCAGGCTACCCTGCTGCGAATGGCTGGCTGGGGCAAAAGATGTACATAGAGCAACTAGATAAGGTTATTGACATATACAAAAACACCTGCGCATACACCGGAGTCAGCCTTAAAGACGATGACTATTACGAGAGCTATCTGCCGCCTGCTACCATATTTTCTCAAATTGAAGCCATGCAGAAACCACAAATAAAAATACATACCCTTACCCCGCAAAAAACCCGTAACATTGCCGAAAACAACTATTACTACTCCGACATGGCCGAAATGTATACGGTGCTTAACAAAATGACCCGGCAAAACGGCAGAAAAGCAATTATTGCGTATGCACCGCATTTGTCTAAAGCAATGAGCACCCATGGCACAGCTTCGGGCCAAGCCGAAGCAGTTCTGCAAGAACATGAACTGTATTTAGCCGAACTGATGGAAAAAGCCGGTGATACATTGTTTATTGTGTCGTCCGGCCACGGAATGATTAATATCCAAAACAACATCCATTTAGAAGACTATCCGGAAATCTGTGCTACATTCAACAGACCTCCGTCCGTTTGCAGCCGCGCAATCAGCTTTGGAATAAACAAGTTAAGCCGCAAACAATTTGCGCGTCTGTTTAACCACCACTTCAGCACGGATTTTAAACTGTACACTGCAAAACAAATAGTTGCCGGCGGCTTGCTTGGTAAAGATGCTTGTCCGTGTCTGGATTTACTTATAGGCGATTTTATTGCAGTTGCAAAAGCCAACTCTGCAATGCATTACAAAACACCCAAAGGGGTTGAGCCGAAAATTACAATAGCCTCCAGCGGCGGACTCTCCAAACAGGAAATGCTTTTACCGTTAATAATTTTTGGAAAGAAAAAGAAATCCAGTAAAAAGAAAGCGCCTCAAAATTCCCCTTCCCTGCGAAGGGGTGGCAAGCCGAAGGCTTGACGGGGTAGCCGCCGCCAAACGCGGCGCAAAAAAAGCAGCCATAGCTGCTTTTTTTATTTTGCTCAAAATTATCACCTTACCATCCGCGTGGCCGGCGCTCTGCCACCGGCATTCTGTTTTGTCCCTAGTGCGGCAGCGGCCTCCTGCGCAGCATTATGTTCTGCCGCAGCGTAGGGGGTTGGTATAACACCATCATCCTGAAGCTTTGCCAGCGGCTCCAGCCCCAAACGCACTGTCGGCGGGTTGTTTTTTAATACGTCCATAGGAGGAACAGCCTCCTGGCTCGTTTCGTGAGTGCGTTGCACCATGGTTTCCAAATCTATCTCTCTTGCTGCCTCACCACTAGGCACATCGGTTGAATAAGCAGCAAATTTGCTAACAAGCGGCTTGCCCCCCCCAGTTCCATTTCCCGGCTTTCCTGCATTAATTGGCAGAACGTCCTATAGTAGTCATCTTGTATGCCTAATACCAAATCGGCCCTAACCAATCTGCCGGCTGCACCATTGGTCTTTATATGCTCTTTCAAAAAACGTAAATAGCTGCGCTGTACACACTTTTCGATAGGCAAATCATTTAAAACCAACGAAACATCATAACCCGCCCGCGAAAACTCCTGCAAAATTTTACGCATTTTATCTACATTGCTGCCCAAGGCAGGGTAAATAATATTCATGCCCTCTTCCCTTGCCTGAGTCAAAATTTTCTTTGTTGCCTCACTGGACTCCTCATGCACTTGTGAAACGCCATAACCCTTGTCATAGTCCTTGCGCAGCCCTTCATAATCACCTTCGCCGGTTTTAACTATGTCCGGGTCAATAATAATCCCGCCCATTTCGTTTTGTATTTCTTCAGCGCGTGTAGATTTACCGGCCGCAGGCGGGCCAAGAATAACCGTAATGGTTTTCTTATTTGTACTTGAATCCTTATTTGTACTTGAATCCCTATTCGGAACTTTTTTTAAATAATCTGTTACCAGTTTCTCCCGCAAATCTTCGCGTCCGGGCATAAGATGTGTAGAATCCTTTTCTCTGGCCACAATTTCATTTGTAAAATTCTTAACAATTTCTGCCAACTCTTCCGGCGTCTTATTTAAAGCCTCCGACATTTGCTCGGGCGTTTTACCATATTTTGCTACATACTGTTGGACAGTACACGAGTTTTCTTGATCTATAAGTTGCTGGGGTGTACGCTTTAAATCTGCCGCAATGCCAACAAAAAGAGCCGGGTCAAACTCCTGAATCTGCTTGCTTACTGCATCTGAAAGCGGTTGTGCATCGTACCCCTGTATGGACTCCATAAAGCTTTTCTCCTATCGCACCAGCATATCTTCAAGCTTTTCCGACATCTGGCTCAATTGCTCCCATGTTTTGCCTAAAACAGGCATACGAAGCCGTGCGCGCTCAGCACTCTTTTCTTCATCAGGCAAAGAAGCAAGGTGTTCTTTTTTCTCTTCAAAAAAATCAACCGGCTTACTCATTAAGGTGTCCCGCAGTGGCTCGTCCCTGTTGCTGGTATAAACATAAAACTGATGCTTTGGAAACAAAAAGATATCAGAAACTATATCCGTCCGTTGCTTTAACTCCGCTCGGCTTTCAAGTGTCTTATTCGGCAAATTACTCATAGTTTTTTCCTTTTAATTTTATTTGTATCTTTAGTATACCACAAAAACTTTTTCAACACAATATGTTTTGTTTAAAATCTTTGCAAAATAGGTTGACAAGTAAACCTACTTTGCGTATAATATACATTATGGATAAAGAAATAGAATCACTTCCGCCGGAAGAAGTTATAGTCAAGCTAAAAAAGCTGATTAAAATAATTGAGCATGCTCAGGCTGACCTTGGCAGCGAAATTACACATGCCCAGGCACGCATTATCTTCCCCATCTGGCGCGACGGCAAAGGCTACACAATTGTTGAACTGGCTAAAGCAGGCAGTGTTACCAAAGGCCTGGTATCGCGCACCATTGCCGACCTTGAAGCCAAAGGCTATGTTGAGCGCCAAAAGGAGTCCGCCAATCAGGACAGAAACTATAAGATAGTTCTTACTCCCAAAGCTCATGCGCTTGCCCGGAAGCACAAAGCAAAAATGCAAAAAGTTTCCGGCAAATGGAACGGCAAGTTGACAAAAGACGATTTTGAAACATTTATAAGAGTATTAAACATCATAACCGACATAGAATATGGAAAGGAGCAACCATGTTAGTATTAGAAAACATTGTAAAAGAATATGCGGCAGGCACCAGCAAGATAGAAGCGCTGGCGGGCGTCAGTCTCTCGTTCAGGAAAAACGAGTTTGTTTCAATTCTTGGCCCCAGCGGCTGCGGAAAGACCACCATGCTGAATATTGTTGGCGGCCTTGACCGCTACACCAGCGGCGACCTGATTATAAACGGCAAAAGCACAAAAGACTTTAAGGCATACGAGTGGGACGCATACAGGAACCGCTCCATCGGTTTTGTTTTCCAGAGCTATAATCTGATTCCGCACTTATCTGTGCTCGGCAATGTTGAAATGGCGCTTACCCTGTCCGGAATATCAAAGCACGAGCGTAAAGAGCGTGCAACCGCTGCCCTGGCTGATGTTGGCTTAACAGACCAACTGCACAAACGCCCCAACCAGCTGTCGGGCGGACAGATGCAGCGTGTGGCAATTGCACGTGCACTTGTAAACAATCCTGACATTATCTTAGCGGATGAGCCGACCGGCGCACTGGACAGCACCACCAGCGTACAGATAATGGAGCTGTTAAAAGTTGTAGCCGAAAAGCGGCTTGTAATAATGGTAACTCACAACGGTGACCTTGCCGAACAATACAGCACACGCATCATTAAGCTGCTTGACGGCAAACTGCAATCAGACAGCAATCCGATTGTGGAAGAACCTGTCATTGCGAGCAATTCTATTCCGGATTCAAACGAAGCAATCCCAAAGATTGGTGCTTCTAACCGCGAGATTGCTTCGTCTGTTGGCGCTGCAGGCCCGTCTCGCAATGACAAGGCAAAACCCAAGCGCAACAAAACCAGTATGTCATACATAACTGCCCTTTCATTAAGCCTAAAAAACCTGCTTACCAAAAAGGGGCGTACCTTTATTACCGCCTTTGCGGGCAGCATTGGCATAATTGGCGTAGCATTGGTATTGGCGGTTAGCTTTGGGTTTAACGCCTACATAGCAAGCGCACAAACCGACACTCTGGCCGAGATGCCTATTCAGGTAAACCGTTCGGTAATGGACTTTAGAAGCTATATGAACCATGAAGAAACCACCCAGAATCCGAGCGACGCTATTTACCCGTATACTCCTCCGCCAAACAACACCCATCACAACGTTATAACCCAAGGCTATGTTGACCACGTAAACGACCTTGATTCGGCATTATATACAGATATTCGTATGCGATACGGCCTGGAAATGAACTTCGTTGCAGAAGCGGGCACAAACTATAACTCCTTCAGAATGCGCGAACTATCAAGCAGAAACACCGAAAACGAGCGCATTTACGAAGTGCTTGCAGGCAACTGGCCTGCGGCAGCAAATGAGCTTGTGCTGGTATTGGACAGCAACAATCTGATAATGTCCGACACCCTTAACCAATTAGGAATAGCCAACACCTCCGGAACCCCGTTTGCTTTCAGCGAAGTTCTTGGTAAAAACACTTACAGACTTATACCCAACGATGCATTCTATCAGACCTCGGGCGGCGGGTTTGCTCCCAAAACCGTTGATGGGGCATTATATGCGCATACTTCGGCTGTACCGCTTACAATTGTCGGTGTGGTAAAAATAAAGAACGCCGACGCGGGCGGAATGCTGGACATGATGGATATGGTTTCCGGCTCGTTTAATTCATCAACCGGGCTTGCTTTCTCCCCTATGCTTACACAGGCCAGGCTGGCGGCAGAAGCAACTTCCAATATGGCAATTGCGGCTACTACAACTCACCTTAACAATTTTCTTTTAGAAAGAAGAATTTCGTTTGGCGAAAGCACCGTAACCTTTCCGGCGGGCTCTGTGATTATCCCTGCTCTTTCATATATGAAATTAGACCAACAGAGGCAATTCGGAGCCAACACCACTCCCGCAAGCATACGCATTTTTCCGAAAGACTTTGACAGCAAAACAATAATTAAAGAGCATCTAGCTGCGTGGAACGCGAGCAAAGCCGAAGCCGACCAGATACTCTTCTCCGATTTAGCCGAAACCATTACCAACATGATGGCTACGGTAGTAGACGCAATTTCATATGTATTAATTGCGTTTGCCGCAATAAGTTTGGTAGTATCCAGCATAATGATTGGCATAATTACTTATGTATCGGTAATTGAGCGGACCCGCGAAATTGGAGTGCTGCGAGCCCTTGGCGGAAGAAAGAAAGATATAAGGCGCGTGTTTAACGCCGAAACCCTGATAATCGGATTTACGGCGGGCGTAATTGGAGTTGCGGTTACACTTATACTTACGCTGCCGATTAACCTGATTATAAACTTCTATGTACCGGAGCTGCATAATGTGGCGCAAATGGCATGGTGGCATCCGATTGCCTTAATCGGCGGAAGCATGGTGCTCACATTTATTGCGGGGCTGTTCCCGGCAAACGCAGCAGCAAAAAAAGACCCGGTTGTAGCATTACGAACCGAATAAACAAAACCCTTGATTTTTAACTATTATTTATATATAATTTAAATATGAAAATTGGACTGCATAATCATTCGCCCTTTTCGGACGGGCGCCAAACTGTTGAACAAATTATTGAAAAAGCGGAAAGCGAAGGCGTGACTGACCTGGCCATTACAGACCATGAGTCTTTTGGCGCGGTTCCGTATATCCGTGAAAATAATTTGTATAAAAGACCAAGCAAGATAAAGATATATCCCGCTATCGAAATTGATTTCAGACATGATGGCATTGCAAATGATGTTTTAATTTATGGCGGGAACATAGAGGAGTTGTCAAAACTTATTCCAAGTTTGTGCCCGGAACATCTCCAAAAAATTAATATAGAAAAGAT
Organism: Bacillota bacterium; assembly: GCA_009784185.1. Lineage (GTDB taxonomy): Bacteria > Bacillota > Clostridia > Christensenellales > UBA1242 > WRCD01. The sequence goes on from WRCD01000005.1 coordinate 44,819, forward strand.
TGCTAATTTGCACTATGGATATACGCAATTAGGTTTTAGATTACCACCGGTAGAACAACTTATGGAAATACAAGCAAAGAGTTCTCAAAAACCTATTGTAGCCTTTCTTGTTGGACTGAATAAGTTTAAAGAGTATAATGACGGAATGTGGGCTAAACACAATGCAATTGAACGTTATCAGCAAGTAAATTTTCAAAAAGCTTTTGTAACCGGAAAAGGTGCTCCCTATTTTCGTGAAAGCAAATATAAAAAACCAAACCTTGACGAGTTAAGACAAGCAGCAACCAAGATAGACGGCAAATTATTTCTTGCACATCCAAACCGGATGAAGCCGCACGACATGAAGCACATTGTTAATTACGGGCTTGCAAACAATATTTTTGACGGTATAGAAGTTTACTATCCAAACATGACCGAGCAACAGTTTAGTGATACCCACAAACTTGCAACAGACAATGGCTTACTTATAAGCGGCGGAACAGACAGCCATACATTATCAGAGCCCGTAGGAATTGCTACAACCGATAAAACACAAGCAGGGCAAAACATATATTACGTTGACGAATGTGAGTTTAACTGGCTAAAAGATATTGAACTAATTTGTTAATGATGGCTTAAAAAAAACGGCTTACGCCGTTTTTTGTTTTGCTAAATTACGCAAGTATTAAGCTGCTAAGCGCTATCTCAGTATTCCCGAGTATCCAGAAAGCATTAATTATTCCCGCATCGGGAGTGCTTGCAGTCAGCGTTTTGCCGTCAACCTCAATCACAAGTCCGCCGGCTGCTCCAAAGCTTATCAGCATATTTCCGAAACCGTTTATTACAACTGCCCCGTTGCCCGTATCACTAATCTGACCCAGGTGCGAATCTAACGCCGTACCATTAATGTCATCTGCCCATTTAATACCGCCGTACATTACGTTCATGTAAAGAGTTCCGCCAACATTAGCAAATCCAAACGCTACCTGGTGGCTCCAGTAACCCGATATTTCAATTCCAAGTATAACTACAAAGTACTGGCCGTCCTGCAAAGTATTTACGGGGTTTACATTACATTCAAGCTCAGCAAGCTGCTCGTTAATTAGCACAAGCGCACCGTACGGCACATCCAAATACGGATTGTCGTTTGGTATAATAACTGTACCGTCAGGCAGTGCGTTCCACGAATTTCTGGCAGCACCGTTATACTCAAACAAATCAGCTAAGTTTTGCGGCTGTCCGTGCAAAAAGTTAAGCAGTTTCATAAACTTTGCTTTTGCCCTAGCCAGTATTTCGTCTACTTCGTTAAGAGTAGCTGCGGCATTAACTTCTACAACAAACCCGTCTGCAATACCGGAGAATCTTGCAAGATTAGCATAATCATTGCTGTCCAGATACCCCTGAAGGTACGGCACACAAAACGCATCAAACTCCGCAATTGCCTCAGCTATCTTTTCAGCCAGACACTCTGCACAGCCGGGCTTGTATCCGGCATATGCCTCAGTAAAGTTACGCTTCTGGGTTTCTTTGCAATGTTTGTTTACACAGCCGTATAATGTGTAGCCTTGCTGTGCTCCGTGCTTACCATGCTTGCAGGTTGGCTCAACAACCTTTATCAGCTTTTTAAACTTATGTCCCAATGCATCAACATAACTGTCTATCACAACCTCTCCGCAGGCCTGGCAAACATAGGTGGTAAACCCTTGCTCGGTACACGTCGGCTTTGTTACAACACCTGTACCGTAAAAATGCAAGGTTTGGTTTTTGTTTAAAGCCTCCGCCTCAAACACTTTGTGGTTTGCATTTATCTGCACTGTTACCTTTGTAAATGTGCATACATCGCCTTCCCACGCCAACTGGTTCCAGTACGCATCACTGCCCAGACCTACCGGGCAAGTCAGTTTGCCCGCTGCCCTTATTGATTCATAGTCAGCTCCGCCCAGAGCAAGCGCCAGTGCAAGTTTCATTCCGGTTGTACTCATTTTGCCTATTATATCGTCACCGTTATAAACCGTAACCACAATTAAATCTACGTGTTCAAACTCGCTCCAGTTAAAGTTAAATCCAACCGTAATATAATGCCCTGCGCTCATCCATTGTACATCTTCAAATTCAATCACGGCTTCCGTTCCAAGCAATACACCCAACGCAGACTGAATCAGGTCATTAACTTGTGCGGCATCAAGCAATCCGCTTACAGCAGCAGCAATTAATGCACTCACCTGACTCTCGTTAAGCAATCCCGTTATAGAAGCATTAATCAAAGCAGTTACCTGTGCTTCGTTAAGCAGTCCGCTTACTGCCCCGCTGATTAATGTGTTTATCTGCAATTCGTTTAACTTGCCGGCAGTTGCGGCATTAATCAGCGTTGCTGCCTGTTCTTCTGTAATGTAGCCCCCGTTTTGCACCGCTGCAATTTCGTTTTGGAGCGTATCCAGTCTGCTGCCTTGATTATTTATTTTCACAAGGTTAAACACACCAACACCGGCCAGCACTAAAACTGCCATGCACACAGCAACAACATATATATACTTTTTCATTTATTCTCCTTTTATTAAATGAATTAAAATATATATATGTGTGTGCAGTAAAAAAGATTACCTGTTCTCTGTTCCCTGTTCCCTGTTCCTTGTAAAAAGTCCGTAAACCCACGCCTCCAGTTTGTCTCCGTACAAAAGCGACAGAATCATAGCGGCAATTGCAACCTGAGTTATTACAATGTAATACCAGACCGGCAAACCCGCAAAGGCAATGCTTCCGAGTAATACATACAGCAATGTCCGCCATGGCCGCCCCAAAAAGCATATAATCAGATATTTCCACCATTTGATTTTAGTTAAGCCCAATATATAGCTCAGCACGTCCGCCGGCATGGTAGGAATCAGCATAAACACAGTAGTAAGCGTAAGGTTTTCACCGTTAATATATTTTTCGTATCTTGTAAGGTTGCGCTTGCTAACCATCCGCTCAACAAACTTCCTGCCTAAAATCCTGCTTAAGAAAAATGTTGTCATGTTGCCCGCTATACACATAACAAACGCCGCAAAAAATCCGACTAACGGGCCAAACAGCATACCTCCGCAAAACGATATGGCTCCTGCGGGAATAAACACCACAAACATACTGACATACTGCAGCAGCATAAACATAAATACCGGAGCCGCACCCGAACCTTCTATCCAGCCGCGCACCTTATCCACTCCGCTCATTAAGTTATCGGCCATAATCTGCTCAAGATTAATTGCATATGCAATTAAGAATATTCCAACATTAAGCCCTATTAACGCAAGCCCGCAAACCACCCACAAAATTATTTTTGTGCGTTTGCTGAATTTTCTTTTGGGTGTTGTTGATTTTTGATGCTGTTCTTCCATATGTATTTATAATATCCTAATTTTGCTTCTATAATTCCCCTCTATAAGAGGGGTGGATACGACCGAGTAAAACGAGAGAGTAGACGGGGTGTGGCAGTAAAGCAATCAGTTTGAGCAACCACACCCCGTCGGCTGCGCCGCCACCCCTCTTATAGAGGGGAATTTTCGTTTCATATCTGCTCATCCCTTGTTAAGCAAGTTAATCTTCGTCTCAAAGTTAACCCTTGCGCAATTGCCGCATTGCATCCAAATAATCTTGCCGCTCGTTGGTATTCCGTAAAAATATGCCGCCATTGCGTACAAGTTTGCACTATGCCCTACTATCAAGATATTTTCGTCCTTGTCGTCATGCCTGGCTTTAATTTCATCTATTGCCTTAAAAATGCGGTCAAAATACTTTTTACAGGTTTCCAGCTTGCTGTTTTTGTAGTTGTAGTTAAGGTAATTCTTCCACCATTCTTTTTCTTCCGGGCTGTTGGGGGTATATTGCAGTTTAAACCGCTCGGTCAGTTCCGGCATAACCACAACCGGCGCCTTAAGCTTTTTACTTAAAATTACGGCAGACTGATATGCCCGCTTTAACGGTGAGCTGTATATAACCTTAATATTGTTTTTCTTATAATATGCAGCTGCCCGCGCAACTTCGCGCCGGCCGGCAAAGGTTAAGCCCAGGTCATCAAACTTTCTGGCACCATGCGCCTTGTCATCACCATGCCTGATAAAACATATTTTCATGTGTTGTGTTCTCCTAGGCCTTATATTATCAAAGTACCACAAAAAACACAAGCAGATTAAACCACCCCGCCCTTTGGGCACCCCTCCAAGGAGGGGAATTTTTGTACTGAAAAGCCACCAGCAACGCTGATGGCTTTTCACCGTACTGCCCAGAATCACAGCAAAATACAAATAATTCCGCCGCGGCCTTCGTTTACAATCTTAGTCAGGGTCTTGCGCATTTTCTTTTGCGCTTCCAATGGCATACTGTTAAGCTTGCCCGCAAGACCCTCTCCCATAAGCTGAGCTATGCTTTTACCAAACATATTGGTTTCCCACAGTCTCTTGGGGTCAATAGCCTGCTCACCCCTTAAGTATTCTGCCAGGTCATGGCTTTGCTGCTCAGTACCTACTATCGGATTAATTTCAGTATTAAGGTCCACCCGCATAATATGCAAGCTTCTGGCGGTTGCTGCTAAGCGGACTCCAAATCTGCTGCCGTTTCTTACAATCTCGGGCTCACCAAGCACAATATCGCCTTCGGCCGGCAGCACAATTCCGTAACCGGTTTCGTTTACGTCCAGCAGTGCCTGCTTCATTTTATTGTATTCTCTGCGGGCCACAGACAGCTCGTTCATAAGCGCTACCAACTCAAAATCGTTTTTAATTTCGGTACCGCACTGAACACTGAGCACCTCATAAAACAAATCTTCCTTGGGCATAATGTCATAAATTATTTTTCCGGCTCCAAGGTCAATGCTCGATATTGTCATCGGGTCAAACCGCATACTGGACTCAAACAATACCGTGCTTTTGTTAAAATCGCCAATTTTGGCGGCTCCCACAACCGCTTTTTTTATTTCAACTACAATTTCCTGAATAATAGGGTTGTTAAACTCCAGTGCCTGTAGATACGCCGGCAGGTTCACTTCAACCCCAACAAGCGGAAATTCGCTGAGCACATTTGCAAAAACATTGTCAATATCGGCCGTCTCAAGCTCAAGCACATTAACTGCCATTACCTTTACGCCGTATAGTTCGGCCAGGTTGTTTGCCAAACTCTTGCTCTCAGGCGCGTTTGGAGCAACCGTATTCAGCACAATTACAAACGGCTTGTTGTGTTCCTTTAGTTCCTTCACCAGCCTTACCTCAGCCTCCTGATAACTTGCGCGGTTTATGCCGGTAAAGCTTCCGTCTGCTGTAAGCAGCACCGCAACAGTGCTGTGCTCACTTACTACTTTCTTAGTGCCAAACTCCGCCGCATCTTCAAACGGCATTGCCTTAGTCTGCCACGGCGTTTTTACCATTCTCGGCTTATTGTCTTCTGTGTGTCCGCCGGCTCCGGTTACCATATAACCAACACAATCTACCATACGCACGTTAAATGTTGCCTTTTCCGCAATAGTCACCCGCACCGCTTCGTTTGGCACAAACTTTGGCTGAGTGGTCATAATGGTTGTTCCGTCAGCCGCTTGCGGCAATTCATCCACGGCACGCTGCCGTACCTGCGGATTTTGAATATTAGGAATTACAAACTTCTCCATAAACTTGGTTATAAATGTAGACTTGCCAACCCTAACCGGACCAACCACGCCAACATATATATCTCCGCCTGTGCGAAGCGCAATATCCTTATAAACATTAGTTAGCTCCATTACTAAAAGTCCTCCCCGTATTTTGGAATGCTAATGTATATGCTGGCCGAATCTGATTAATGATAACAAAAACAGGACTATCCGTCCTGTTTTTTTGCTTCTTTCTTCTCCGCCTTCTCTTCTTTCTTCTGCTCTTTCTCTTCCCGTTTTTCGGCTTTAGCGGCTTCCGCTTCCATGCGCTTGGCTTTACGCTCGCGGTCCTTAGCCAAAGCCTTGCCCAAGTCGGTTACATTTTCTTTACCGACTAAAAACCTTACTATATTACTTCTGAAAGCCCACCATATAACCACAAAATACGCAAACAGCAAGAGACTTACTACCAGGTTAAACGGCATAAGCACGCTTTGGGCCACTACCAGCACCGCAACGCTGAACATTGAAAACGGCGAGATATACTTAGTCGGCAGAATTGCACTAAGTCCCACAGCCGCCCAGATTACAAACACAAGCGGTTGCGCCACCGCAAAAACTCCGAGCATGGTAGCGGCACCTTTTCCGCCCTTAAACTTATACAGCACCGGATAAATATGCCCCAGTATTGCCGCCAGACCGCACGCATACATTGCTATCATGGCCTCGGTTAACGAACCATCAACTCCAAACGGAAAGCTTCCGCTGTATGCACCGCCAAAAACAAACAAACCAATTAATGCCGGGATTGCACCTTTAAGCATATCAAGCACAAGAGTTAGGGCACCCATCTTGGCACCAACGGTACGCAGCATATTGGTTGTACCCGGGTTGCCGCTTCCGGTTTTTAAACTGTCCTCGGTTTTAGACAGACGTGTTAAAATCTTAGCAAAATTAATGTTGCCTAAAAAGTAAAACGCAACACACAAAATTGCTAACAGCCACCACAGTTCCATAAGTTACCTCCATATAAATTCCCCTCTACAAGAGGGGTGCCACGGAGTGGCGGGGTGTGGTTGGTTGAAAAGTCTTTGCGCAGCCACACCCCGTCAAACCTGACGGTTTGCCACCCCTCTTATAGAGGGGAATTATTTACATCAGTTCTTATCTTTTGTCTTGCTCCTTACATATAGCCTTATAGGCGTGCCGTTAAAATCCACCGCACGCCTTATGGTGTTTTCCAGATACCGCTTATAACTAAAATGCATTAATTCAGGCGTGTTTACAAACACCGCAAACGCAGGCGGTATGGTTGCAACCTGCGAAACATAATTAATCTTTAAACGCTTGCCGTTTTTGCTTGGCGGTTCGGTAGTAGCAATTGCATCCTGAATAATTTCGTTTAACAGCCCGGTTGTTATACGTTTTTGAGTGTTTGCCCAAACATACTCAACCTGCTCCATAATCTTACCGAATCTCTGACCGGTTAACGCACTTATATAAATTGCCACAAAATAATCCATAAACGCTAAATCGGTTTTCAGTTTGTTCTGATATTGGTTTACGGTGTTTTGGTCTTTCTCCACCAAATCCCACTTGTTGTATACAATCACGCTCGGCTTGCCCTGCTCGTGCACATAGCCGATAATCCGTACATCCTGCTCGGATATTTCTTCATGCGCGTCCAGCACACAAACAACCACATCCGCCCGGCGAATTGCCTGAAGCGCACGCATAACGCTGTACCCTTCCACCGACTGGTAATCAATAGCTTTCTGCCTCCTGATACCTGCAGTATCAATTATTAAGTAATCCTTGCCGTTATATTTAAAAGGCGTATCAATAGCATCACGCGTGGTTCCTGCCACCGGCGAAACCACTACCCGCTCGGTTCCGAGTATGCGGTTTGTTATGCTGCTCTTGCCCGCATTAGGCCTGCCTACCACCGCAATCTTAATTCTTGGGTCGTCGTTTAATGGCGAAACCTTGGTTTTAAACTGCAGAACACAGGCGTCTAATAAGTCCCCTATCCCCAGGCCGTGCTCACTGCTTATTCCGTATACTTCACCTAAGCCCAGTGCGTAAAATTCGGTTATAATATGCGGGCTGACCGCATCGGTTTTGTTAACTCCAAGCACAACCGGCCGCTTGCTTTTACGCAGGAGTGCAGCCACTTCTTTATCGCTCTCCGTCATACCGCTTTTCCCGTCACACATAAACAGAACCACGTCCGCCAGGTCAATTGCAATCTGAGCCTGAGTAATTATATGCTTGTTTATCTCGTCGTGACTACCCAGGTCAATTCCGCCGGTGTCTACCATGGTAAACGCGTATCCAGCCCATTCGGCATCTGCATAAATTCTATCGCGCGTAATACCCGGAGCATCCTCAACAATGCTTATCCGCCTGCCTGCCAAACGGTTAAAGAATGTAGATTTCCCTACATTCGGCTTTCCAACAATAGCTAGCATTGGTTTAGACAAAGATGTACTCCTTAATCAAATAATTCCCCTTTTATGAAGGGGTGGCAGCCGCAGGCTGACGGGGTAGCCGCCCGAAGGGCGCATAACCTTATGAAATCATACCAAATTAAACTACAAAACACAATTAAAACATCTTATAAAATATTCCATTCCACCGAAGTTCCGTTATCATATACCCCGCCGCTTCGTGGCACCCCTTTATCTTAAAGGGGAATTTTTGCACTTTCCACAGTTCGTACATTTATGCCGAGTTATCAGCATAAACACCGCAACCGTCACCAACAGAATTATAAACGCCGCAAACAGCAGCCCGGCAAAATCCCCGTTAAAAGCCGCACACGCAATTTTATATGACAGGAACGAAAACAAATACGCCGCAGCAAACTGTATGCCCATCGCCACCCATGCAAGCTGCTTCCCAACCTGACGCCGGAGACTTACAATAGCCGCAATGCAAGGGATACTAAGCAATACAAAAACCAAAAACGACACTACAGCTTCAGGCGTAAAACTTACGCTCAACACGCCCAGACAAGACACAATGGCCTCCTTAGCAACCAAGCCGCAAAGCATTGCGGATACCGCTCCCCAGTTTCCCCACCCGAGCGGAACAAAAACAGGTGCCAGAATCATGCCTATTTGCTGCAGCATACTTATTTCCAAATCCGGGTCGGAGATGTAAACAAACCCGAAAGTAAAGTTTTGCAACACCCAAACAAGAACCGTAAGACTTAACACAACTGTTCCGACCCTTTCCGTAAAGTGACGGGCAGCATCGGCAGCCGATTTTGCCACAGCTTTTATACTGGGCAACTTGTATGGCGGCACGCTGTCATTGCGAGTCCGCCCAACAGAGACGGGCAAGCGAAGCAATCCTTCGGACAGAAGCACCAATCTTTGGGATTGCTTCGTTTGAAGGAGTATCAGGTCCGTCTCGCAATGACAGTTCGCCACACTTCTTAAGAGAAGCTTGTCCATTATCCACGCCAACAACATGGCAACCGCAACTCCCAGCAGATACAATCCAAAAACCAGCACCCAATTGCCCGCCCCAAAAAACGCACCGCCCAGCACCACATAAACCGGCAGTTTTGCACTGCAGGACATATATGGTGTAAGTATTGCGGTTTTGATTCTTACACTTTTATTTTCAATATTCTTTACTGTAGGAATTGCCGTTGTAGTACAGCCAAACCCCATAAGTAAGGTAAACGCACTTTGCCCGCTTAATCCAACTTTAGAAAAAAACTTATCAAAAACGCGGGCAACCCGTGCCAGATACCCTGTCTGCTCCAAAACGCCAAGACAAACAAACAACAGCACAATCTGCGGCAGAAATGCAATAACCATTCCCGCCCCTCCAACCACCGCATCACGAACCAGCGCAATTATCCAGATTGGAGCGTTTATTGCAATAACCAGGTCAACCAGATACCCGCCAACAATCCTAACCACCACAAATTCAAAGCAGTACGACAAAAACGCCCCAAACGGCCCGAATGTAATAAAAAATATAATAAGCATTACCAACAAGAATATGGGCAACGCTAAATACTTGTTTAGGAATATCTTGTCGGGATTAATCACCCATTAGTGTATTTGAGGCTCCACAATAAAATTCCCCTCTATAAGAGGGGTGCCCGAAGGGCGGGGTGTGGATAAAAGTCACTGTTCTTTGTTACCTGTTCCTTGTTCACTGAATATCATATTCTCAAACTCATTAAGGAAACTTACAAAGTTGTTTATATCCTTAAACTTCCTGTATACACTGGCAAACCGCACGTAAGCAACTTCATCCAGTTTTTTCAGCGCATCCATAACCGCCTCGCCAATTATGCTGGACTTTACCTCCTGCTCCAAGCCGTTGTGTATCTGCTTTTCAATGTCGTTTACAATTTTATCAATCTGCCCCATTGTAATCGGACGCTTTTCGCAAGCCTTAATAATACCATGCTTAATCTTGTCACGCTCAAACGGCTGACGCGAACCATCGGATTTAATAACCAAAATCGGTACCGTCTCCACAGTCTCATATGTGGTAAACCGCTTCCCGCAAGTTAAGCACTCGCGCCTCCGCCTTATTGAGTTCTGTTCATCGGTTGCGCGTGAATCAATAACCTTACTGTCATCATGCCCGCAATAAATACATTTCATGTTTGTGCTTTCTCCTGTTGATTTATGAATTAAGTATAGCCTATAGAGGAGAAAATGTAAAGCAAAATTCCCCTTACTTTACTTTCGCCACACCCCGCCACTAAAAGGGGCAGTCCGGAGTGTCGGGGGATGTGATTTGCGAAGGCACCTAACAGACCCTGACAGCTCCGGACTGCCCCTTTTGTTTACTCCGCATAAATTGTATCTTTCCTATCCTTGCCGTGTTCGCGCTTTTCCGGCAGTCCGCAAATATGCACACCGCGCCCTGCGGGCCCATGACACGGCGCACCCGCAATCGGATTAAGCTCAACCAAAATCATATCCGCACCAATTTTGCATACCTGATGGTACGGTATAAAAATATCTTCGCGAACTCTGAAAAAACTGCCGCGCTTCAACCCAGGCACAACAATACCCAGTACCTTGCCGCAGCATTGCTCAAATACAAGGTCAATAACATGACCCAAACAGCGCCCGTCCACCAGATTAACCACTTCCTTGCAGCGCAAATCACAAAAGGATAACTCCATGCAAGTATTATATGAGCACAAACTGAAAAATTCCCCTTTGAAACTTTTGGCGAAACCCTTGACTTTTTTCTGGGGGGGGTATAATGGAGGTAGAAAAATTTAAGGAGAATTAAGATGAGTAGTTTAGAAGAAATAGCTGCCATATATGGTAATGAGATGAAACGCTGCGGAATGAGTGTTTACAACGGAAGAATGAACGACCCGGACACTACCGAAAAACTAAGAAAATCTGAATCCTTTCAATCCCTTTCATCTGCCGAACAAGAAGCTATATTGCAGCATGGCCACAACATGAGAAGATACGGTATGGGTATGTACCAAGAGCGTGGCGCAGCACAAATGTATTATGACCAACTTAAGGGCGCACCGCCTGAGTTTGTTTTTAAAAGACCGGAAGCGTCCAATGCTTCCATAAAACAGAAACCCATGCTTCCATAGTGTGATTGTAATGCAAAAAGAGCCGCCGGCTCTTTTTTTACACCAAATACTTTCTTACTACTTCCAGCGCATTCTTCTCTAATCTGCTCACCTGCGCCTGGCTGATGCCAACTTCATCGGATACCTCAATCTGGGTTTTCCCTAAAAAGTATCTCAGCTGAATAATGCGCCGCTCGCGCTCATCAAGGTTTATCATAGCATCCTTTATAGATACACTTTCAATCCATTTGTCGTCCACTTCGCGGTCATCCGCAATATGGTCCATCAACCGCACCGAGTCAGACTCGTCACTGTAAACCGCCTCATTCAGGCTGACCGGCTCGCTGATTGCATCCAGCGCACAAGCCACTTCCCTGTAAGGCAGTTCCAGGTCCAGTGCAATCTCTTCCAGTGTAGGCTCACGGCTTAAGCTAGCCTCCAGTTTTTCATGTGACTGCAGTGCACGGTAGGCTATGTCCCGCAGACTCCTGCTGACACGCACCGCATTATTATCACGTAAAAAGCGCCTGATTTCGCCTATTATCATTGGCACGGCATATGTGGAAAACCGCACTCCTATGGTAATATCAAAGTTGTCTATGGCCTTAATTAAGCCCACGCAACCAACCTGAAAAATGTCATCGCAGTTTTCTTTACGCCACATAAACCGCTGAACCACACTTAGCACCAGCCGCATATTGCCGTATATAAACCGAGACTTGGCACCCAAATCACCCTGCTTTATTTTAAGCATAAGCTCAACCATTTCATCACGCTTAAGGTACGGCAGCTCAGCCGTATTAACCCCGCAAATTACAACTTTGTTTGACATATCAAATAGGTTGTCCAAACTCAACAGGAATTATACAACAAAAAATTCCCCCTTGAGCCAAGGGGGTGGCACGAAGTGCCGGGGGTTGTGGTAAATTAACATAACACAACCCTCCCCGCTAGGCTAGCGGTACTCCCTTAGCTTAAGGGAGAATTTTAGCGTGTGCTATAATCGTTTTGCGACTTCCCTCTTTTATGCTATATTAAATTAAAATGGATTATTCGTTAGACCAAAACAAAAAAGGCAGCTGGTTCACCTCAGCCGACAGCCTTAAAATAGTTGCAATTACCGCAATGCTTATAGACCACATTGCGTGGTCGTTTGTTACGCTTGAATCCGCAGGCGGATTTATTATGCACTTTATCGGCCGCATGACAATTCCGATAATGTGCTTCTTTATAGCCCAAGGATATTTGCGCACAAGCAACCTAAAAAAATACGCGCTCCGGTTGTTGATATTTGCTCTAATTGCCCACATACCGTTTGTTATGTGGCAGACCGGCGGATTTCCGTTAACCATTGTCGGATTCCTGCAAAGCTTTTTTAATACAAGTGTAATGTGGCCGCTGTTTCTGGGGTTAATTGCCCTGCATATTATAAACAAGCGCCATTGGAACTATTTTCTCCGCCTGTTTTTCATAGTTGTTTTTCTTGTACTTTCGTTTGCGGGAGACTGGACCATATGGGCGGTGCTGTGGATTATAGTTTTTGGAACCCTGCACAAACACAAGGTATGGCAGTTTGTATGCTTTGCCGGAATTGCGCTTGTTTATATTTTGTTGCATATAGTCTCCCCCGCTGTTGCGGGCGAAACGTGGGCATGGCATTTGTATACTCTGGGGCTGTTTGCGCCAATACTTCTGCTATGGTTCTACAACGGCAGCCGCAAACCGAGCAAACATCTGAAGTACGCGTTCTACATCTTCTACCCCGCCCACCTGCTGATAATAGCGGTGATAGCGTTATTAGTTTAGCCAAAGGGGTATGCGGAGTTACGGGGGATGTGTTTTGCGAAGGCACGTAACAGACCCTGTAAGCTCCGCGTACCCCTTTAGGAGCAAAGCGACCCTTAGTTGTTACTTGTTACCTGTTCCTTGTTCCCTGATTTTACATCAACTTTGCTATATCCTTTTTCATTCTGGCAAGAATCTTTTTCTCTATTCTTGAGATATAGCTTTGAGATATGTTCAGCACATCCGCAACCTCTTTCTGCGTCATTTCATCCTTGCCGCCTAAACCAAACCGAAGTGTTACAATCTCCCGTTCGCGGGCATTCAGTCTGTTTACGGTTGCGGTTAAAATTGAGTGCTCTACCGAGGTTTCAATGTTTTTAAACACTTCCTCGGCATCCACTCCAATAATATCGCCCAGCAGCAGCTCATTACCGTCGGAATCAAAACTAAGCGGCTTATCAAGCGAAATTTCCTTTTTCTGCTTCTGACTCTTTCGCAAATACATTAATATCTCGTTTTCAATACACCTGCTGGCATAAGTTGCCAGCTTTATGTTTTTATCCACATCAAAAGTGTTTACCGCCTTAATAAGCCCGATACTGCCAACCGAAATTAAATCCTCCTGCTCTAAGCCGGTGTTTTCAAATTTTTTAGCAATATAAACCACCAGCCGCAGATTATGCTCAATCAGCACAACCTTGGCAGACTCATCTCCTGCTTTTAGCTTTAATAGATACTCCCGCTCCGCTTCCGTCTCCAGCGGATTTGGCAGTGCTTCGTTCCCGCACAGATAGTTAATAAGGTCCGTATCCAAACTCTCCAGCTGAAAACGCGTTAACTTATTAATAAAACTAAGAACTAAACTTTTTAGCATAACGCCCCCTTTTCAGGTAACAAGTAACAGGTAACAGGGAACAACTATTGGTCGCTACGCTCCGATATTAATTGGAACGAAGTGACCCACCGTTGTTACCTGTTCCCTGTTACCTGCTCCCTGTTCCCTGCTCCCTGTTCCCCGCCGCCTCTACAAGCTAAGCAGCGGGTTCAGCAGCACCTTTGCCCCAAATACCTTTTCCAGCTTTTTTGTACTGACACCCAGCAGCACCCTGTCTTGCGGCTTGCCGTCAACCTCAACCTTGTCTGCGCTGAAAACAACCATTCTGCCATTACCGCTCACCGAGCGGATGCTCATCATATGCGCGCCATATGCTTTGCCCGACAGCAGCTTAATACTTTCCTCAGCATTAAACCACTTGCTTAAAACATCAGCCTCCACCACTACAACCGGAGCGTTAGTAACCGGGTCGGTTAACCTGTTGCCGCTATCTAAAAAGCCTTGCATCTGCACAGTTTTACCGTTGACAGTAACAGACACCTTGTGCAAAAAACACGCACCTGCACGCCTTACATAAACCGAATTAATCCCCGCCTTAATCAGCCATGCCAGAATTACTATTGCAAGCAACACGGCACCTACAGGAATCTCGGTGTTATAATTAAAGCTCAATGCCTGCTCTGCCGTAACTTCTAAGTACCAAAATAAACCCATAAGCGCCCCGCCAAAGCAAAACGTGTATAATAAAAACACAACATACTTTAGCGCCAGCTTACGCGCATTCATCTCCAGCAGCGTTACCATAATAAGCCCAACCGGCAGCTTAACGAGTATTGCTGTTATACCTGTTAGCGGCAGCAGCGGACTAGCCAGCGCAAAAGCCGTGCCCACACCGGCAGACAGCAAAACCAGCCTCCACTTAGGCGTCAGGCGCAAGGTAATTGCAGTAAGATACAACAACAAACTGTTAATTACCATATTGTCGAGTATCACATATTCCACCACAACCGTCATGCTTAAATTATAAATTATTTAACACAGTTTTGATTGTGCAAAAAAACCACTATCCCCACTATTTTTGTATAATCGGAGCGCAAGCGACCCCACAAAAAATTCCCCTCTCAGCCCCGCGTCTCTGCTGGCGTGAATGGGCTGGGCGCTACGGCTAAGTTGTTAGGGGTGGCAAGCCATAAGGCTTGACGGGGGTGTATGTTAAACCAAATCGGTGGCAAAAACCTTCAGTTCCGGGTAATAACTTTCGGTTGCAGTATTGAGGCGTTTAATCCATGCGCTGCTCGGTCCACTGCCCAAGCCGGTCATGTACATATCCAGCGTGCCGGTTATCAGCATCTGACTCGTTGTAAGTGCACCGGTGGTTCCGGTCACATTGCCTATTTGCGGCCCGCTGAAAACCGTGGAATTGTAATAAGTGTTTGAAATAGTAATACTGCCGTCTCTTCTGCCAACAATTCCGCCGCGATTGCTGCCGGTAGCCGTTAAGACGCCCCTGTTATAACAACTTGTTATTACGGCATTTGTAGCCGCAACACCCGCAATACCGCCAACCTGACTAACGCCCGTTACGGCACCTGCATTATAACTGTCTATTATTGTGCCCGAAACATTGTATCCTACAATACCACCTGTGTGACCGGGTGCACCTGCACCTGTGGTTTGAATATGCCCCGTGTTGTAACAGTTTGTAATTGTCATAACACCGTCTATGCCGCCCACAATTCCGCCGCTGCCGCCGCCGTTTAGGCCGCCTTGAGATACATTGCCTGTGTTATAACTGTTCATTATTTTTGCATTTGCAGAAAACGGAGCAGCACGAAGCCCGGCAATACCTCCGGCATTGTCTGCGGTAGCTGTAACTATGCCTGTATTATAACTGCTTGAAATTACAGCCGAGCCAAGCAAATGCCCTACTATACCACCCGCACCGTTGATTGATACAATTGTGGCAGAGTTGGATGTGTTGGTTATAGTGCTTGTGCCCAGAGCACCACCTGCTATTCCGCCAGCCCCGTACATTGGGTTTCTGATATAACCGTCTTTTACATTAACGTTTGAAACTGCGGCATTTTCTATTGCTCCAAACAACCCGGCCCCGCTGGATTCGTTAACATAAAGGCCAAACACCGAATTGTTCCTGCCGTCAAACCTTGCCTTAAACGTCGTGGTTGAGTTTCCTATCGGCGCCCATTGCTCAAGCCCGGTGGTTGTTGGCCCCCAGCTCTGCCAGCCGGAAGTATTGTTTAGGGTAATACTTGCAGTTAGTGCGTAATACTTGGTGCTGGAGTTGAAATTACCGCCGTTTACAGTGTCCGGAAGATTATTGTTAATTACAAAACTAAACCACTCTAACTGAGCCTTATTAGATATTAAGTACGGACTTTGTTGCGTACCTGTACCACCCGCAAAAACACCTGCTATTGTTATTGAAAAGGCTCTTTCTGCAAATCTGGTAGTTGTAGCGTTAGTTACTCTTATTGTAAAGTTAAAAGTGCCGGCTGTATTAGGTGTTCCGCTAATTACTCCCGTTGCCGCAGCAATTGATAAGCCGCCCGGCAAACTGCCGCTGACCACTGTTCGGTTTAAGGTGCCGGCTTCTGCGCAAGTGGCAGCAATTGTTTGGTTATAGGTCGCATTAACCGTGCCGCCCGGCAAAGGTGAGGTGGTTGTAATAACTACAGGTGCAGCCTGGTAAACAAATCTTGGATAAACCGTTGTAATCCAACTCTCATAAGTTACTCCCGATGGAGGACTTACAGTTGGGTTGTTTTTCCACGCATTAAGGGCTGTAAGAAGGGTTTGACCGTTGTATCCGTTATTATTCTGAGTTATCGTTCCTGATGTGTTAAATTGGTCAATAGTACCGCTTCCGCCACCGGAGAGATTATGAACCGAATCCGTAAGAAAATAACATGCCGTAACGTTTGCTGCGGTTGCATTTCCCGCAATGCCGCGGGTTGAACCAAAATAACCGGTCATGGTTCCGGTATTGTAACTGTTTCTTATCGAACCGGATGTTCTGCCCGCAATGCCGCCGGTAGTAGAAGAAGGGTTACTTGAGCTTCCTGAGCCTTGCACTGCACCTGAGTTGTAGCAGTTTAGTATACGGCAGTTAGTACTGCTTATGGTTCCCGCAATGCCGCCGGTATTATGTGTTTGAATACTATTGTCATTGTAGGCCACATTACCGGCATTATAACAGTTTATTATGGTAACAACCTGGTTGCTGGAGGCTGCCACCGAACCTACAATGCCGCCTATCTGACTAACCGCGCCTCCTTCTATGCGTCGCCCAGAAACCAATATGTTATAGCAGCTATCAATTACAGTGTTGGTTGCATTTACTATAGTGCCTACTATACCGCCAACATCGCCTGTACTAAGCAATGTTAGGCCATTATGACTGTTTTTTATTGTACAAGCACCTGTTGCATAACCTACTATGCCTCCCGTTGCGTTGCCTGCTCTAATATAACCCCTTGTAACTCCAACGTTGGAAATTGTAGCGCCGTTTATATAGCCGAATAAGCCTTGAAAGGTAGCTGTTGTACTGATATAAACTCCGTAAACACTGTAATGTTTGCCGTCAAAATTTGCTCTAAAGTTGTTGGTGTTGTTCCCAATCGGCGTCCATGAATTTAGTCCGGTTGTTGACGGACCCCAGCTTGTCCAGTTGGCGGTATTGTTTAGTGTAATATTTTGAGTGAGTTCATAGTAATGACTCGAGGTATTACCTATGTTGGCATTTATTTCTTGTCTCATACGCGCTAACTGTTCGGCTGTTGTAATCTTCCACGGGTTGGCTTGTGTGCCTGCACCACTGGCAAATGAGCCCGCAATGGTGCCGTTCCATACTGGGGAATCGTTAGCCAGTGTTGTGCTAACAAAAAACACCATAAGCGGTGTCATAACCAATGCGAACAAAAAAGCAAGCAATCCGGCAATACTTATCGGCCTGTTTACATATTGCGGCATACGCTTCCCCCTGGTATACTTTGTTCCATTTTAGCATTTTTATGGGTTTAGTGTCAAATAAAAAACGCCCTAAGGCGTTTCTTATCTTCCCTTTTTCTCTTTCTTCAGTTTTCTGAGAAACGGCGGGATGTCCGCATCATCCACTTTATATCTTGATGAGCCCGCATCCTTGCCGCCGGTCTGCCGGTCTGCAGCTTCTTCGGCCATTTCAACTTCACGCTCATCATAACTGGATTGATTTGTTTTGCCGCTGCCGATTCTGCCGGCTAAAAATTCGGCGTACTTCTTCTGCGAATACTCTTTAGCACTCTCCTCAACCGGGTTAGCTTTTTCATCCTTCTTTTCTAATAGTCCCGGTCCGGCAAAGCCGGTTGCAATAACGGTAATCTCAACCGTATCTTCAAGAGTGTCGTCTACACTTGCCCCAAAAATAATGTTACAGCTTGGGTCAACAAGGTCACGCATAAGGTCGGCTGCCTCATATACCTGGTCAAGCGGAAGGTCCATGCCGCCCTTAACGTTAAATATAATGCCGGTTGCGCCTTCAATACTCGTCTCAAGCAGCGGACTGTTAACCGCCTGGCTCAGCGCCTCAAAAATCTTTCTGTCGCCTTTAGCCCGGCCAATACCCATATGCGCATGACCGCGGTTTTTCATAATGGTGCGCACGTCGGCAAGTCCAGATTGATAAGTGAATTCTGGATAATCAGGTTGCTTATGCCTTGCACGCCTTGCCTCAGCACATCGTCGGCGTATCTAAACGTATCTACAATGCTTGTACCTTTCGGCACCAGCTTAAACAACTTCTCGTTTGGAATTATTACAAGGCTGTCTACCACCTTGCGCAATGCATCAATGCCGTTTTCGGCATTTTCCATTCTCCTGCGCCCTTCAAAATTAAACGGCTTGGTTACAACCGCAATTGTAAGAATCTCTTTTTCACGGCTTAAGTTTGCTATCAGCGGAGCCGCACCCGTGCCTGTTCCGCCGCCCATGCCTGCGGTAATAAACACCAAATCGGCATCGTTAAGCGCCTGGTCAAGCTCTGCCTGATTTTCCTCGGCTGCTTTTAATCCAACAATCGGGTCGGCGCCCGCACCCCAGCCGCGTGTAAGTTTTATGCCAATCTGAATACGATAATCGGCCTTGCTGACCTGCAATGCCTGTTTGTCGGTATTAACCGCAATAAACTCCACGCCTGAAACTCCTGCATTAACCATCCGGTCAATTGCATTACCTCCGCCTCCGCCTACGCCAATAACCTTAATCTTAATTACCGGAGTAACCGAGTTTCCTCCTGAATACGAGCTGTAACCGTTCATTTTTTATCTCCTAGTATTTTATTTTTTATTAAATAACTTAACTATACTCAACTTGACCTTTATCGGCTGGTTAAGAGCCAGATTCAACAAGCCCAGCGGCGCGCTTAAGTGCGGCTTATTCAGCAGCGGCAGATTTGGAGCAGCTATGCTCACCTGCCTGCCTGTCTTTTGGGATAAATAGTCTTTAGCTCCCGGAATATAACTGATTCCGCCGCCGGCAAGTAACAACGCCGTATTTTCCGGATAGTCAATACCGCTGTTTAATATACATTCGTTTATTATATCACATATTTGTTCAATCCGCGCTATTACAACATCATTTGCCTGCTTGGCCTCAATCTTTTTTATTTCTCCGCTGTCATTCAGTTCGTAACAGTCATCTTTATCGGGCAAAGTGTTTAGCACAACTTTGCGCTTTAAGCTTTCGCTTGCATTAAACGGCAGTTCCATACATTTATACAAGTCAGCCGCTATATGTCCGCCGCCAAGGCTGAACGAATACAAGCCCGCAAGACCATCTCCCATAACAACACTTACACTTGTGGTTATATAGCCGCAGTCAACTAAAATAGCGCTTTCATCTCTATCCTCGGCTTCAACCACAAACATACTTGAGGCCAGCGGCTCGGATATAAACTCAATATTGGCAATCGACATTGGCGCAAGCAATTTGGTTAACATTTTTACAAACTCACGCTCGGCCAGCACAAAACTTAATGTTGCGTTTATGCTGCCCGTTACCCAGCCCGTTGGGTCAACCACCTTACTTTTATCATCAAGCTCAAAAAATATCGGGCAGCGGTTTACAACAACATGAGTGGTATGTGATTTAAAAGTGTCAACCGAATCAAACAAGTCGTCAATATCAAATTCGGTTAGCTTTTTACGCTTTTTATATGTAACACCGGCCGACCTTACTTCAACCATGCTGAACTCCGCAGGTACGCCCACATACATATGGGTTATGTACCTCTGAGCTTCGGTTTCGGCGGCGGTTACTGCTTGGCTGACAACATCTTTAAGGGCATCGGGCTCTAAAAATTCGCCTTCCATGAAGCCGGCATACGGCACCTGGCTGTAACCAAGGATATCCAACGTGCTGTTAACCCCGCGGGAGCCTATGACACAACTTACTTTGCTGCTGCCTATTTCTAAAATTGCGACTGTTTTTTTTGCCAATTCCCTGATTTTCTCCTTGTTTCCAGCAAAATGTAAAAAGCCTATTAAATTATAGGCTTTTTTAATTATGGAAGTCAATTAAATTCCTTATAAAGCAAAAAGTTGTAATTTGGTAATTGCTGCCTTATCGTATATCGCAGTTCCCCCAGTAATTGCCGCCCCATTGCCACCAAGGCGTTGCACCAAAGTTATCCAACTGACTCCCTATAAGTGAGCCGGATATGAGCTGCACATTTGCAGCACCAACATACCATAGTATAGACTCGTTAAGCCCGCCAACTATCATTCCCATTGGCGGCGCAAATTGGTGGGCAGCAAACTGCCCTATATTTGATATGGTGCTATTGTATATATTGCATGCCACTATGCTGGCATAATGACTATACCCCACTATGCCGCCCACCGAGCGGTTTATGTAAATCAGATAGTGTTCAATATCTATATTGTTTACATAACCGTATGCAACAATGCCGCCAACTTCATTCAAACCGACTATTCCGCCTATGTTGCCATTCCCCTGTAAAAAAGTTCGATTACCATTAGCAAACCCTACAAGCTGAGAATCTAATATCACGCCAAAGTTTGTGCCAGCTATTCCACCTAGATTGGAATTGCATCTGAGCATTTGAAGCCACCCGCCTGTTACTTTTACATTATCAATAGTTCCTTCAGCTGCGTTTACGCCGCACACTGCCCCAAAGTTAGAATATGTACTACCATGGTCAGGTGCAAAATATGTAGCTACCCATGTCATATTAGTGTTTCTTATTAACCCATAGTTTAGTGCAAAAAGCCCGAAGTTTTCTCCGTTAACCCCAACGGTTTTACTTACAATTGTTAAATCATGTAAACTGTATCCTCTGCCGTCCAATACTCCGGCTATGCCCAAATAAGGAATAGGGTCCCAATCACCGTATTGATATAAATTAATATCGTTGCCAAGCACAAAATGCTTGTCCGGCTGAAGTTTTATGTTTTGCACCTGCTGTGCCGTTGTTAGTACATAAGGGTTTCCAACTGTGCCCACGCCTCCGTTGTATATCTGAAGCGCTTTAAAGGCATTCAATCGCCCGCCCGATACACACAAATTGCTTAGTGCAGAAATCTTATCCACTCCGTTCATTATAGCCTCTTTTATTGCGTAGGCGTCAAGGCTTGGATATGCACTTTTAATCAGTGCAGCCACGCCCGCTACGTGCGGAGATGCCATTGATGTGCCAGTTCGGTATTCATAACCGACGTTAGGGAAATATGTCAGAGTGCTAGAACTTGCTGTGCTTATAACATCATAGCCAGGCGCAAATAAATCTACGGTAGATGCGCCATAACACGAGCCAGGACCATAAACATTGCCGGAGAACAAGGCATCATTTTTTTGCGAATTGCCTACAGAAATTAGATTTTTCAGTTTAAAACTTGCCGGATATGCCGGTGTTGAGCTTGTATCATTATTAGGACTCACATAACCAAATCCGCCATTCACATTGCCCGCCGCACATACAAATAACCCCGGATAAACAGCTATGGCCGTTTTCAGCGCGTTGTTGGGGCTTCCAAAATAGCCTCCACTCTTATTAAGAATAGTGATTCCTTTGCTTGTAGCATAGCTAATAGCTTCTATGATATGCCCTACATTGTTTGTCCTGAGTGAAGCAAGCCGTATATCCCAGCCAACACCTGTTATGCCCAACCCGTTATTACCTTGTGCACCAATGATTCCCGCTACATGTGTTCCGTGCCCGTCTGTATCCACAAGCGCATTAGGATTGGTTCCGGTAAAATCCTGACTAACTGAGTGTGCTATTCTCCAGGTCAAGTCGTGATGGTTAACGTCTATTCCGGTATCCAATACTCCAACCACCACTGTATTGCTGCCAGTAGTAAGATTCCATGCCTGCGGAAGCTGGATGTTATCTATCGCCCATTGGTCTCCGCTTCCGTAATATGGGTCATTGGGTGTTGCAAAAGTTGTCATAAAATAATTTGGGTCAGCGCTGACTATATCGCTCCGCTTTTCTAACTGTTTTATTGCGCTCAGCACCCCTTCTTTGCTTCTTGTCTGCAATTCTAGTTTCAAGATTTTTCTAAACGCTCCAGAATCAACCCTCATAGACTCGTCCTCTAGAGTTCTGCTTTTTTCAGATTGTGCTCTAATTGTGTCGGCAGTTCTTTCGGACAAATCAACTACATTAATGCAGCCAATATCAACAAAATCTCTTGTTGTATAAGCTTTAGAGCTTCTACTGGCTTCATAGTTTAAAACAACTAAAACAGAATCGTCGGCAAAGTCGTCCTCTAACGTAGCCTCGCTGAAAAACTTTTGGTCATCGACTCTAAAATCGTCGGCGTAGACTTTACCGTTCTGCACATAATTCATAGAAAAACTTGTAACAAAAACGACTGCGACAATTAATAATAATGATAAACCCTTTTTCATTTTATTCTCCTTAATTTTATTACTACCAAAGCCCCAGCCATGCCCAGTAATAGTTGTTAGCAATAAATAATTCATTAACAAAACTCCACAACAAAAACAATAATGAAGAAAAAATAATACACAAAATGAGAGCCCACTTCTTTTTATATGCAAAAATAGCAAATATGATTTGGGATACAAACAACAGCAAAGAAGCCAACAACAAATAGTTTACTATTCTGGGCTGCCCACCGAACAAGTCAAGGATTCCAAAACTAATTATCCTTTGAACAGCATATAACTCCTGCAAAATGCTTTCCGGGAAAATCCATATAAGGAATTCGCCTACTGAGCTTGGTGGATTAGTTATTAAATACCCTAACAATATGAAACCCGCCACCATTATTATTAAAGCCAATATAAATGCCCATTTCTTTCCCTTGTAGGCCAACACTAAAAACACAATCTGTGCCGCTAGCAATAACAATCCCAGAAAAATAATAAATAAATTAAATATCCCCTTTTCCTCCTTTCATGATTTGATTATACATGAATCAATATTATTAATAAAATTATTTTAGATAAATGTTTTAAAAAACAAAGACAAGCATGCTGAGCTCGTCTTTCTGACAATATAGTTATATATCCAAATACGTGCCGGTTACTTCGCCGCCCGCCGCGGTGAACACCGCTATTACTCCCTTAACTCTCTGGGCAGAGCTGAGACCCTCCAGTACAGCAACGGCCATGCCAACCTTATCAACAAGCCGGCCTGCCGATTCATGAATCAAAATCTCAACCCCGTCATGCGTTGTCAGCAACAGATTATTGCCGGCAATCCTGACCGACTTAACAAGCGCCAGCAGGTCGGGCACATCCAACTCATGCTGATAAAACGCACCTTCCAGGTCCTTCAGCCTGTCAATTTCAGGCATAGCCGCCGGGCTTAAAAACATACCCGGAATAAAGCTGTCCGAAACATTGGTTTTAGATTCTATCAGAATCGGATTATTCCAAACGGATGAAAACGTTCCCGCCCCTGTCCTAAGCACCTTAAAATCGGAATCGCACACAATATATCCGCCTGCTTTTTTTAGCACAAAAACCTCTTGCCGCTCTATTACACAAACGCGCAATGTGTTTGGAAACACCGTCTCTATAGCAACTACCTTGGCGTACGGCAGCTTTTCTTCAATGTTTTTAGTATATTCTTTTTTGGAGGCCAAAAACACACTTTCGGAATAATTAAACCTTGCGTGCGCAGCAACCGTGTCCTTTGTTAACGTATTTAATTTAACGGGCGTGTTGTAAAACTTAAGCTCAATATTTGTAATGGTAAAAACGGTGCTGCATAGCACTACTATCAGCACAACCGCCGCAAATACCGATAAAATTATTGCAAGCCGTTTAGTTTTCAAGAGCTCCTCCTATAAATTCCCCTTTTTTGAAGGGGTGGATGCGCCGCCCGAAGGGAAAGGCGCAGACGGGGTAGCCAAACGCATGGCTGGAGTTATCCACACCCCGGCGCTCCGCGCCACCCCTCTTATAGAGGGGAATTATATGCGCGTCACGTCCGCCCCCAGTTGGCGCAAACTCTCGTCCAAATTCTCATACCCGCGTTCAATATGCCCAACGCCCAACACGGTTGTCTGCCCAACTGCCGCCAGTCCCGCTAAGGTAAGCGCCGCACCGCATCTTAAATCCGTGGCGGAAACCGTTGTGCCCGTAAGCCTGTTTACACCCGTTACGTAGGCTGTATTTCCGCTAAACGTAATATCCGCACCCATTTTAATTAGTTCCGGTATATGCCCGAATCTTGACTCAAACAAGTTTTCGGTAATGCGGCTGATACCATCGGCAACACACTGCATTGCTAACAGCTGCGGCTGAAGGTCGGTCGGAAAGCCCGGGTACGGCCGCGTTTCAATTCTTCCTGCCGGATTAAGCCTGTTACTACATTGCATACTGATTTTATCATTAAACACGGTAATTTGGCAACCGCTTTTTTGCAGAATATTAATTAATTCACGGTTATGCTGCGGATTAAAATTGGACAGTGTTATCTTCCCGCCCGCCATTGCACAGGCTATTAAGTACGTTCCGGCAGTAATTCTGTCTGAAATTGGAGTATATTCACCTTCTCCCAGGCTGTTTACGCCCTCAATTATGATATGGCTAGTTCCCGCCCCGTTTATTTTAGCTCCTAAATGGTTCAGAAAATTGGCCAGGTCTTCAACCTCAGGCTCACAAGCCGCACCAATTATTTCGGTTGTACCCCTGGCTAAAACTGCCGCCATAATCATATTTTCGGTGGCACCAACACTTGGAAAAGAAAGGCGTACCACCCCGCCCCGCATATTGCTCCCGTCACATATTACATAACTATCTTCTTCTGTTATCAACACACCCAGGTCACGCAAACCCATTAAGTGCAGGTCTATAGGCCTCTTACCAATAGCACATCCGCCCGGATATGCCACCCGGGCTGCTTTGTTTTTGCCCAAAATTGCACCCAGCGCAAAAACCGAGCCGCGCGTTTCTGCCGACAGTTTTTCAGAGATTGTATATCCGCTTGCATTGCTTGAGTCAATTATTAAATCCCTGCCGTTTTTAGCGGCCTTACAGCCCAGAGATTCAATAATCCGGCACATACTGGCTATATCGGTATAATCGGGACATTTGTGCAAAACCACCTGCCCGCTGCTAAGCAGACTGCCTGCTATAATAGGTAAAAAAGCGTTCTTGGCGCTGCTTACTTCCAGCGTACCAAAAAGCCGCCTGCCCCCGTTAATTATGTACTTATGCATTCAGTTGTCTCCCATACATAATACGGCAGAGGCAAATATAGTGTGAGTGGCTATCTCCGCAAAAACGGGTCGGCGTTTTTGTTCTGCCGGGCAATGTTTAAGAGCACTCCTCCTGCTGCCATAAATACAACTAAACTCGTTCCGCCGGCGGATATAAACGGCAGCGGCAGGCCGGTTGGCGGAATGCTGCCGGTAACCACCGCAATGTTAATAATGGTTTGCACCATAATTACCGAAGTTATCCCGCACGCCAGATACGAACCAAACCGCGTACTGCTTGTCATTGCAATCCTGAATCCGGAATATATCAGTACCCCAAACACCAACAGCAGCAGCACACAGCCAATCAGCCCGAATTCCTCTCCGATAATTGAAAAGATGAAATCGCTTTCAGAGAATGGTAAAAAAGAGAATTTTTGTCTTGAATTAAAGAGCCCCACCCCAAACCAACCTCCGCTGCCAAGTGAGTACAGCGATTGAATCAGCTGAAAACCCTCCGCCTGGGGTGTTGCCCACGGGTCCAAAAAGGCAGCCAGCCGTTGTAACCTATACGGCTCCATAATAATCAAAATCGGCACAAGTGCCGCAGCAGGCACACACATCAGCGCAAAATGCTTTAATTTCATACCGCCCACAAACAGCATAATCAGCATAACCAACCCCACACATAGCGTAATGCTGAGGTTTGGCTCCGCTAAAATCAGCACGCAGGTTGCGCCCCCAACCACCAGCACCGGAAGCGCTCCCCAAAGCGTACCCATCTTGTCTTTGCGCTCTGCCATGTAGCCCGCTGCAAACAAAACAAAGCAAAACTTAGCAATTTCGCTTGCCTGAAAGCTGAAACTGCCAAACCCAATCCAGCGTTTTGCCCCAAAGCTCTCTATGCCTATGCCCGGTATAAACACCATTATTAAAACCGCAAAACCAATCACCATGGCCGGGATTTTAATTTTGGCTAAAACCTGAAAATTCATAAAATAGCAGCCCGCCATTGCGGCCAAACCTAAAACAAACCCCATAAGCTGCTTGCCTGCAAAGAAAAAATGGTCACCGTACAAGTTCTCTGCCGAGTAAAAGGATGCCGAATAAACCATGATTACACCAAAAACACTTAGCGCAACAACTGGAAGCAGCACCCCCAAATCTAAGTGGTGCTTGCCTCTGTCTATAAAATCAACAAGTTTTACTTTTGCTCTTAGTTTAGGCATGGTACTCCCTCTTGCAAAATTCTCCTTTAAGATAAAGGGGAATTTTAGCAACACAACCCTCCCGCCTTCGGCGGCACTCCCTTAGCTTAAGGGAGAATTTTTTCTGCTTGCTCTTGTATTAAGTTTTTAAACACCTCGCCCCTGTGCTCAAAATTTCTGAAGGCATCAAAACTGGCACAAGCCGGGCTTAGCAATACAACCTCGCCGGCCTTAGCAACCTCTTGCGCCCGCCTGACCGCTGCCTGCAGGTCAGCCGCTGTTTCATATGCCAAAAATCCGGCTTTTTTGGCAGCAGCTGCTAGCTTTCGTTTTGTTGCGCCATACACCAGCACAGCACGCACATTGGCCGGCAGTTGCCGAAACATAGATAAAAAATCACTGCCCTTATCACTTCCGCCAAGCAGTAAAACTATTGGCTGCCCAAACGCCTTAACCGCTGTCAGCGTTGAACCGGGATTGGTTGCCTTGCTGTCGTTGTAATAATCCACTTCGTCCAGCTTAGCCACAAATTCCAGCCTGTGCGGCACCCCATTAAACTCTGTGGCCGCCTCGCGGATAGTTCCGGCATCCACACCGGCCAAAAACGCCATGCAAGCACACATCATAGCGTTAGACAGATTATGCTCCCCCTTTATTTTCAACTCATCAGCCTTAAACAGCTCCGTTGCTTTTTTACCTTCGCAAAACACAACAACGCCGTCCTTTACATATGTCCCCTGTACAGGTTTATTAAGGCTGAAATAATAAACTCTGCAGTTTAATTTGTCGGCAAAGCCCGCAACCACATGGTCATCTGCATTAAGTACAACAAAGTCGGTTTTAGCTGTGTTTTTAAAGATATTAAACTTTATCTGTATGTAAGCCTCCATTGTTCCGTGCCTGTCTAAGTGGTCAGGCACTATGTTGGTTATGCCTATGCCAAATGCGTGAAAATCTGCAATCGTTTCCAGCTGAAAACTACTGACCTCAACTACACCAATATCGCTTTTACCGCTCTTTCCCGCAACCGAACTAAGCGGCGTGCCCACATTGCCCAGCACATGGGTTTTATAGTTTGCCCGCCTGAAAATTGCGCCCAGCAATTCCGTGCAGGTTGTTTTACCGTTTGTTCCGGTAATTGCATACAGCGGGAATTTAATCAGACGATAACCCAACTCAAGCTCGCCAATAAGTTCAATTCCCTGTTTACGTATTTGTTTTATATACTTTTCTGTTAGCGGCACTCCCGGACTTACTACAACCAAACTTATATCATCTGTCTTTGCGAGACGACCTTCGGAGCCCTTCAAACGAAGCAATCCCCCCGTTTTGGGCGCTTCCAGTTTTTTCACTGCCCTACAGTTGCCGCCTATCAGCTGCGCGGCTGCCTGAGCCCGCCTGCGGTCCTTATCAAAAATAAAAGTGCCTGCCCCCGCCGCAATAAGCGCTCTTCCCGCACTTACACCGCTTTTGGCCGCACCAATAACCAAACATGATTTGCCTTTTAGTTTCATTGCTACTCCTCCGCTTCGCTGAAATCTCCGAAGTTGGACTTGCCGTCAGAATTCCCCTTTAAGATAAAGGGATGCCGAGTTTACGAGGCGGGGTATGTGAAATAGTATAGTTTTGCGCTTGCTTAGCGCAAGCGGCTACCCCGTCTGCTCCCTACGGTCGCATCCACCCCTTCGGAGAAGGGGAATTTTCTACAGACTCCCACTAACCGTAAGCAACAGCGCTAACACGCCTACTGTTGCAATTACTGTTGTTACTATATATATGGCAACAATCTTGGTTTCATGCACCCCCTTTTTTTCAAAATGATGGTGTAACGGACTCATTAAAAATATTCTTTTTCCTTTGGTTTTTTTAAAATACAATACCTGTATAATTACACTGGCCGCACTGATTACAAACACAACACAAACAAACGGAAGCAATAATATTTGATGCGTAAACACCGCAATACTCGCTATAAACGCCCCAAGGCTGAGGCTTCCGGTATCTCCCATAAAAATTTTAGCCGGATGCGAATTAAAACACAAAAAGGCCAGCAAGCCGCCCGCCATTGCGCCGGACATAACCGCCAGATTAGCATACTCCTCCGATAGGGCTTGTCCGCCTGTAATTAATATCACTCCTAAAAACCCGAGAACAGCAACAAACGACACCCCGCCCGCAAGCCCGTCCAATCCGTCTGTAAGATTAGCACTGTTGGTTAACGCCAGATAAATAAACATAACAACAGGGATAATAAACCATCCTATATCAAATTCAATTAAAGTAAAAGGCACATACAACGTGCTTCCAACCAGATTAGAGCTGTAAACAAAAAAAGCAATAATTGCCGAGATGCCAATCTGACCTGCTAGTTTTTGATATGCTCTCAGCCCCAGGTTTTGCTTGAAACGCACCTTAATAAAATCATCCAGAAAGCCAAGCAGGCCATACGCCAGCGTGGTTGCAACCGTAATTACTGCCAACAGCGAATTATCACGCAAAAACACCATTGCCGCCAGGGTTAATGCCAGCAAAAAAATAAGCCCGCCCATGGTTGGCGTGCCTTCCTTTGTTTTATGTGCTTCTACATAATGCAGAATTGTCTGTCCGGATTTGCTTTTTTTTGCCCATCTGATAATAATGGGGGCTGATGTTACCCCCACCGCAAAACAAAATAAAAACGCAAGTAAGATGTTTAGCATAAGTTTCTCCTAAAACAACCCCGAGCAAAATTCCCCTCTTCCAATAAAGATGAACCGGAGCAAAATTCCCCTTTTGCGAAGGGGTGGCAGCCACGAAGTGGATGACGGGGTAGCCGCCACCGAAGGTGGCGTAAAAACTTTGAGCAAACGAAAACCTTGCTCGCGGCGCGGCTACCCCGTCCGCCTTTGCCTCGCTTATCGCTCGGCGGCGTCCACCCCTTCGGAGAAGGGGAATTTTCCATACTGCTTCTCCACCGCCTCAAAATCACTGTACCGCCGCTTTACTCCCATTACATCCATGTAGTCCTCACTGCCCTTGCCGCTAAGCACCATACAATCACCCGGCTGCAGGTTTTTAAGCCCATATGCAATTGCCTCTACCCTGTCTGTAATGCAGATATAGTTTTCACTCACCTGCTTTGCGCCCTGCTCAACCTGAGCAATTATCTCCTCCGGTTCTTCAAATCTGGGGTTATCACTCGTAATTACGGTAAAATCCGCCAGCGCACACGAAATTTTTCCCATAGTGGGGCGCTTAATACTATCCCGGTTTCCGCCGCAGCCAAACACAGAAATGATTCTGCCTTTACATATGCCCCGCACCGCTCCAAGAATATTAGACAAACTATCCGGCGTATGAGCATAATCTATTATTACGCTTGTTTTGTTAGGGAGATTTATTACATTAAACCGTCCCTCCACCGGCTCCATTTCCCGCAAGCCTTTTGCAACTGTCTCGGGAGCGGCTCCAAACACCTTGCACGCTGCCGCTGCCGCTAATGCGTTGTATAGGTTAAACTTGCCAAGCATTTTTGTGTTGATATTAATAAGCTCGTCAAACAGGTTTAAAAAGTAATCGGTGCCGCCGGTACTAAACATACAGTTAACGGCAAACACGCCGGCAGGGTTTTCTAAGCCATAAGTATAAACCGGAATTCCGGCACCGGCCAAAAGCTTTCTGCCGTATTCATCGTCTACGTTAACAACGCAGGTTTTGGCATATGCCGGTGTAAAGTAACTGAGTTTTGCCTCGGCGTATTTTTCCATGCTGCCGTAAAAATCCAGGTGGTCCTGCGTGATGTTTGTGAGTATGGCTACATCCGCCTGTATTCCGTGCAACTTATTTAGCGTTATTGCGTGCGCACTGGCTTCCATAGCTACAACCTCAACTCCGGACTCCAGCATTTTTTTAAGCAGCGCATGAAGCTCAATCGGGTCCGGCGTAGTCAGCGTGCCTGATTGTTTTATACCGTTAATAACATTGCCTGTTGTGCCTATTACTCCAACCGATTTTCCTGCCGATTCTAAAATGGAGCTAATAAAGTAGGTGGTGCTTGTTTTACCGTTTGTGCCGGTAACGGTAATAAACTTCAGCTTCTCTGCAGGCCTGCCGTTAAATGCAGCAGCAATTTCCGCCATAGCAATGCGGGAGTTCTTAACCAAAATCTGCGGGCAGTCAACTTCCAAAACCCGCTCAACAACCAATGCCACGGCGCCCTGTCCTACAGCCTCCTCGGCAAACCCATGCCCGTCTACCGAATAACCCGAAAGACAAAAGTAAAGAAAGCCCTTTTTAATATTACGGGTATCATTAGCCAGCCCCTTAACTTGAATTTTACCAATATCCCCCACAACCTTTTCCGACTCCAACCCCACCAACAACTCAGTTAACTTCATGCCGTACCACCCCTTTTTGTTAATCCTCAATTTATAATTTATATCTTATACTTTATAATTATTTCTATTATACTTGCCCGCCCGCCCCCTTAAGCCACACTGCCAAAAACAGACAAAACATTTGCCAAAAATAACTACCTAAAAAACCACCCCGCCCCTATCGGGACACCCCTCCAAAGAGGGGAATTTTTGTGTGATACAACCGCAAAATCTTTGGTGAAACGAAAATTCCCCCTTGAGCCAAGGGGGTGGCACACAGTGCCGGGGGTTGTGACTGAATAATAAAACACAACCCTCCCGCCTAACGGCGTACTCCCTTAGTTTAAGGGAGAATCTTGGTGTTCTATCCATAAGATTGCTTCGTTTGAATCCGGAATAGAATTGCTCGCAATGACAGCACCGTCAACAGACTACAACCGTCATTGCCTGCTCAAACAGCATTGTACCGGGTGCAGGTACTTGACTCGTTACCCGGCCGCCTTCGCCGTAGATTTCAAAACCGAGTTTTAATCCGGCAAGCTGACTGACTGCTTGTGTCAAACTCAAGCCCACTAAATCGGGCATAGGGATTTTTGCTTCCAACTTAGCCAAGTCCTCCGGCAGATTAACCGGCTGAATCCCTTTGTAATTAAAAATCCCGCTGAATATTTCCTTAGCGTACGGTGCCGCTACCATACCGCCGTAATATGCGCCCGCGCCCGGCTCGTCAACGCAAATAAGCAGTATCATCTCCGGGTCGTTAGCAGGATACGCCCCAATAAAACTGGACACATATTTGCCAACATCAATCTTGCCGCCAGCATATTTCTGTGCTGTTCCCGTCTTACCTCCAATCCTATACC
This sequence comes from Bacillota bacterium, assembly GCA_009784185.1. Lineage (GTDB taxonomy): Bacteria > Bacillota > Clostridia > Christensenellales > UBA1242 > WRCD01. The sequence continues at coordinate 76,714 of WRCD01000005.1, forward strand.
CCGGCACAAAGCTGTACATACCGTGAGCATGGCTGGTTACCTGCTCCATTAAGTACCGCATCTGGTCTGCCACATTCGGTTCAACCACCTTGCGCACCGTAACCGGCGTAAAGTTTTGTTTTATGCCGTTAGGGCTGGTAATGCCCGACACAAACCTCGGCTGCATTAGTTTACCGGTAAGCACGCCTCCAACTCCCGCCACCAGTTGCAGCGGAGTTATTGCAACCGCCTGCCCAAACGCAATTCTGGCTAAATCCACTTCACGCACATAACGCTTATCAAGCATAAGCCCGCTGCTTTCACTAAAAAAGTCCACGCCGGTTTTTTGCCCCATTCCAAAATCAAACATATGGCTGTAATAACTATCCACGCCTACCCGCAAACCAACATTAACAAACACACAGTTGCACGAGTTGCAAAAGCCTTCCACCAAATCCTGGCTGCCATGCCCGATACTCCGCCAGCACTTAATCCGCTCTCCGTTTACGCTTGTTGAGCCGCCGCAAAAGAATCGGTCATCCAGTTTAAGTACATTATTACTTAGTGCCGCCGCAGTTGTAAATATCTTAAAGGTTGAGCCCGGCTCATAAACGTCAACTATGCTCTTGTTTTTACTCTGGTCCATCAGCAGGCTTATAGTATCCCTGGGCGGCGTGTTAAGGTCAAAACTGGGCTTGTTACTCATGGCCAATATATCGCCGGTTTTTGGATTGTACACAATACCCGTTGCGCCCCTGGCCTTTTCGTTTACCATAATCCGGCTAAGCGTATTTTCCAGTATCTGCTGGATTCCCGCATCCACTGTCAACGTAACATCACAACCCGGAATACTGGGTATATATGTAGTTGTTGCATTATCCAGCTCCCTGCCCCTTATGTCAGCTTCGGTCAGCCCCGCGCCGTTTATGCCCGTTAAAAATTTATTATAAAAAGCCTCTATTCCGGCTTGGCCTATTCCGTCAATAGTTGTATAGCCCAGCACCTGTGTCAGCAGGTTCCCGTACGGGTAATAGCGGCTGCTGCCCTCTGTTACGTAAATCCCTTTTAGTTTGTGCTGCAAAATTCTAAGCGCCGCGTCTTCCTGAACCTGCATTTTAACCAGGCTCTCGGACACGTTTTTTCTGGTGGCTTTTTCGTACAGCATTAGGTAATCCAGGCCAAGCTCCAGATTAAGCACCCTGGCTACCTCACCGGGGTTTTCTACATTGCTTGCCCTGATATATATGTCGTATGCCGTATAACTGGCGGCTAAAAGGTTTCCTGCAGAGTCAAAAATATTACCGCGCATAGCCGTCAGCGGCAGGTCACGTGTCCATTGCTCGGTAGCTCGCTGCTGCAGCCAGGCGCCGTTTATTATCTGAACGTAAAACAGCCGCCCAAAAATGGCAACAAAAATAAAAGCTGCTATTGCTATCAGCAACAGCAGCCTCCTTTGTGTACTCCAATTGGAATAATGGAAAAATCGTTTAAGTTTCGGTTTCATGCAGCAGCTCCTTAACATACATCCGAGGGCAAAATTCCCCCTTAAGCAAAGGGGGTGCCCCGTTAGGGGCGGGGGTTGTGACAGGTTAACAAAACACAACCCTCCCCGCCTTCGGCGGTACTCCCTTAGCTTAAGGGAGAATTATTTTCGGGAATCTCTTGTTGCTTCTCTAAGCATTACCTCCCGAATATACCCGCAATAAAGTTGCAAATCCGGTCAAACAGATTTGTAACCACATTATAGTTTACTTCCTCCCGCTTGGGTTTTATGTTAACTTTTATAGGATTTCCGTTTTGATTTGGCACAAGGCCCAATTCCAGAGCTTCTTCTGTAAGCGCACCGCTGCCGGTAGCAACCAAGTACTCAGCAATCGTTCCTTCCAAACTGGCAGTCTGAGCATCCAGTGCCGTTTGTGTTGCATCTATTCTACCCAGGTTCTGCCCGATTTCTACAAAATTGTAAACCAATAGCCCGCAGAACAACGTTGCCACAACTGCCGCACTTGCTATAAAAATTTTACTGCCAAACAATAAGCTTCTTTTTGCTTTGAGTCTCGGTGCCGAATATGTGTTTACTTCCAATTCCGGCACTTCACTGTCCTGAGCGTCCAGCACCATATCAAAGGTGTAGCTCTTTGGTTTTTGCAAAGGCACAACTTCTTTCTTTATCTCCACCTGCTTCTCTTGCTGCTTTTGTTTAAAACTATGTTCTTCGGCAAAATTGTCCAAATCAATCTGGTTATAAACCTTGTTAAGTTTATGACTGCTGTAATTGTTTTTAAACTCGGGCTTAGGAGCAGAAGCAGCAGTGCTTGTCTCAACAAAATCAAACTTAGCCGCCTGAGGCAACTTTTCTTTTTCTACGAGTATAGTGTTGGTTTCACGCTTTGACATTGCACCTCTCCCTTTAATTCTCCCTTGAGCCAAGGGAGTACCGCCGGAGGCGGGGAGGGTTGTGCTTTGTAAATTTTTCACAACCCCCGTCGGCTATGCCGACACCCCCTTTGCTAAAGGGGGAATTTTTACGCTATATCCTCTCTGCCGCCCGCAGGTTTGCCGATGCCGCCCTGCTGTTTCTGCTTATTTCCTGAAGCTCCGGCGTGAGCGGCTTTTTGGTAAGAAGTGTTATTTCCGGCTTGTGCCCGCAGGTGCAAATCGGTAATTTCTTGTCACAGATACATTCCTGCGCCATAAGGTTCAAAGTGGATTTTACAATTCTGTCCTCAAGCGAATGAAAACTTATTATTACAATCCGGCCTTTAGGATACAGTACCTGCGTCATGCGCTTTACAGCTTTTTCTAAGCCCCTCAGTTCGTCATTCACCTCAATTCTTATAGCCTGAAAGGTGCGCTTTGCCGGGTGCCCGAGCTTCCATCTGTCTTTAGCAGGAATTGATTCCTCAATAATTTTAGCCAGTTCAAGCGTGGTTTTAATTGGTTTTTCATGTCTGGCTCTCACAATTGCAGCTACAATAAGTTTGGCATTCGGGTCCTCGCCAAAGTCGAATATTATGCGCTCCAAATCTTTTGGCTTGTAATTGTTCACTATATCCGAAGCTGTAATTTTCTGACTGCGGTTCATACGCATATCCAGCTTGCCGTCATTCATGTACGAAAATCCGCGTTCGGCTGTATCTATCTGATAGCTGGAAACCCCCAGGTCAAGCAATACACCTTCCAGCCCGCTGATGCCAAGTTTTTTTAACTGAGCTTCAAAATTTTTAAAATCATCATGAACATATGTTATTTGTTTGCCAAACTCCCGCAGTTTTTCTTTTGCAGCAGCAATTGCTTCTTTATCTTTGTCTATTACTATCAGCCTGCCGCTGCCGCCTGCCAGCCTTGAAGCAATTTCGTACGCGTGACCGCCGCCGCCAAGCGTGCCGTCCAGATAAACTCCGTCCGGACGGATATTAAGAAACTTTATACACTCTTTAAGCATAACAGGAATGTGACTATATGCCATGTTTATTTCCCTTTAATGGATTAGAGTCAGCTTATGATTTACCAAATCGCATGAAGTCAAATAATATTTTACGCCGTTTCGCTCCAGATAAAGCTCGCTGCGCACATCACAACCGTGCAGATGCCCGTATATGACTGCGTCAACCTTATATTCTTCAATCAGCCCGGTAAACTCGCTTGGGCTGCGTTTTGCGTTAAACGGCGGATAATGCATCATTACAATTACATAATCGCCCTCTTGCCGCTGCTCCTGCATACTCTTCAGCGACAGCTCAAGCCTGATTACCTCACGTTTAAAAATTACTTCATCCGCCGGCTTCTTATGCGCATACTCAGGCACCGACCAGCCGCGCGAACCGGCTATCAGTACGTTTCCGAATCTTACGCAATCGTTCTGGAGCGCAAACATACCATCCGGCAAAATGTTCCGCACCGCGGTAATGCTCTTCCACCAATAATCGTGGTTGCCGCGCAAGATTACCTTTTTGCCGGCAAGCTTACCAATTTCCTTTAAATCAGCCTGAGCCTCTTCTAAATACATTGCCCAGCTAATGTCTCCGGGTATCAGCACAACATCGTTATCTTTCACTGTTTTGTTCCAGTCGTCGGTTATGCGCTGCCAATAGTTATCCCAGTTGCTGCCGAATATGTCCATAGGCTTATTTACGGTTAAGCTTAAATGCAGGTCACTGATAGCATAAATCTTTTGTTGCAAAATAAGCTCCTCCTCCAAATAATAATAATTAATTATACAACAGAACAGCTTATAAACACAAGCGAATGATATTCTCTTGAAAAATGGGTACAAACAAAAAATTCTCCTCTAAGATAGAGGAGTACCCGCAAAGCGGGGGAGGTGTATGATTACAGAGTTTTTATCATACACCCCGTAAGCTCCGCGGCATCCCTTTTGTTGCTCCCGTTACCTCGGAAACAGCGGCAGCTCAAAAAAGCCCGCACACATATCCTGATTAAAGTTCTGGCAATGCGGGATATGGCAATAGCCATATGCCGGCACCAGCAATTCGGTATCCGCAACCACTTTTAGTATCAGCAATACACAGCCTTCAAACACCAAGGTTTCATTTTCAATCTGGCCTTCGGCTATAATCACACTTGCATCACATACAACCCTGAACGGCAAAACACTTGGCGGCGGCACATACAACACAATGTCCTGCTCAAGCCTGATTGTGCCTTCAGCCACGCCGGACTGGCCGTTTGCATCCTCGTAAATAACATCAACCGGAATTACTGCCGTAGCGGTAATCCGTGCAAAATTGGGCCTGTCTTCAAATCTTGTTACTTCAACATTTTTGAGTCTGACATATTTTGTAGTTGAAGTCTGCCCGGACACAAATTTTAACGGCAAAGTAAAATTGACCGGTGTGAAATTATGTAATTCTAATCTGTAACCTTGTAAATGCTGCTGCTTCTGGCAGGCGTCAAATACTTTTTTTGCCTGTATGCACACCTTTTCGCACAAACCGCTCAGCGGATTTCCGCGTATCTGTCCCGGATGGCAATCGTTTCTCTTTCCTGAAAAAAATGACACGCTTCAGTCACCTCCATATCCATATAATTAAATATGCCCCCGCCTCATAATTTGTTAATTTATATTGACAAAATACGAGTTTGTGGTATAATAAACACAAACAAATTAGGGGTGTTAGGATGTATACCTTTGAGGAAAGAAAAGAATACTATCAAACTCTTTATGGAATTGAACTAACTACGTACTATTCTAATGCGGGAGAAATTTACTTTGCCGGCTTTAATCCTAAAGGCGAAGGGGCATTTGCAATCTGTAACATTAACAGTGGCAACATAGAAGAAGCAATGATTGTTTTTAATTTTAAAAGGCTTAAAGACGGCTACAACGAAAGAGCTTTGAAGGGAGGTGCACAGATTTACCGTTTGAAAGCTATGCCGGATACAAGAAGCGTTGAGGTGCGTGACCCGGAGTTAAAACAAATTCTTTCCAATAGTTTATCAGATACACTTATGCTTAAAAACAAAACACTTGCACGTACCAGCCCCAACCTGGGAAAGGCAACAGAGCTATGCGCAAATTATAAGAAAAAAGACGGAAAGGCAACTTTCTTTGAATTTGAGTTTAAAGGATTTTACGGACTAAGTTTTTTAACTGATAATGAAAATGAATTTGGCCTGTATAAAATGTTTAGAACATATACCGAAACACTTGCCCAGCGCAGCAAAAAAACCCCGGAGTTTACCAGACAGAATCCGGCCCCCGCCAAAGCTTAAAATAAAAACAATAAAGGGAATACCAACACATGAAAACATATGAAGAAATTGTAGAAGAGTTGCAGGGCAAGTTTCCGGACATTGACTTGCAGGTATACTCGTCCGGCAAAAATGAAAGCTATGTGGTCGGCTTCAACAAAAAAGGCGAAGGCGTTTTTGCTGTTGTAAATTCCTGCAGACACTTAAAAGGGCCAATGGCAGTATTCACCTTTGGTATTGCAGGAAACCAGCTGCTTGGAAAAGCCGGTTATCATGCCCTAGAAAACGCCTCCGCGCCACAAACAGTTAGAGTAACCGACGCAGACCTGCAGGCAATGCTGAGGGCAGGCGTAGAAGAGTTTCCGGCTAAGGGGCTGTTTACAAAATCGGTTAGTATTGGAAAAACAGAACCGAACTTTAATTCCGCATTACACTTTGTTTACAATAAAAAAGACTTGTGCGAGTTTAAGTTTAAAGGAGAAGACGCAAAAACCTTTGACGCAGAATCTTCCAGTATCGGCGCCAGCCTGCGAACCAGCTTTGTGCATTTTTCCGGCACACTTGCTCGCCGCAGAGAAGCAAACTCAGCAGCCGCGGCCGGAAACAGCGGTGCCGCACCTGCAGCACCTGCAGCATAACCGCAAAACAAAAACACCGCCTATAATTCCCCTCTTCGTGAGGGGTGCCCGAAGGGCGGGGTGTGCAAAAACCACTGGTTAGCCAGTGGTTTTAATTTTCTATAATTCCCCAAATTTTTTCTTTACCAACCCTTTTGCTTGCGCTTACAACAACCACATCGTCTTTGCCTAGGCCAAGTGCCGCAGCAATTTCTCTTGCCTGGCGCGTTGCCTGGCTATGGCTGAGCTTATCTGCTTTAGTAACAACAACCGTAAACGGCAGTTGATAATGATACAGATACTGCAGCATTTCCTTGTCTTTTACGCTGGGCGTATGTCTTATATCCGCCAGCACAAACACGCGTTTTAGCTGCGGGCTGTTTTCTAAGTATCCGCCAATAAGCTGCTGCCATGCAGCTTGCTCTGTTTTGCCGGCTTGTGCAAACCCATAACCCGGCAGGTCAACAAATATGTATTTATCATTTATGTTAAAGTAGTTTATAAGTCTGGTTCTGCCCGGTGCAGAACTGGTTTTGGCTAAAGTATTGCGCTCCGCCAGATAATTAATCAGGCTGCTTTTACCTACATTGCTTCTGCCAACAAACGCAAACTCAGGAAGCCCGTAATCAACCAACTTGCTTCCAGTACCTGCACTTGTAATAAATTCAGCTTTTTTAATTATCATATAGTTCCTTCTTGCGTAGAGTGCCAAACAGGGGCGGCGCGAAGTGACGGTGGATGTGTTTTGCGTAGGCACGTAACAGACACCGTCAGCTTCGTAGCCGCCCCTTACACACTACTTTTCAAGCGCTAAATGCAGCACTTCCCTAATATTGCTAACCAGATTAATTTTAAGCTTAGACATAACCTCTTCGGGTATGTCCCAAAGGTCATGCTCGTTGTCTTTTGGCAATATTACATTTATTGCTCCAACCCTTGCTGCCGCTATAAGCTTATCTCTCGTGCCGCCAATCGGCAGTACTCTGCCGCGCAAACTGACTTCGCCCGTCATGCTGTAATGCGGCTTTAACGCACGGAGCGTAAATGCAGACACTATTGCAGTTGTTGTTGCTATACCTGCACTCGGCCCCTCAACCCCGCTGTGAGAAGCCGGAAAATGCACGTGCAGGTCGGTAGTTTCAAACCTGCTCTCATCAATTTTAAGTTCTTTTGCCATTGTTTTAACCAGACTGTACGAAGCCTGTGCCGACTCCTGCGCTACCTTGCCCATCTGCCCCGTCAGCACAACCTTATCTTTACCCTTGCTCAGTGCCACTTCAATCAGCAGCGGCACGCCCCCAACTCCGCCTGCCGTAGCCAGGCCCACAACCTCGCCAACGTTTCCGCCCTTATACATATTTAGTTCACGGCTAAATTCATTGCCCATAAAATCAGCAAGAGTTTTAGTTGTAACGGCTTCTGCCTTTCCCAGCTCCAATTTCATCATTGCAGTTTTCCTGCAGATTTTAGCAATTGCCCGCTCAAGGTTCCGCACGCCGGCCTCAAAAGTGTATTCCCGGATAATTTTACTAAGCACGGCATCGGTAAGCTTTATTGTGCCTTCTTTAAGTCCGGCCAATGCTTCCTGCTTTGCTATTAAATGACGCTTAGCAATCTGAATTTTTTCTATCTCGGTATATGTACTTAATTTAATTATCTCCATTCTGTCTAAGAGCGGCTTAGGAATAGTGTCTAATGTGTTTGCCGTAGTTATAAACAGCACCTTGCTTAAGTCATACGGAACTTCCAGAAAGTGGTCTTTAAAATTGTTGTTCTGTTCGGGGTCTAAAACCTCCAACAGCGCACTTGCCGGATCGCCTTTAATATCACGCGTAACCTTATCAATCTCATCAAGCAGAAACACGGGGTTGATAGTACCCGCCTGTTTCATTCCCGCAATAATTCTGCCCGGCATTGCACCAACATAGGTTCGCCTGTGCCCTCTTATAATGCTCTCATCAGATACCCCGCCAAGGCTGACTTGTACAAAATTTCTGCCCAGAGCCTTGGCTATACTCTTAGCAATACTGGTTTTCCCGACGCCCGGAGGCCCAACAAAACATAAAATCTGCCCGCTTACCTTGCCTGTGGTCTGCATTACTGCCATTGTTTCCATAATCCGTTCTTTTACTTTAGCCAAAGCGTAGTGGTCGGCATCCAGCACAACTCTGGCCGCCTTTATATTCAAATTATCTTCGGTTTTTTGCTGCCAAGGCAGCTCAATAACCGTCTCAATAAAGTTTCGCACATACCCCACCTCCGGCGAGCCGAACGGCAGTTTTTTAAGCTTGTTAACCTCTTTCAGGCTTTTTTCTTCAATATCTTTAGGCATATTCAGAGTTTTTATTTTATCGGCAAACTCCTCTATTTCGTCAACATCACCGTTAAGCTCCTCGTTTATTGCCCGCATCTGCTCCCGCAGATACATTTCCTTTTGTGTTTTATTTATGTTGCTGGTTACACGCTCGTTTACACTCTTCCGTACAAGTGCCGCCTCATACGATTCCTGAAGCCCCGCACACACCAGTTCCAGCCGCTTTTCAACATCGGTTTCCTCTAAAACCTTTTGCTGCATTTCATACTCTTTAAAAATAACGTGCACACATAAGTCGGCAAACCGCTCGGGCGTCTGGTCTTTCATAAAAAGCGGCCCCTGAAGCTCCAACGGAATGTTAGGGTCAATCTTAACCCATTGCATAAGCGTTTTGTATGCCTTATCAAACAACTCATACGCTTTTATAGTTGCGGTGTTTTTGCTTACAAACTTACTGATTTCCACTTGAAGGTATTCGTTGTCGTTTACCACTTTGCTTATATTAACCCTGGCCTCGCCTACCACAACAGCTTTCAGTGTATGACTGTCCACCTCGCTCATGTGTTTAATTGCGCAAATACAACCCACTTTATATAGGTTGCCGTCAGTTTCATGCTGAGTAATCAGCACTATCTTCTCACGCCTGCGGTAAGCATCGCGCACACCGTTTGCGGTACTAAGCTTTCCAATTTCACAGGTAATAGTAACGTATGGAACTGCTACCACTCCCATCATCTCCACCGCATTAAACAGCTTACCGTTATACTCATTGTGGCCGCCCGATACATACTCGTTTTCCGCAGGCCTTGTTTCCAGTTTTTCAGACATAACACTCCTCATTGTACTAAAAGTGGACTAATTATATATTAATTCAACAATAAATGCAACTCTTAACGCACAAAAAGAGTATGGCTTGCACCACACTCCGAATCTGTTTTTAAGCGTTTTGCACGATTTTTGTCGATTTTTGTTCTATGCCGGAGTGGGTTTGTTTAATCACCTTCGGCTTAGCCTTGTTTAATATACAATCCTCGTCAATAATAATTTTACTGATAGTCTTATCACTTGGTGCCGTAAACATAATTTCAAGCATAGCCTCTTCCAAAATTGTACGAAGCCCCCTTGCCCCGGTGTTTAGCTTTATTGCTTTTTCGGCAACTGCCGTAATTGCACTGTCTTCAAAATAAAGCTCTGCGCCGTCAATGCTTAAAAGCGTCTTAAACTGCTCGGTAATACAGTTTTTTGGCAGCGTCAGAATATCAATCAATGCAGCCTTATCCAAAGAATCTAACCCAACCACTACCGGAAGCCTGCCAACAAACTCAGGTATAAGCCCAAACTTAACCAGGTCGTCCGGTGCAGCATCTTTTACAAATTTATAGTTCTGCCCAATTGAAGCCTGTTCCGATTTGGAATTAAACCCTACATTTCGTTTGTTCTTGCGTTCGGCTACAATTTCTTCCAGTTTTACAAAGCTTCCTCCGCAGATAAACAATATATTGGCCGTGTTAATGCTTATGTTTTCCTGGTGCGGGTGTTTCCGCCCGCCGTTTGGCGGAACACTTGCAACCGTGCCCTCAAGTATCTTGAGCAGCGCCTGCTGAACCCCTTCGCCCGAAACATCCCGTGTAAGATTGCGGCTTTCAGCCTTTTTGGCAATTTTATCAATTTCATCAATATAAATGATTCCTGTTTCGGCCTTAGATAAATTAAACTCCGCGGAGTGTAAAAGCCGTGTTAAAATGCTTTCAACATCATCCCCCACATACCCCGCTTCTGTTAAAGTAGTTGCGTCAACATGAGCAAACGGCACGTCCAGTACTTTAGCAAGACTTTTAGCCAGCAGGGTTTTTCCGCTGCCGGTTGGCCCTATTAACAGAATGTTGCTTTTATCCAGCTCAACCTTATCACTCTTTTTGCCGCGCTCCAGATTATAATTAACCCGCTTGTAATGGTTGTAAACCGCAACCGCCATTGCCCGTTTTGCAGAATCCTGTCCGATTATAAACTCGTCTAATTTAGCCTTAATTTCACACGGAACGGGCAAGGACAGTTTTGTGCACATAGGACGCTTTTCTTCGCTCATTATCTCACGGCAGATATCCACACACGTGTTGCAAATAAACGAGCCCCCGTTGGGGCTTGCCACAAGCCGGCGCACCTCAGCCTGGCTTTTTCCGCAAAACGAACAAAACATATCAGAATTGTTAAGCATAAAAAGATTCCCCTCTTTGAAACATCCTCTATTCTCCCTTGAGCCAAGGGAGTACGCCGATAGGCGGGAGGGTTGTGTTTGCTAAACTGTCACAACCCCCGGCGCTGCGCGCCACCCCCTTTGCTAAAGGGGGAATTATCTCAACTGCTTCTTTGCTTTTGTCTTTACCAACTTCTTTTCGTTCGTTGCTTTTTCGTTTACCAGTACCTGTGCTTCTTTTTCACTGACCAGAATTTTATCCGCAATTCCGTACTTAACAGCTTCTGCTCCGCTCATGTAGTTATCGCGCTCAATATCCAGAAGTACCGTTTTAACATTTTTGCCGCAGCATTCTGCCAAGATTTCAGCATACTTCTGTCTGTCTTTAATACCTTCCTTGTAGTATATTTCAATCTCGGTAATCTGCCCCTTAACGCCTCCCCACGGCTGATGTATCATAACCTTGCTGTTCGGTAATATAAACCGCCTTCCGGCCTGGCCCGCCGCAAGCACAAGCGCAGCAGCACTGGCAGCCAGCCCTAAACAGTTTGTGGCAACCGGGCACTTTATATACCTGATTGTATCAATAATAGCAAAACCGGAAAGGGCTAGCCCTCCCGGTGAGTTGATATATATATTTATCTCTTTCTTCTGATCCTTGCTCTCCAGATACAGCAGTTGAGCAATAACCGTGTTTGCGCTTGATTCGTTTATCTCGCCGGTTACAAAAACAATCCTGTCTTCCAGCAGGCGGCTGTATATGTCATAACTCCTCTCTCCGTTTGCGGTTTTATCAATTACTGTAGGAATCAGCATATACTTAGCCCCTTATAAGGAACTTAAAGATGGCTTTACCGTCAGAATTCCCCTTCCCCGAAGGGGTGGATGCCGAGCCGTAGAGGCAGAGGCAGACGGGGTAGCCGCCGCGCAGAGCGGCGCAAAGATTCTAACACACCCCGTCACTTCGTGACACCCCTCACGAAGAGGGGAATTTTTGTGCACCAATAAAATTCCGTTTATTACTAATCAACAACCTTGTTAAGTTCGTACAACTTGTTAATCAGCTTATTCATAAGTATATCATTAGCAAGATAATCTAATTGCCGGGGCTTGATAATCTTTTTGTATTCTTCTAGGGTTTTGTTGCTCATTTTGGCATAATCTGACAACTTTGCATTCATGTCCTCTTCGGACACCCGCAGGGCCTCGGCTTTTACAATTGCCTCCAGCACCAGCTTGGTTTTAGCAATGGCCTTGGCTTCTTCTTTTTTTCCTGCTCTCATATCCTCAACTGTAGTGTTCATGTATTTAGCATATCCCTCTAAGTCAAGCCCCTGATATTGCAGCTTGTATTCCAAATCCTTCATTATTGCATCCTGCTGGTCCGATATCAACGCTTCCGGAAGTTCAATTTCCGTTGCCTTTACAATGCTGTCAATCAGAGCATTGTCTGTCTTGGCCTTAGCATCGTCTCCGGATACTTTAACAAGCTGTGCCCTAACATCTTCTCGGTATTCGTCAAAACTTTTAAACTCGCCCATTTTTTTAGCGTATTCGGCGTCTTTAGCGGGCAGCACCTTCTCACTAACCAGCTTAACCTTGCACTTAAACATTGCGTCCTTGCCGGCCAAAGCCTCCGCACCGTAGTCCTTGGGGAATGTGACATTAACCGTAACATCCGCTCCGGCTTTTTTACCAACCAGCTGTTCCTCAAAACCGGGAACAAAATTGCCGCTTCCAAGCTCCAGCTTGTGGTCAGAAGCTGTGCCGCCGTCAAACTTAACGTTGTTGATATACCCCTCAAAATCGATGGTAACTATATCACCCATTTTAGACTCGCGCTTAACTTCCTTACTGGTTGCGTTATGATTTCTGCCGCGCTCAATCTCATCGTCAATCTCTTTTTCGGATACATTTGCCTTAACGCGCTTAACCGTAATGCCCTTGTAGTTGCCCAGCTTAAACTCAGGCATACAAACTACTTCTATAGTAACAGTTACGCCGCCCTCATCCATTTCGGTTACTTCAACAACCGGCTGGCTAATCGGGTCAAAGGTTTTGTCGCTTTCTAAAATCTCACGGTAACACGCATTAATCAGCATATTAATAGCTTCATCCCAAAAAACAATTTTGCCGTAGTTCTTTTCAATAACAGCCTGAGGCACGTGCCCTGCCCTAAAGCCCTGCACCTTATACTCGCCCTTGGTTTTGTTGTAACTGTCTTTAATGGCCTTAACCCAAGCGTCCCCCTTGCAAGTTAATGTAATTAATCTCTTGCTTTTGTCTAAATTCTTAATCTCGTATTTCATATATCTTACTCCTTTCTGCCTTTTGGTTTTTTGTTTTCTAATAGTTTATATGTGCTTTTTATTGTATCTAAATAGTCCTTTTCTACCTGAGTCAACTCTAAATTTGTTTTTGCCTTGTACTTATCATACTCCTCCGCTGCAATCTGCATCGCTTCTTCATGGCTCACTTTGCCGGCATTTGTTAAAAGTTTTTTCTTCCGATATATAATAAAGCCTTCCAACTCCTTGACCCAGTCTTTCATATACATTACGATTTGTTCTCGCGCTTTCATGTTTGCAATATCCAAATATGCGTTAACCATTAAATTTAAGTCGACTATTTCGTCCTTGCTTAAGTAATTTTTTGCCACTATGGCTTCATGTTTTTGCGGGCGGTTTCCAACAAAGGCAGTCAGCCCCATAAACGGAAGTTCGGCATTTGCTCGTCCCGCAATCAACTCAGCAGCAGTATGCTGGTTAATTGAGTAAAGTAACTTGTTTTGGATTTCTTTAAAAAACGCTACTGCTATCTCGCTCTTTGCATCATAGTCGATACTGGTAGCAAACAGGTCAAGCACTTGTCTATAAAAAACCTTTTCGCTTGAACGAATGTCACGAATCCTCTCCAACAGTTCTCTAAAATAGTTGCCGCCGCCGACCTGTTTTAAGGCTTCGTCATTCATGGCAAAACCTTTCTTCATGTACTCCTCAAGAATGCTGCTTGCCCACTTTCTGAACTGAATACCACGATGCGATTTTACACGATAACCAACGGCAAGAACCATTTTAAGATTATACATTTGTGTCGGCCGTTGTTTACTAAAGTGCAAATTTTGCACTTTAGTCATAACTTCATTCTCGTTAAGTTCGCCCTCTTCCAAAATATTTTGAATATGTTTGTTTACCACGGTTCTGTCTTTTTGAAAAAGTTCGCCCATCTGTGTTTGACTCAGCCAAACAGTTTCGCCGTCAAAAGCAACTTCCACCTTAGTTTGACCGTCCTCGGTTTGATATAAAAGGATTTCGCCTCTGCTTTCTTGATTTGTCAATCTAACTCTCCAATAAAAAACAATAATGGCATTATACCATTATTATCTTAATTTGTAAACAGGTTATAATCTGATTTTCTAAACACGCTTCAATTTGGCGAATCTCTCTTCTGCCTTTGGAAGTTGTGCAGAATAGGCATCCTTAACCATAGTTAGTGACTCCCTCATAAAACCTGCCTTGGCCGAATCCTTTTCCAAACCGATGTCCTTTTCTTTTGCGTCACAAACTTCTTTAAGTATTTCAGTGCGCCTAGTTAAAGGTACTTCATTGTCTAAGGAATGACTATATCCGACACGCCGATAATAGCTGTCTAAAGCATATCTAACCGAAGAATTACATTTGTCTTTTCTCCGTTTATATGTGTTTTCTGGAGTGTCGCCTTGGTACTGCTCGCGTTTCCACATTCCTTCTATATATGCCCTAGATAAAGCTTCGTACACAGCAATCTCTGCCCTTTCTTTATCATTTTTAAATTTAAAATCACTCTCGGTTTCTGGGTCCTTTATTACAGCGGCTTTTGCTACTTTAAAATTCTCTCTTATATTCTTGTCAAAATCCCCCCTAATAAGCAACCATAAGAAGTTAGTCCTATCAAAATTTGCAATTGCCGCAAGCGCCGCCTCCTCGCTGGATATCTTTACTTTCACAGACCCACTTTCCGCCTCTTCTTTAAACCATTCTCTCGCACCAGTTGCCATTTGTTTATCTCCTTTCTGTTTGTTATCTATATCTCATTGTACCACCGCCCTAATAAAAAGTCAAGAGTTTTAAAATTTTTATGTCAGCGTTATAAGATACACAAAAAACGACACGCACGCGCCTACGCAAAACACGCAGGCCAAAAACAAAAGCAGTTTATTTGTGGCGGCCAGTTTCAAGTCGTATTCTTTTTTCCTGTCGTACTTAAACTCATGCACTGCGCTTGGCCGGCCAACTTCCTCGGCATACAGATACGCGTCAACGTAGCGCTGCTTACGCACATTGCGGCGGAAATCTCTGTAGCCTAAAAAGGTAATTACGGCCGCCGTTCCAAACGAGCCTGCAAACCCCGCCACGCATAGATACGAGAAAAACCCCCAAACAAAGTTGAGGCCCAGGCTCAGCAGCGTGAATGCCGCTAAGGACATCAAAACAATGTATTTGGGAGTTTTCCACCACATAATTAGTTTATCCTAAATTTTAAAGGAATACCGAAAGAATAACTATTACCGCAATTACCACAACCGCAACAATATAGGTAATTAAATACCATATACTGCGCTTGCTTCTTGCAAAGTAATAACCCGCAACGGCAGTAATAAAGTATGCAAATATGTTGCCTACAAACACCAGCCAGCCCTGGAACGCTCCCGGTTTTGCAAAGCCAATTCCGCCAACCGCAAGACCGATTATCCATGCAAGCGCAATAAGCACAACAGCAATAAACCCAAGCACGTTTAAAAATTTTCTAAATTCCCAGTTTGCCATTTTATGTTTCTCCTTTTTATTTTTTATTAGTATATGATAAATTTTACACAATAATATATTTTTAGTCAAGTTTTGCAAGGTAGTTGCTAAAATAATCGGGCAGTTCCGCATTAAATTCCATGGTTTTTCCGCTGACCGGGTGCACAAAGCTTATGTATGCCGAGTGCAGCAATTGTCCCTTAAGCCCCGTTCCGGATTTAGTATTTGGGTTGTAAACCTCATCACCAACTACCGGGTGGCCTATAAACCGCGCATGAACCCTTATCTGATGTGTTCTGCCGGTGACCAGCTTAAACCGAACCAGCGTAAACTTAGCAAAGCGCTTTATTACTGCAAACTCAGATTTTGCCGCTCTTCCGTCATGTTCGTTAACTACTGCCATTTTAAACCTGTCACGTTTATCTCTGCCAATATAATTTTCAATTATTCCCACGCCGGCCCGCACCTCACCTTCAAGCAATGCAACGTACTCGCGCTTGCAGGTTTTTTCGGCTATTTGCTTAGCAAGGCTTAAATGCGCCGCATCGGTTTTAGCAACCAGCATTAATCCGCTGGTGTTTTTATCCAGCCGGTGAACAATACCCGGCCGCGCAACTCCGTTTATTCCGCTTAAGTCCTTAACATGATACAGCAGCGCATTTACAAGTGTGCCGCTGTAGTTCCCTACAGCCGGATGGGTTACCATGCCCTGCGCCTTGTTAATAACCAGCAGTTCAGAGTCCTGATAAACTATATTTAACGGCAGGTTTTCGGGTTTGATTTCGGTATCAACAACCTCGGGAACCTCAACATCAATAATATCTCCCGCACGCAACAGGTATCCCGATTTTTGCGGGCTTCCGTTTATTTCTATCATTCCGGCATCGTTTAGCAGCTTTATCCTGCTGCGTGTAAACTCCGGAAGTTTTTGCACTAAAAAAACATCCGCCCTATTGCCGGCCTCGCTCCCGCTAACTATAAACGTTTTTTTGTCTTCTGCTTCCAAATATTTTTCCCTTCTCAAATGTTGTGCTGCCGCCAGAATTCCCCTTTTTTGAAGGGGTGGATTACGAGCCGGTAGGCGAAGTAAGACGGGGTAGCCGCCGCATTAAGCGGCGCAAAATCTTTTTCACATACCCCGTCGGCTACGCCGACACCCCTTTATCTTAAAGGGGAATTTTACCGTTACTTAAACTTCCACTTTGGTTTTACAAACTGCTTTTCTTCTCCCAGTTTCTTCTTCTTAGGCTCATACAGGAAAATTACATATATGGCTAAAAGTATACAACCAACCGTCAGCGCAATATCCGCAACATTAAATATCGGAAAGTTCATAAACTCCAAGTGAATAAAATCCCGCACATGCCCGAATGCAATCCTGTCTATGCAGTTGCCGAGTATCCCGCCAAGCAAAAACCCCAAACTCAGCCAGTAAACAGAGTTTTTTAATTTGTTGTTAAAAAACAACTCAAAAACTATTATTCCAATACTAAAAACAATTGCAAGCGGAATAAACAGCCACATTGCGCCAGCCAGCACCGACCAGCCCGCACCGGTATTGTGTGCCGAGAATATGCCTGCAACACCTGGAATAACCGAAACAAATACGCCGTCGGTAAACGCCTTGCTTAGCATATCTATTAAAATTACAACTCCTGCAGTAAGCAACACTGCTAATAAGTAGAACATGACACACCCCGCCACTTCGTGGCACCCCTCTCGAAGAGGGGAATTTCTCCTTAGTTAATAATTACTGTTCCTTCGGGCGCAAACATATACAACCCCTCGCTTACCTGCTCTAGCCGGCCGCCTAAAGCAAACACCGCCCCGCCAAAAAAGTCTATTCCGCGCTGCCGGATACCGTCTTCCAAATTGTTCAGGCTCACCAGCGCAGGCTGGTTTGTTTGTAAAAACCCTATTGCTTTCCGCAGTTCTAAAAAGTTTTTTGGTTCCAATATTGCCACCCGCTTTTGCTTTACATCGTTTATCTTACTTACGGCCGCCGGCAAAACAGGAGAAGAAAGCTGCTCCCATTGCCTGTCATAACTGACCGAACCCACCGTTTTGTTTCGTACGTTCTTTTTTGCGGTGCCCAAAACCGCAGCATCTGCCGCGTCAAAACCTAACCCCTTAAAAACAAAATCCAACATTCCCATGTGCCTATAATATCAAAATTCAAACTAAAAAGCAAATATGCATATACTCATGTCAAAGATTATTAAATTCAGCATAATCCGCTAAAACGCGCACATAAGCATATTTTATCTCGCTTGTATACGGAAAACCACTTCCTTCGTAAACCCTTGTTAATGTCAGATACGACAAACTTTCTATCAGATTTTCCATTTGCATCCTGCTCAAGCGCATATGTTTATTTGTGCTCGTGTGCATACCGGCATATGTGTCTTCGGCCATTTGTTTCAGTTTTCCTATTTCTATGGCCGCATCTTTAGCATTGGTTTTACTTATATCCAGCTTATAGCTCAATTCATACAGCTTTTTATATGTTTTCAGAAAAAAATCGTAAATCGTGCTTATACTTCTGCGCTCTAAGTTGTTCAGCCCGGATATTGTTTTAACCGGCGCGGCAATTGTATATACCTCGGCGCGGAAGTTTTCAACAAGCAGCCGCTCCTTAACCCTGTTTGCGTCGTCCATTTCATCATACACAGCTGCAATAATCCTGTAATAATCGCCGTTCCAAACGTAGCCTGCCGCACCCCGCAGGCGCACGCTTTTAGCGTAGCTGATTGCATCCTGCTCATTAATAAACTCTTCCAGTGTAACCGCATAAAAACTCTCCCAATGTATTCTCAGCTTAATCAGGCTGATTCCGAATACGCTTGATACGTTTATTACATGAGGCATTATAAACGAACTGCTTACAACCAGAGCTAAAGCAGCACTAACAAATGCCAGTGCATATATAAACTTACTGCGCTTACGTTTTAACAACTTAACTTCTTTATAATCTTTTTCGCTGTTTTTCATCATATAAAGTTATGCGGCTTTAAAATAAAAATTGACATATTTAATTTGCAATTTTGTTTTTGTATGATAGAATTAGAAAAATTCCCCTCTAGCACTTCGTTATCCACACCCCGTCAGGTAGCGCCACAGGTGTCGCACCTGCCACCCCTCTTATAGAGGGGAATTATAACAAAAAAGGAGAACCTACATGAAACTAGAACCCCTGTTTGACCGGATTGTAATAAAGGAAATCAATCCCGAAACCACCACCGCAAGCGGTATTATTTTGCCCGCGGCCGCTCAGGAAAAGCCGCAGATGGCAACCGTAACAGCAGTTGGCGCAGGCGGATTTGTTGACGGCAAAGAAATAAAAATGCTGCTTAAGGTTGGAGATATTGTATTGTATCCCAAATACGCAGGCAGTGAATTTAAATTAGACGGAGAAACGCTAACCGTGCTCAGGCAAAGCGACGTTCTGGCTAAGGTAATTAAGGAGGCAAAGTAAAATGGCTAAGCAGATAAAATCGGGCGAAGAGGCACGCCGCGCGCTTGAATCAGGCGTAAACCAGCTGGCTAATACGGTAAAAGTTACACTCGGACCAAAGGGCCGAAACGTGGTGCTTGACCGCAAGTTTGGAACTCCCTTAATTACAAACGACGGCGTAACAATAGCCAAGGAAATTGAACTTAGCGACCCTTTTGAAAACATGGGCGCACAGATTATTAAAGAAGTTAGTGTAAAAACCAACGATGTTGCCGGCGACGGCACCACCACCGCGGCGGTTTTAGCGCAAGCCATTTACCGCGAGGGCCTGCGGAACTCAAGCAGCGGCGCTAACCCGATTATCCTTAAAAAAGGAATTGATAAAGCCGTAAAAGTAGTTGTTGAAGAACTGAAAGCATTATCCAAACCAATAGACGGCGAAAAGGCAATTGCGCAGGTTGCAAGTATTTCCGCAGGCGACGAAGAGGTTGGCAAGCTGATTAGTTCTGCCATGAAAAAGGTTGGTAAAGACGGCGTAATTACGGTTGAAGAGAGCAAAACCATGGACACCGAACTCGTGGTAGTTGAAGGTATGCAGTTTGACCGCGGATATGCAAGCAGCTATATGTGCACAGATATGGAAAAGATGGTAGCCGAGCTTGACAACCCCGCAATACTGATAACCGATAAAAAAATAACAAGCACGCAGGAAATTTTGCCGGTACTGGAAGGCGTTGTTAAATCCGGCCTGAAACTGCTTATTATTGCAGACGAGGTTGAAGGCGAGGCGCTGGCTACTCTTGTGGTAAACAAACTGCGCGGCACCTTTACCTGCGTGGCCGTTAAAGCCCCCGGCTTTGGAGACAGACGCAAGGCCATGCTGGAGGATATTGCCATACTTACCGGCGGCAAGGTAATTAGCGAAGAGCTTGGTGCTAACTTAAACGAAACAACCATGAATATGCTTGGCCGGGCACGGACAGTGCGGGTGGATAAAGACAACACCGTAATTGTACAGGGCGGCGGAAACGCAGACGAACTAAAAGCAAGAATTGCCGGCATCCGCAAGCAGCTGGATGCCGCTACCGGAGATTACGACAAAGAAAAGCTGCAGGAGCGCCTTGCTAAACTATCCGGAGGTGTTGCGGTAATTAATGTTGGCAGCGCCACCGAAATAGAGATGAAAGAAAAGAAGCTGCGCATAGAGGACGCCCTAAGCGCAACCAGAGCTGCAGTAGAAGAAGGAATTGTGCCGGGCGGCGGCGTTGCGCTGCTTCGGGCTGTGCCAAAGCTTAACGAATTGATTGGCAAACTTTCCGGAGACGAAAAACTTGGCGCGGTTGCAATTGCAAAAGCGCTGGAGGAGCCTATCCGCCAGATTAGCATAAACGCAGGAGTTGACGGTGGAGTTGTGGTTGATAAGGTGCTTGACAGCAAAGACAACAACTTTGGATTTGACGCGCTAAACAATAAGTACGGCAATATGATAGACTTTGGGATTATTGACCCCACTAAAGTTGCAAGAAGTGCACTTCAAAATGCAGCAAGCGTAGCGTCAACCCTGCTTACAACCGAAAGCATTGTGGCAGATATCCCCACACCCGAAAAATGCGGCGGCCCACAGACCAGCGGCATGGATTATTAGCAAAGACTACCCAAACAAAATTCCCCTCTTTGGAGGGGTGGCACTTCGTGCCGGGGTGGTTTAAAAAAACAAAAACAGAAGCGCAATGCTTCTGTTTTTATTTACCCCCGCCCCGCGCTTCCCAGTGCTTTTTCCATTTTGTCCATCACCTGCAGCGTTACCTGCTCCTTTGCGTAGCCAAGATAATCTCTCGGGTTAAAATTGGTTGGGTTGCGGTACAGATACTCGCGGATAGCGCCTGTATAGGTTAATCTCAGTTCGGTATCGGCGTTTACCTTGGCTACCCCCATCTGCGTAGCCTTACGCACCATTTCATCCGGCATGCCGGTGGCTCCAATCACCTTTCCGCCGTAGATATTAATCTTATCAATGGCATCTTGCGGCGCACTGCTTCCGCCGTGCAGCACTATCGGAAAACCCGGCACCAGCCTGCTGATTTCCTGCAGAACATCGTACTTGAGTTTTGGCTCGCCTTTAAATTTAAATGCGCCGTGAGAAGTTCCGATTGCAATTGCAAGGCTGTCCACGCCCGTGCGGCGGATAAACTCTGCTGCCTGCTCGGGGTCGGTAAACGTGCCTGTGTCATGCTTTACATCATCTTCAATGCCTGCAAGCACTCCCAGCTCCCCTTCCACCTGAACCCCGCGCTCATGGGCATAATCCACCACTTTCTTAGTAAGCGCAATGTTATCTTCGTAAGCTAAAAAGCTGCCGTCAATCATAACCGAGTTGAACCCAACTTTAATCACTTCCTTAACAAGCGCCAAGTCCTTGCCGTGGTCCAGGTGAAGCGCAACCGGCACTTTAGCTTCCTCTACCGCCGCCTTAATAACCTTGCTAAGGTAATTGCTGCTTGCAAACCTTAGCCCCGATTCGCTCATAGCTAAAATCACGGGGCTTTTTGCCCTGTTAGCGCCGTCTATAATTGCCCGCATTATTTCTATGCTGGTAAAATTAAACGCACCCACTGCGTACTTGCCTAGCACTGCTTCGCGCAGCATAACTTTAGCATCAGATAATTTTTGGGACATAAAGACTCCTCCTTTAGGTAACAGGTAACAAGGAACAGGTAACAACTATTGGTCGCTCCGCTCCGATTTAATAATCTTAGATGTTTTAATAGATGCAATTAACAACTTTAGCAATTCCCTTATATCAGATATAAGGGAATCAAATTCTTTTTTGTCAATGTAATCTGTTTCATATAATAATTCCAGCCAATACTCGGATTCATTAGCCTCTTTTAGCGCAATACTAAGTTTATTAGTAAAATCTGACTTAGAGGCTGCGTAACGGCTTTCGGCAATATTAGCTCCGATGCTTGTTCCGCTTCTCAACAACTGTTTGCTGATAACAAACTCTTGTTTATTGTCCTTCAAATGCTTATATAGTTTAATTGTCCTGATTGCAAAAGCTTTGCTTTTATTAACCATTACACTGTTCATAGTATAAATCCTTTATTAATCAAATCGGAGCGGAGCGACCAATAGTTGTTACCTGTTCCTTGTTCCCTGTTACCTGCTCTAACATTATACCACAAATTTGTTGGCATTCAAATAAAATGTAAGCCGTTTTATTTTGTAATTTTTGCGCTTTGGTATATAATACCATTAGGATAAAATTTAAGGGGAAAGTTAGCCATGATAACATTGGTTGTTATTGCACAAAATAAGTGTAACGAGCCCGCCAAAAAGCACCTTGCGCTGGAGCGCATTTTTAACCGAAGCGGTGAGGACTGGGAAGCTATTACAATTATAAACGAGTCTCATCCGCAGCTGGCCGAATACCGCACACTTACCCAGAACACCCCGCTGCACGGGATGATTGTGCTGGACGCAAATGCTGATTATCACAGTATGGTATATGCGGGATTAAGCACAACCGAAGAAGGCGATGTCCTGCTTATCAACAACGATACAAACCTTGATACTGTTGAACAGCTGCTTATCATGTACACGAGAAACAGCGAGCACGTTTTTGTGCGCCAGAAAGAAAACCTGTTTTTCCGATTTTTTTCCTGGCTGGGCGAAGTAACATACAATTTTGGACTAAAAATAAACGGCAGAAGTAAAGACCACCTTTGCAATCAGGGCGTTCAGCTTATAGAAAAGCGTGTTGTTGATGCCATCTGCAGTCATCCGGAAAACGCTGTTCAAATCAGGACACTGCCCGATATAAACGAAGTAAAAACAGAAGTTGCCGCATTTAAAAGTCTGACAGACACGCCAAAGCTTCCGCCGGAAACTGTGCCGGCAAGAACTCTCGGCATTGTCAGCCTGGTCTATATTCTAACTCTGCTTGCCTTGGCGGTAGTGTATCCCGCCACACAGGGCGGAGTGTTTACAGGGGCAGCCTGGTGGGTGTTTTTAGCACTTGCCATGTGGATAGGGTTGGGCTTTTTACTTGTATCGTATCTGGCTAAACAAGTATACAACTGGCGTGTGGGAACAGATATTGTAGATGAGCGCGGCAACCTGAGATACGATGTGGTTGACCTTGCGGTAACCGGTATATTTGATGAACCCGAAGCAGCGGCTCCCGAACCTAAACAAACTAAAACCAAATCAAAAAAAGCGGAAACAAAAGCCCCGGCCAAGAAGCCGGAACCTAAGCCCAAGCCCGCAAAGCCTGCACCGGATGTTAAGATAGTCCAGCTTGGCACAAAAAACAGCGCGCAGAACACCAAAAAACCTAAAAAGAAAGGGAAATAATTATGTTGGACCCAAGACTTGTTACTCTTGCCAAACAACTTGTTAACTACTCTGTAGCAGTTAAGCCGGGAGATAAAGTGCTAATCACCTGCGGAGACTGCGACCCCAGCTTTGTGGCGTGCCTTGTAGACGAAGTATATTTAGCGGGCGGAATGCCGATAACAAAATACAGTATGAGCCCGATTGGGCTTCATGTGGCTAGACAAGCATCCGAAGATTATTACAAGTTTATGTTTAAAATAAATAAGCCGCTTTACGAATCTATTCAATGTTCAATCAGCTGCGGAGGCGAACTTAATAAGTTTGACGGCAAAAGCATCCCGCCCGAAATCATGAAGACCGCTGCTTTAATTAATAAGCCGTTTTCTGATATAATTGACAAAAACAAAGTTCGTTGGGTAGGCTTAGACTTCCCTAACCCGTCGGTAGCACAGGAAGCCAAAATGGAAACCGAAGAATTTGAAGATTACTTCTTTGAGGTTTGTAATTTTGATTACGCTATTATGGACAAGGCGCTTACTCCGCTGGCGGAACTGATGTTAAAAGCCGACAGGGTGCGGGTTGTTGCGCCGGACACCGACCTTACTTTTAGCATAAAAGGTCAGCTTAACCGGAAATGTGTAGGACACTTTAATATCCCCGACGGCGAGATATTTACAAGCCCTATAAAAAACAGCGTAAACGGTAAAGTTAAGTTTAATGTACCGCTTAACCGTGACGGAAAGGTTTTTACAGATATTGAGTTAACCTTTAAAAACGGTAAAGTTGTTAAGCACAACTGTAGCGACAACAAGGCTTTTGAGCACATCTTAAACACCGATAAAGGTTCACGATATGTTGGCGAATTTGCGTTTGGAATAAATCCGCATATAAAAGAGCCGATGGTCAATACTCTGTTTGACGAAAAAATCAGCGGCAGCTGGCATATGGCTCTCGGCAAGTTTATTCCCGAAACGCCAAACGGCAACGAATCGGCAATTCATATGGATATGGTGCAGATTCAGACGCCCGAATACGGCGGAGGCGAAATTTATTTTGATGATAAGCTTATTCGTAAAGACGGCAAGTTTGTATTGAAAGAATTGAAGGGATTGAATGCGGAAATACTTGGAAGGCAATAACTAAAATTCCCCTTCCCCGAAGGGGTGGACGCCAAAGGCGGACGGGGTAGCCGCCACACAGTGGCGCAAAAGTCTTTTCATACACCCCGGCACTACGTGCCACCCCTCTATCTTAGAGGGGAATTAATAGAGAACAATAAAAACAAGGAGAAATAATTATGGCTAAACCGGCAAAATTTGGTATCAATGGATTTGGGCGCACAGGAAGGCTTGCGCTCCGTGCAGCGGCGGATAACGCAGCGGTTCAATGCGTGGCAATCAACGACCCTTTTATGGACGCAGAGTACGCAAAATATATGCTTATGTACGACACGGTTCACGGGAAGTTTAAAGGCACCGTAGATGTAAAAGGCGGCAAGCTTATTGTAAACGGCAGCCCTATTGAGTTCTATTCCGAGAAAGAACCGGCACTCATACCATGGGGAGCGGCAGGTGCTGATTATGTAATTGACAGCAGCGGAAAGTTTACAAACTATGAGGGTGCAAGCCTGCATTTGCAGGGCGGCTGCAAGAAAGTAATTGTATCCGCACCCGGCAAGGAAATGCCGATGCTTGTAATGGGCGTAAACCACAAAGACTACAGCAAGGCAATGAAAGTGGTTAGCAACGCAAGCTGCACAACCAACTGCCTTGCTCCGATTGTAAAAATTATTGACGATGTATTCGGCATTGAAGAAGGGCTTATGACCACCGTTCATGCGGTAACCGCAACTCAGCTTATTGTAGACGGACCAAGCAAAAAAGACTGGCGCGGCGGAAGAGCCGGCTGCGGCAACATTATCCCGAGTTCAACCGGCGCCGCTAAGGCAATCGGCGAAATTATGCCTAGTCTTAAAGGCAAACTCACCGGCATGGCATTTAGAGTGCCCACGCTTAATGTATCGGCAGTTGACTTAACCGTAAAATTGAAGAATGCCGCCACATATGACGACATTAAAGCTGCAGTTAAAAAGGCTGCAAAGGGCGAAATGAAAGGTCTTGTAGCATACACCGATGAGCCACTGGTATCCAGTGATTTTATAGGCGACAGCCACTCTGCCATATTTGATGCCGAAGCAGGCATTATGCTTAGCCCTAAGTTTGTTAAACTTGTGGCATGGTACGACAACGAGTACGGATATTCAAGCAGACTGATTGATTTAATTAAATATATGCAATCTGTTGATAAGTTTTAATTTCTCTTTATGTGATATTTGTGGGTGGCGCGTAGCTGACGGGGAGTGTGTTTTGCGAAGGCACGTAACACGCCCCGTCAGCTACGCTGCCACCCATATCATAAAGAAGACTTTACAGGAGAAACAAACATGAGATGTCCCAATTGCGGCTCCAGATTTAATAAAGGCCTGCTTGCTTGCAAATATTGCGGAACTACAATAAAACAGATAGAAGAAGCATCGCATTCGGCGGTTGTTCAGGCTAAAGAAGATTACGAGCCGGAAAAGATTGTATACAGCAGCATATGGCCAAACGATATTTCAAGAAACAATGCGTTTTGGCTATGTATGCTATGCGGTATTTTTGGAGCGCACAACTTTTACACCAAACGCTACTTAAAAGCTACCATCGGCCTTGTTATCTGGATGCTTGGCATTAGCCTGTTCTGGCTGCTTATGGCATTAATGCTTGCGGGCGAAATGTATTACGAATTTATAGATACTGTGTTATACGGCGGCGGAGTGCCGGCCGTGTTTCTGGTGGTTGCGTTTTTAATGTGGATGTGGGACTTTTTTAAGATTGTTACCAAAACTTATAAAGTGCCGGTGGTTTTAAAGGATTAATAACTATACATGTGTACAAACAATAAAATTCCCCTCTATAAGAGGGGTGGCAGCCGTCAGGCTGACGGGGTGTGGTTTATTTCATGTTTTATCACACCCCGCCCTTCGGGCACCCCTCTCTAGAGGGGAATTTATAAAAAGGACAAAGTATTTATGGTAAATAAAACAGTTGTGGTTGGAATGAGCGGCGGGGTTGACTCAAGCGTGTCTGCCCTGTTATTAAAGCAGCAGGGCTACAATGTAATAGGGCTGTATATGAAAAACTGGGACGAGAAAGACCCGAACGGTGTTTGCACCAGCCAAGGCGATTTTGATGATGTACGCAGAGTCTGCGAAAAGCTAAACGTCCCATATTATACCGTCAACTTTGCAAAAGAATATCAGGAGAGGGTGTTCTCGTATTTCCTGAACAGCCTGAAAGCCGGCAGAACTCCAAACCCGGACGTGCTTTGCAACCGTGAAATTAAATTCGGACCGTTTTTGGAATATGCACTTAAACTCGGTGCCGATTACATTGCAACCGGCCATTATGCAAGGGTTGCCCCCTGTCATTGCGAGCCTGACCAGCAGAGACGGACAAACGAAGCAATCCCACGGGTAGAATATATATTACAAAAGCCCAAAGACCTAGCTAAAGACCAGACGTATTTTTTAAACCAGTTAAACCAGCAGCAATTAAGTAAGGTTATATTTCCGCTGGCTGATATTACCAAGCCGGAAGTCAGGGAACTGGCAAAAAAGCACGGTTTATCTACCGCCGCAAAAAAAGACAGCACCGGATTGTGCTTTATTGGTGAACGCAACTTCAGAAAGTTCCTTAGTAATTACCTGCCCGCGCAACCCGGTAAAATCAAGTCGCTGGCAGGCGAAGTTGTTGGAGAGCACTGCGGGCTGATGTATTACACCCTCGGTCAGCGCAGAGGCCTAGGCATTGGCGGAAAATCCGGAACCCAAAACGAACGCTGGTTTGTGGCAGATAAAGACTTAAAAACCAACACATTACTGGTTACTCAAGGTGATGAAAGTGTGCTGGACTCAACCAGCTTGACCGCAACCGGATTTAATTTTATCCCCGCCCTGCCTGCACAAAAATCGTTTGAATGCTTTGCTAAATTCAGATACCGGCAAGCAGACCAGAAAGTGTTGGTATCCGTCATTGCGAGCCTGGCCAGCAGAGACGGGCAAACGAAGCAATCCCCCTGTTCTGAGCTGTCAGTTAAAATTACTTTTGCTAAGCCCCAGCGCGCCATAACCCCGGGCCAATACGCCGTGCTGTATGATGAACACGGCAACTGCCTTGGCGGCGGCGAAATAGACAGTGTAAATAAATAAAAATTCCCCTCCTTGGAGGGGTGGCACGGAGTGACGGGGTGGTTTAAAGCAAACTTGCGTTTGGCTACCCCGTCAGGCTTCGCCTGCCACCCCTTCTAAGAAGGGGAATTTTTAGTTTAGTGATACCCGGTTTGTTTTTAAGAAATTATAGTTTTAATTTCCTTAATCTGGTCCAGGCTCAGCACATTAATCTTGTTAAGCGCTTCCTCATAGCCAAGCTTAATTTCTTCCGGATAGTTCCCGGCCTTAGCATTTTTAAGCATGATTTCGGCCAGAGCTATCAGCTCCTGCTTTTCCTCAAACTCAATAGCGAGAATAATCTTTTCCAGAATCTTAAAGCTTAATTCCACCACCTTTGGACTGCTGATTGTTAATTTACTCATTATCTTATCTCCTTAAACTATTTTTAATTATTTCTTTTCGGCCGCAAAGCCGCCATCTGTATATGAATTAGTTGCATTTTCTGGCATATTACGTTCCGAAAACTTTTCAATGTTCGGGTCCAGCAATTTTTTTTCAATTTCTGCTTTCAGCACATCCCTGCCAATTATCTCAACACCCGCCTCAAAAACTCTTGCCTCGTTAAGTTTTTTGCCTTTGGCCAAATCTTCATAGAGTTTTGTTGCAACCTCATCAAAATTTTCATATACGGCTTTTGCAACTTTTTTCTGTAAAACCATTCTATATTCGTTAAAATCTTTTACAGCTTCGGCCACATCGCAAACATCTTCATCAGCATTGTTTTTAAGCAACGCTTTACTTTTTGCAACACTAATGCTTTCCTTTGACTTTTTGTTTACGCCGCCTAGAGGGAGTACGCCATCTTTGTATATCGTACCAAGTATTCCATAGTCTATCGGGTTAATATCGCGCTCACTCTCAAGCAAACCAAAAATCTTTTTGTCTTTCTCATTAAGCGTTTCCGTAATCAGGTCCGCCATTGGCTTAGCAAACATCTTCTTCTTTTCAACAAATATTATGTAAGCCTCAATCGATTCAAATCTTATGTTTATATTAAACTCTCCAGGCCCTTTTTTGCCGTCGTTGTTAGCAGCAGGTAGTTTCGGAACTTCGGGGGTGATATTTCTTAGTTTATCAACATCAACCGGCTCAGGCTTAGGCTCATCAACAATGACCCAGTTTACATCGTCAAACGGCTTGACAGGAGCAAGCGCTTTAGGCTCCTCGGCTTTTTTAGGAGGTTTTTCTTTAAACAAATGCTCCCAGTCTTTGCCGTCTACAAAGTCTTTAATTTTCTGTCTTTCATCTTCCGAGAGTTTGTCTTCCGACTTGACAGCCTTACTAAGTACAACCGCAGGCATCACATTCAAGCCCAGAAACACATCCGGCACAGCAAGATTATAATCCTGCTCGCCGGGCACAAGATTGTTGTAATAAGCAGCGGAACTTTCAAAATACTCGGTTGGTGAAATGTTGGCCTTAGCCGCCACCTTAACTATTGTTTCTATAACACAACTGCCTATGTGCGGCATAATCCAAGTGTTGTTTTTCATATTGGCATTGTCAAGCGTGTTAAGCCATTGAGCCGCCTGTACATGATTGTTTTCTATAAATTCGTTTGCAGTACGCGGGTCGGCAATAAACATCTTAGCAAGCTCAGCAGCAACCAGGTGCGCCGAAACTTTTTTAAACACTTTTTCGTTGTTTTTTCTTGCAACATCACCAACCGGCTTGCCGTCAACAGCTTCATTAAACGTACCCGCCCTTATCATGTCGTTAAAACGCCATTCTGTTAACTGCTCTGCCATACCCACCATAATAGCGTTAGCTTTTTCGGCATTGGTTACATTTTTGCCGTCGTTATAATACAGGGTGCCTCTGGTCTCAACCGGCTCATTAATATTACCGGTTACACGGTTTCTGATTCTGTTTACAATGCCCTTGCTTTTAGCATTGCCCTCTTTAACAAATTTATATGCTCCGCCTTCTGTTATTCGCGGAGTAGCCTTAATATCAATCGATTGAAACAGCATTCCTTTGCTAAGTTCCTGCAAACTGTTAACCAGGCTGGTAATAGGAACATTGAAATCACTGCTCGGCGGCCAAGCAAGAACACCTTCGGGTTTGCGGTCCATAATTCCGGTGTTTAAAACGCCGCCTTCAATATAAGGTGACCATCTGTTTTGCTTTTCGGCCCTCATGAGTGACACAAACTCCAGCGGTGTATACGGAGTATCTGCCCTTAGAGTTTCAATATCCTGAATCCTGTCTGTGTAAACCGCATTGCGCGTGCTTGTTGCACGGTCGGCAGCATATTTCCTCCACATCTTTCCAAGCTCACGCACAACGGTTGCGCCGTTATCAACCTTTTTAAAAGCAACCAGCATATCAAAACCCTGCGCATCAAAAAACGCCTTGCGCATGTTTCTGTTTGTAACGCCGGGCATTACACCCGTAAAATACTCCAGCACCGGAGTATCCTGCTCTATCAAACGATAAGAAACGTCGGCTGCGGTATCTGCATTGGTGTCTTTTAGCTCAAAGTATCTACGGTTGGCTTTAGGCATATAATTGCCTTTCTCAACCGAACCGCGGAACCAGGCATCCCACAAACTCTCGTTTTTTGGCACAAAAGCCTTTGCCATAACTAACCCCCGTAAGTTATTTATGTTTATATTCTATCACATTCAGGAGCAGTTGGCAATACTCTTTTCAAAAAAAGTTCTATTTACCCAAAGCCGCAACTTCAATTACCGCCTCACTGGCCTCAACCATAAAGCTGGTTCTGGACAGCGGACTGGAAATAAAGAAGCACTCGCCTACGCCGGCGGTAACAATTGCATCCTGCTCATCCTGGTTAATCTCACCTGAGTTACGGTACAGGTTAATCAGGTCGGATATGTCGTTTGGAGCCAAGCTGAATATCATTGAATACTGGCTGGCGTTAATAACCGCCGAAGACTGACGCTCCATTTCCGGAGAGCCTACAAAGTCTTTAATGTTTTGAGTAATAACTATCTGCATACCGCTGTACTTACGGATACGCTTTGCCATCTGCGCCATAAAGTCCAGCGCAATGGGGAACTTGGGGTTAATAAACAAGTGAGCTTCGTCTACCGCAACCACAATTTTACGGTTGGTTTCGTATTTCAGGTTAAAGTCACGGTTTTTAAGTATCTCGTTATCCAGATACTTAAACACCAGCAGCATCTGAGCGTTTGCAATGGTCTGGTTACGGTTAACAAGCAGTGACCGGAAGTTGAAACATACAAAGTTTTCCTGCGTCTCAATGCTGGTAGGTCCGTTCCAAAGGTTACTGTTTCTGCCGCCGGAAGCAAATTTCTGAATATAGTTAATCATAATCTGATAGATGCGCGACAGATACTCATCTTTCTGTTTGCCGGCATTTTCCAGTATAAGGTTATACAGGTCGTCAAACACCGGAAAGTCTTCCGGCTTCAACTTTTTAAAGTTGGTGCCGGAACCCATATTCTTGCGTTTATAAACCTCCGCCACAAGCGCGTTAAGCATTTCAAATGCGTCCGGCCCCATACCTTCCAGAATTACCTTAAAAAACTCTTCCAGAAACTGAAGATGCATGGCAAACGAGTCACCGCCGCCGCCCTCGTCACTCTCCAGGCTGGTCATAACGTGGAACGGATTTAAAATACCGTCGCGCGAGGTTCCAACGTCAATAATCTTGCCTTTCATGTTTAGAGCAAGCCGCTTATACTCTTCTTCGGGGTCAATAATCAGTATCTTGGTGTTGTCTGCAGCAAGGTTAGCTAACACCACTTTTGTTGCATAACTCTTGCCTGAGCCGGATTTACCTATAACAATCATATTGCTGTTTACACGCTCGCTGTCACGCCTAAAAAAGTCTACAAACACCGGATACGAGTTGTAGCCCGTGTAAAATCCGCCCGGGTCCTGAAGCGCATTAGAAATAAACGGAAACATTGCGGCAATACTCGAAGTCTGGATACTGCGCTTAAAGTCGTTAACCGGGTCGTACCGCGACATTCCGCCGCCTACAAATGCAGACACCTGACGCCCAAACATCTCACTGTACTTAAAGCCCTGCTGCCGCAGGATTGCCCGTACTTCTTTCTTAACATCTCCCTCGCAGGTGATATGTACATTTACGTCAAACAGTTCTTCGTTTCCAACCTTAAGCTCGGTTAACAGCTGATTTAATGTCTCCAGCTGAGTATTGAGGTCAATCTGTTTACTGGTTTTAAATATACTCTTCAGCTTGCTTTCAACTTCCATAATGCTGCGGTCAATGTTCCTTTCGCTTTGCGCTCTGGGCAGCGGCGTAAAATGCACAACTACCTTAGTGCGGTCAAGGCTGAAAAACGGCCACGCCCAGGCATTTGGTACGTTAATAGGATAATCCATTATAGTAAAGTTGCGGTACTCCTGTTTGTCTACAATGGTTCTGCCCACCTTAAAACTAACCTGCTCGGGCATAGTCCACTTTACATAATCTTTTATTGGAGTAACATCCAAATCGCGTTCGTCAAAGTCTTTGCTGTAGTTGGCACGCAAAAACGCCGCAAGCCCTTTAGCGTTTAATCGCTCGGCAAATATGGGCACAACACCTTGCCGCATACTTTTAATCATACCTTCGGCGGCATTATCAAGCGCCTCGCGGTCATTGTCGTATATTACAATGTAAAAGAAGTCTTTATAAATCTTATCGCCGCGGTTAAGCTCTTCTATGTGCTGCATTCTGGCCTCAAATACGCGGCTCCTTGCCTCTGCCTCGTCCTTGCGCATTTCGTCACTGGAAACCAGCTCCATAATAGCATCAAACTTTTTGTCTTCGTTGTACACATAACCGTCTAAAACCATAGGCTTGGTAATTTTAACAATGCTGGCACTCTGCCCAAGCGTCAGCCTGCGGATAGCATTTGCAAAAGTGCGCATAATCTGTTCCTGCTTATAGTCGTTAAGCAGACCAAACTCTACCGGCCTGATTTCAATCACTTCGGCATAATAGTCTTTGTAATCTATCATGCGGTCGTTTATAATATTTACATACGGCACAAGCTCCTTAATTTCCTTGTGCTTGCGCATAGGATGCTTGCTGTATTTTTTTTGGTACGCCATAAATTTAAACAGAATTCCAAGCGTTGCATACAGCCTCATGCCATCTGCAATCGGCATAAAAAGCGCCGCAATAATAGCGGTCCAGGATATGCCTATATACAGCCGCAAGGTGCCGTCTATGCCCGTGCTGGTTGCAAGCAGAATAATAAAGCCAACCCCTATAGTGGCCAAAATTATATCACCAAGCGTAATGCCGCGGAAAAACTCCATTTTTACCTTGGTCTTGCGCGGAATAAATCTCATATGCGTGCTCCTTTTTGCAGGCAAAAAGAGCCCGCAACTTAATACTTAATATTTAATACTTAATAACTATCGGTCGCTTCGCTCCAAGCAATGCCCTTATTCAGCTTTTAAAGTTTTAAGAGATGCTGTCAACAGTTTCAACAATTCCTTAACGTCTGTCTCCATAGATACAAATTCTGTTTTGTCAATGTAATTTGCTTCATGCAATAGTTCCAGCCAATATTTGGTTTCGCTGGCTTCTTTAAGAGCAATGTTAAGCTTGTTAATAAAATCCGGCTTTGATGCTGCATAATGGCTCTCGGCAATATTGGCACCAATACTAGTCCCGCTTCTTAATATCTGATTGCTTATAACAAATTCACGCTTATTGTCTTTTAAATAATTAAACAACTTTATTACTCTAAGCGAAAATGCTTTACCCTTACCTAAAATCATATTGTCTTTCATAATATCTCACCCTTTACTTATCGGAGCGTAGCGACCCTGAATTATTAAGTTTTAAGTATTAAGTATTAAGTGATAATATTATACCCTAAATTGCTACAAAAACGCAAAGGAAATAAGCAACAAAAACCCCCTGCTTAGCGCAAGGGGTTTTTGATTTAACTGGTTTTAGTTTATCTAGGCGGAAGTTTGCTTCCAAGCTCTCTAAGTGCAGCAGCAACGTCGGCCATCTGGGTTTTCATTGCATGAATACCCTCTGCAGTACGTTCCGCATTTTGTTCTGCTCTCGACTGAGACTGTTCAACAGTAACAGCGGGAGACCTAAGCACGCTTTTTAGCGCCTCCGGATTAAACATTTTTGCTGCCTCTCCCGGCTTTAAGTCTTTTATTGCTTCTGCCAGGTTTTGAGTTCCGGTAACATTTTTGGATATCCACTCCATTCCTATTTTATTAGCACCAAGGTTGGATGCCAGATGCGCATTTGCCTGCTGTGCGCTACTTTCGTGAATACCAAATGTTCTCATTTGCTCCTGATGCCCGCTGAATGCAACCGAACCAAACCCTCCGCTTTGCCGGCTTTCGTTCATCATCCTGCTGATTCCGGTTACACCGCCAATGCTCGCAAGCAATCTGCCTTCCTTACTGGTTGGGTCAACCCAACCTTTTTTAAGGTCACCCATCATTCTTCCAAGCCCGCCGCCGCCAAGTTTATCACCAATAGCACCGGCAACCGCACCTCCAGCCTTTCTTGCCCTTCCTGCCGCTCTTGTTGACAAACTCCCACGCTCTGTCCTAGCCTTATGTGCATTGTTATACGCCTCTTGCTTTACTGCCGCAGCTGCTTCGTCTCCTGCCTGTTTCTGAGCATCATTCATTTCTGCACCAGTAGCATCTCTTCCATTCTTTTCTTTAAAGTCTTTGTTAAACTTAGTCCAGCTAAAGTTATCCATAGCTTTTTTTCTGGCTTTTTCTTGATCTGCACCAGACAGTGCCGCTGCCGCATCACCAGCTTTCCTGGCCTTTTTATCTATCCTGCCGTCTCTCCAGCTCTTGCCCAGCTGCATACCCAGCTTGCCTGCGGTAAGCGCTGCTGCACCACCTCGGCCGGCCAGTTGCATAACGCCTTTTTTGTGGTCTTCTCCCACCTTAAGCGCGTCTTGCGCGTCAACAAGGCTGCTAATCAGCTGGCTGAACTCCTTAACCGCAACAAGACCGGTAATTATAAACAGCTTGTGCACTATTGCGTTAAACAGCCCCGCACCGGGCATACTTGCCGGCCACAGGTTAATACTAAGCAGCATAGGCGCAATTACAAAAAACAAATTAAGCCCAAGTATCGGCCCATACGCCGATATAACCCGTTTAATAAATTCGGCCCGCCATTTTTCGTATTTCTTGCCGTTGTCCAGCGGCATTAATGCCACCAGCGGCGGACTTGCCACAAACAGTATTGCAAGCTCGTATATACGCTGAATTACACCAATTACGGTAACCAGCAATATGCTGCAGGCAATAAAGCCTCCCATAAACCCAAGCATATAGTTGTACCGCAGCAGGTCATAAAACGCCCATACCTGAGTGGGCTTAAGTATATCAAACTTCTGAACATTTACGTTTGCATTGCTGAATATCATCCAGCTGTGTATTTTTGGGTCACCGCCCTTCGCATATTCCATAACGTGCGTACGATTTGCCGGCTCCTTGTATGTACTCTTGGTAGGGTCATCCAGCGGAACACCGTTTCTGAAAGCATCGTCAACCATGTCCGCAACCGTAAATGTAATAAATCCCCCGGATGGCGGCACAAACACGCCTCCATACGCGGAGAGTAGGCTGTTTGAAAACGTGGGGTTGTTCCGCGCCCGGTTGCTGTCATACGCCGCCGCATAAAACATCTGGCCGCTTATGGTTACACTGCCCCCGCCGGTAGCGGCATCCAGACTGCGCAAAATAACATTGCTTATCCAGATACCCAGCAAACATACAATAGGCACCATTGCAAAGTAGAACAGGCTTTTAAGTGCCTGCCCCCAGATTTTACTTTTGGGGTTTGCGCCCTGCACGGTCCACTCACTTCTGATAATTGCAACAATGGTAGCCATAAACAGCATTACAATGCTTACACCAAGCACCGCAAAAAACACAGCCAGTATCTGCGGACTAAGTAATAAGCTATAAACTATATCCCCCGATATTGGAGTATCCGAGCCGCGCATATAGTAAACATCAAGGCCAACAATTTTACGGAATATGCCCTGAATAACGTCCATTAATATAAAGAAGCCGGCCTGAAACACATATAAGAAGTTTGTTGCAATCATGCCGATAAAGCCATAAAACATATTTGCCCAGTGACCAGGCTCAGTCCAAAGTTGAACAGTGGACCAGAGACCGTTCAATATATCTAAAATCCAGTTAACCGGGGCCATAAGAGTATTAACCACTCCGTCAAACAACCCACCAAGTTGTGAAAGCGCAAACGGCCTCATTTATTATCCTCCCGTATTCCATCTCCCATCCTGTTTCTACATTCTAGCAAAATTCAACAAAATTGTAAATAGTTTTAACTAAGTTGTAAATGTTTATTCTCTTATAATTCCCATTCCGTATCAATTCCCCTCCATATCAATTCCCCTTCCCTGAATGTGTGGCACGCGCCAGCGTGAAGGGGTGGCCAAACAGTTATGCATCCGTATCAATTCCCCTTTAAGATAAAGGGGTGGCAGCGTAGCTGACGGGGTATGTGAAAAGGCTGATTTAATTTTTTAACGCTGGATGCCACTTTAACATTGTCATAACACCGTCTAAATTA
>WRCD01000006.1 GCA_009784185.1 Bacillota bacterium
AAATTTAATATCATTCGAGTGAAACGAGAATATCATTACGAAGTAATATCATTGGCAACGACAATATCATTAAAAAGGAATGCAAATGAAAGAAAATTTGCTGATAGAGAATTCAAAAAAATTTGCCGTTGATATAATAAACCTATGCGAAAACACCAAAGGCAAAGCGGTTAT
Source organism: Bacillota bacterium (assembly GCA_009784185.1). Taxonomy (GTDB): domain Bacteria; phylum Bacillota; class Clostridia; order Christensenellales; family UBA1242; genus WRCD01. Next base: position 175 of record WRCD01000006.1, read on the forward strand.
AACAAATCAACTCATGCGTAGCGGAACTTCAATTGGTGCAAATATTAGAGAGGCACAATATGCTCACGGTAAAAATGATTTTATTGCCAAACTTGAAATTGCACTTAAAGAATGTTACGAAACAGAATATTGGTTTGAGTTATTATTTGAAACTAGAACAATAGATGAAAAAGTTTTCAAAGATTATCAGCAAAAAGCTGGCGCAATTCGCAGAATGCTAATTGCAAGTTGCAAAACAGCGAAGGAGAATAAATAAAGTGTTTAAACTGGTAAGAAGCAGCGAAACCATAGACAGACAACCAGAGCCAGGTCGTTTGATTAAAAATTATCTTACAAAAGAGTTTAGTGAGAGCTTTAGTATTGCTGTAGGAGAACTTGACGACAGTGTTCATTCCGTGCCCAATACCGAACCCTATGACAGAGTGTACTATTGTTTTCATGGGCAAGCGATATTTCAGATAGATGATGAAATATTAAATGTATCTGAAGGCGATGCAATTTTCCTTAGCAAAAATACGGCATATACTTATACTGCCAGCGGTAAATTTAAAGCAGTTATAATTAACTTGCCCGCGTTTGGAAGCGATCCAAAAAAATAATTACCGCATATTCAAAACTAAAAATCAAAAGCAGAGATTATGGTGTGCAAGCCCAATGGAAAAAGGCAAGGGCCTTTTTTTGTTTTGGTATTGTATTGTTTTAGCAACTGTGCTATAATTGGCCATGGCAGAAATAAAACTTGTAAAAGTTAGTTCGGGGTTTTATGAGCGCGGGCATCAGATTCATTTTGTAAATGAAAACGGTGACCGTATGATTTTTGGCGGTTCAATGGGGTATGACCATTCGTACGTGTCGTTTCAGCCTAAAGAGTTTGATGTTGGAAATTGCAATATTAAAATTACCGTAAACAGAAAGGATACTCCGCATTTTTCGTTTTTTACGGATATGCTGGACCAGTTTATAGATGCTAAAGTAAAGGGCAAGTTTGAGGGCTTGTTTGATATACAGCAAAACGGTGCGGTTAAGTGCTTAAGCACATCTGAGGCGCAACGGAAAAACAGCCATTTGCTGATAAGCCAGCCTGATGAGGATACGATAGAGTTTGAGTATAACCGCAGGCAGCCGGCCGGGGAAGTGTTTACTGGTAACTCCATTGACCTGTCTACCCGCAACCCGGTGGAGTATCCGCTTTGTAAATGCGCATACCGCTTGCTGGATGCTCTAAAGGCAGAGCGAAGTGAAACGCCTGCAGTACAAGAAGTTGTTAATGTAAGATAAAAAAGCCGCAAGGCTTTTTTTGTTTGCAGGATTTCCATAAATTAGGGTATAATAGGTAATAGTAATTTTGGAGCGTGGTGCATGGAGCGGTTGTTTGTTATAGACGGAAACAGTTTAATTAACAGGGCGTTTTATGCGCTGCCTCCGCTGGCTGCAAGCAACGGTAAGGTTTATAATGCGGTATTCGGTTTTGTAAACATCGTGCTGCGGCTTATTACCGAGCATAAGCCGGATTACCTGATAGTAGCGTTTGATGTGGGTAGAAAAACTTTCCGCAACGCAATTTACAATGAGTACAAGGCTACGCGCAAGGGTATGCCGGCAGAGCTTGCGGCGCAACTGCCGGTTTTAAAAAGTGTGCTATCCGACATGGGCATAAAAATGCTGGAGCAGGAAGGTGTTGAAGCGGATGATATTATAGGGGCAGTAACTAAAACATTTGATGTGGCACAGGTAATTGTTACCGGTGATAAGGACTGCCTGCAGCTGATTAATGATAAAACCACGGTCTGGCTGACCAAGCACGGCATAAGCGAAATTGTGGAAATGAATAAACGCCACTTAAAAGAAGAAATGGGTTTGGTGCCTGCTCAAATAATTGACCTTAAGGCGCTTATGGGAGATGCCTCCGACAATATTCCCGGTGTTATGGGAATAGGCGAAAAAACTGCGTTAGGCCTCTTGGCGGAATACGGGAGTCTGGACAACATATACAACAACATTGATAAAATTACGGGTAAAACCCGTGAAAAACTTGAAACAGACAAGCAAATGGCGTATCTTAGCCAGGTTTTAGCCACAATTAAAACAGATATTACAATACCGTGCTCGCTTAATGAGTGCAGGTATAAGTTTCCGTTACCGCTGGCCGTGTTTAAAAAGTTTGAGGAGTTTGAGTTTAAAACGCTTTTAAAGCGCAATGATATATTTGAGGGCGGGTTTGCTGTAAAGCCCGTAAAAAGCGTGAGTGTTAAAAAGAGCGAAATAAATTCATTAGAAGAATTGAGCAAGCTGGCGGCGGATATAATAAGAGCCGGGCGGTTTAGTTTTATATGGGATGCGGATATTTTTGTATCAATTGACGGTAAAACGGAATATCAGATTAAGCTGCAGCAAGGATTGATTCCCGAGGGGATAAAGCTTGAGGTTGTGCTTGAGGTGTTAAAACCGCTGTTTGAAAATGAAAAGCTCTCTAAAACGCTATATGCCAAGAAAGATATGCTTAAGAAATTGGGCAGGTTTGGTATTAATGCAGTTGGTGTGGAGTTTGATGTATCTTTAGCAATTTATTTAACCAACAGCAATATTAAAACCGAAAAGCGGGATTCTGCGCTTGAGCATTTTAATCTGCCGGCTGATGCGCCCGCAAGCAGTATGATTCTGGCAGAAGAGCTGCTGCGAAACAAACTAAAGGAAAAGAAGCTTGAAAAGTTGTATTTTGACCTGGAGCTTCCGCTGGAGGATGTTTTGCTGGCTATGGAAGCTGAAGGTGTAAGAGTAGATGTGGACTATCTTAACACACTCGGCAAAAGGTTTGAGGCGGAACTAAAGGAGCTGGTTGCCGCAATTCAGGCAGAGGCGGGGCAGGAGTTTAACATAAACTCACCAAAACAGCTTGGGGAAGTACTTTTTACTAAACTGGGGTTAAGCACGGCAGGAAACAAAAAACTTAGCACCGATGTGGACGTATTAAAGAGTTTACAAAACGCCCATCCGATTATTCCGCTGCTTTTACGCTACCGCAAGGTGGCTAAGCTGCTTAGCACATATGTTGAGGGGCTAAAAGCATTTATTAACCCTAAAACCCAGAAAGTGCACACTACGTTTAATCAGACGCTTACGCTTACCGGCAGGCTTTCCAGCAACGAGCCGAACCTGCAAAACATTCCGGTGCGCGAGGCGGAGGGTAGATTGCTGCGCAAGATATTTACGGCCAGTGCGCCGGGCAGGGTGCTGATTGGCGCGGATTACTCGCAGATTGAACTAAGGCTTCTTGCGCATTATTCGAGTGACAGGAATCTGGTGCGGGCATATAAAATGGGCGAGGACATACACTCGCTGACCGCGGCAGAGATATTTGATAAGCCGTACAGTAAGCTGACTCCGGAGGACAGGCACAATGCAAAGGCGGTTAATTTTGGTATTATCTATGGAATTTCGGCTTACGGCCTGGCTAACAATACCGGTATTAGTCCGCAGGACGCAAAGGTGTATATCGAGCGGTATTTTGATACCTATCCTACCATAAAAGATTTTTTAGACAGCAGCGTAAAAGACGCTAAAACCAAGGGCTATGTTTCAACTATCCTTGGCAGGATAAGAAACATTGATGAAGTTTTCAGCAGTAACCGTAATGTGGCCAACTTTGGCGAGCGTGCGGCTATGAATATGCCGCTTCAGGGCTCGGCCAGTGACATTATTAAACTGGCTATGCTGAACATAACCAAAAAACTGGCCGGGCAAAAAATTGATGCAAAGCTTATATTGCAGATTCATGACGAACTGATTTTTGATTGCTCGGAGGCCGATGGCGACAAGGCAGGCAAGCTTATTAAGCAGGAAATGGAGAACGTAATTAAACTAAAAGTGCCGCTGGTTGCGGATTTAAAAATGGGAAGTAATTGGCTGGAGATGGAAGCAATTAAATAAAATCCGGCAATCCAAATTCCACACCCCGCCTCGCAAGCTCGGCACCCCTCTTATAGAGGGGAATTTTCTTGAGACAATTGTTAATACTATATTACATGACACGGGTGCGGGTTTTTAGTTTAGCGGTGTGTTTTGTCTGTGGCAGCCTGGCCGCAGTTTTATGCGCACTTGCGCTGTTGCATAACTATAATTATCCGTTAAAATATACAAACGAGATAGAGTCATATAGCAAGCTGTATCAGCTTGACGCGGCGCTTGTTGCCAGCATGATTTCTGCCGAAAGCAGGTTTAAGGCAAAGGCAGTATCGCACAGGGGTGCAGTGGGGCTTATGCAGATAATGCCTGGTACCGCTAAGTATATGGCAGAATACTGGGGAGAGCCTAGGCCCGATGCGGAACAGCTGTTTATTCCTGAAGTAAATATAAAATTCGGATGTCTGTACCTGAGATATTTGTTTGACAGGTTTGATGATGTATGGGTGGTTGTTGCCGCATACAATGCGGGGCCAACCAACGCAGCCGTCTGGCTTAAGGATGCAAGGTTCAGTTCCGACGGAAACGTTTTGAGGACTACGCCGTTTACCGAAACCAATGCGTATGTAGAAAAAGTAAAGGGTAAATTACCTTATTACAATAAGAAGTTTGTTTGACTTCTGCCGCTGTTTTTGTTACTCTTGTAAAGTAAAAGGGAACAGCCGATGCTTAAGATTGTAGTTGATATGTACACCAATGTGCCAAGGCAGCTTGCGGGCGGTTTTGCCGAGATAGTGTTTTTGCCTGAGGGTAACTACTCCGGGTTTTTTGCCGGGCTGGTTGAGGCGGGGCATGAGGTGCTGTTTTTGCAGACCGGTTTTAAATTGCTGACCGAAACCGGCAAAACCATAAAAGCGGTTGTTAAAGAGATTAAGGCACAACATCCCGCAAGCCGCATTGAGTATCTGGACACACATACTGCAATGAGCGCAATCGGGCTGATTGCTTCGTTTTGTGCGGCTGCCGCAAACAAAGGGAGCGCGTTTCAGGATGTAATGGAGCTTGCCGTGTCGCTTATAGGCAGGTTTGCGGTGGTGTTTACAGTTGACAACATTGATACAATAAAAAAAGACCCGCTGTTTAAAAAAGCGCTGGGCGGTTTTGCCGGTGAGCTAATAAACAATAAGCCTATCTTTTGCGTTAACAACAAGGGCGAGCTGGTGCTTCTGGATAAGCGCAGGGGATTCAAAACGGCAGTAAATGCTCTGTACAAAATAGCAAAGGATAACGGCGAAAATATTGCGGACTATCAGGTTTTTATCGGGCATATTAATGCTAAAGAAGAAGCTGAAGCATTAAAGCTGAAGTTTGCTGATACGGTTGGTGAAAATGTAATTGTGTCCGAGGCGCCTGTTGCAATGGCAAAAAAGTTCAATTCTATCGGCGTCAGTGTTGCGTTTCATATGAGGCTGGACAAGGTAAGGAGAGAGACGGCATGAAATATAGGTTTTACAACGCTTGCGTAATTACAATGGATGATAACCGTTCTGTTTTGGAATGCGGCGAGGTCTGGGTTAATAACGATAAAATTACTTATGTGGGCGAGGCAAAGACAGGCGCTTCTTTTGCCGGTTTCAGGCAAATTAACTGCCAGGGAGATTGTTTAATTCCCGGACTTATAAATACACATACACATCTGCCTATGACGGTGCTGCGCGGTATTGGCGATGAGCACGATTTTGACGGCTGGTGGGTAGAGCATGTGCGCCCGATAGAGGTTCAGTTTACCGAGGACGATTGTTACTGGTCCAGTCTTATGGGTATGGCAGAGATGCTGGAGGGCGGTACTACAAGCGTAATCAGTATGTATTTTAAGGAACAGGGGACGCTGGAGGCATTTAAGAAATCCGGTATGCGCGGTGCTGTTGCGGTAAAAATCAACAATCTTTTAGAGTTGAAGGATGCAGAACGTGAGTTTAATGAAAGGCTGGCTGAAATTGGAAAATGTCCTGATACGGTTCAGCTTTTTGTTCAGTCGCACAGTATAAACACTACCGAAGAGCCATGGCTTAATCTTTGCACCAAAATGGCAAAAAAGTACGAACTAAGACAGACAATTCATTTGTCTGAAACCTTGGGTGAAGTGGGAAAGTGTGATAAACAGCACGGAAAAACTCCGGTTGAGTATCTGGAGCAAATCGGATTTTTTGATTACCCAACCTTAATTGCACATGGTGTGCACGTGGATAAAGACGATATGGCTATTCTGCGTGATAGGGGAGTTGGTGTATCTATCAACATGAGCAGCAACTTGAAGCTGGGCAGCGGTATTGCGCCGGTTGCTTCGTATTTGCAAAACGGGGTTAGCCTCAGCCTTGGCACAGACAGTGCCAGCAGCAACAATGCGTTGGATTTGTTTCGTGAAATGCTGCTTGCAAGCATAGTAACCAAGGGAGTTCTTAACGATGCCTCGGTAGTTAAGGCAAAAGAGGCTTTTTACATGGCAACACGCGGCGGGGCAGAAGCACTTGGGCTTGCTGATAAAATAGGCCAGCTTAAGGTTGGATTTAAGGCCGATATTGTACGGATAAGCAGCAACGGGCTTAACTGGCAGCCTAATAACAACAAACTTAGCAATATTGTATATTCCGCCAACAAGCGGGATGTGGTAACTACTATGGTTAACGGCAAGATTTTATACGATGACGGCAAGTTTTTTATTGGCGAAAACCTTGAAACCATTAAACTGCGAAGCAACAGGATTATAAAGCGGATATGCGGTGATAAAAAGCATTTGTAGGTAAACTATGGCAGAGTACAAACAAAAATGCAATAACTGCGGGCATACGGATGCGGACTTTGTTTCCACCGGTTTTTTGGGTTGTACAGATTGTTTTACGGCTTTGGCTGAAACGGTAAACCCCGTTCTGACCAGAATGTTTGGACACGCTACACATATGGGCAAGGCCGCAAGTGAGGCAGACGGTGATTATACTACGGCAGAGAGACTGGCTATGCTTGAAGCTGAACTGCGAATTGCTGTCCGGAACGAGAGATATCAGGATGCTGCCAAAATTAAGTCTCAGATAGAGAAGCTTGAAAGCGAGGCAGAAAAATGACTGAGAGTAATATAATTATAAGCAGCCGGATTAGGCTAGCCAGAAACTTACGCGGCGTGCCGTTTCCAAACAAGCTTACGGCACAAGCAGCCCGTGAGTATGTGTCCAGACCCATAAGCAAAATTTTAAGTGACAACTGTAATCTTACGGTAATTAACATCATGGACCTGACACAAACCGAGCAGCATATTTTGCATGAGCGGCGGCTGATTAGCAAGGACTTGTTTCAGAATGCGCTTAACGGGATTGTAGCGCTTAACAACGACGAGAGTATCTCGGTTATGGTAAACGAAGAGGACCACATAAGAGAGCAATGTATTTTGCCGGGGCTGTTTTTGCTGGAGTGCTTTGAGGAGTTAAACAATGTTGACGATGAGCTTTTATCCGGATTGAACATTGCTTTTGACAGCAAGCTTGGATTTTTAACCAGCAGCCCTACTAACCTTGGAACGGGGATGCGGGCCTCGGTAATGTGTTTTTTGCCGGCATTAACCATACTAAATAAAATTAACGATTCAATTTTAAACATGACCAAGCTTGGTATAACCGTGCGCGGCGGATATGGTGAAGGCAGCAATGCCGAGGGCTATATGTATCAGGTAAGCAACTCTAGTACACTTGGAATCAGCGAGTTTGATATAATACGGAATGTAACCGAGGCAGTAAGAGCACTTGCTAAAGAAGAGGCAGCGGCAAGAGTTGTGCTTTACCGCGAACAGGCAACCGGGCTTACCGATGAGGTATTTAGGGCGTGGGGGATACTTACCAATTGCTTTAAACTGGATATGCACGAGTTTTTAATGCTGCTTAGTAAAATAAAAATGGGAGTGGCGCTTGGTATAATCGGGCTGAAAAACGCGGGGCTGCTTGACGAGCTTGATGTTAAATGCCGGCCGTACAACTTAATAAAAACAAGCGGCAGAGAGCTTAAAGGCGAGGAGATAGATATATTCAGGGCGGACTATTTGGGGAAACTTTTGATGGGCGGCAGAAGTTAAATTCCCCTTTAAGATAAAGGGGTGGCAGCCGAAGGCTGACGGGGTATGTGAAAAGAGCTTTTGCGCCACCTTCGGTGGCGACTACCCCGTCTGCCCTCGCTCTACGCTCGGTCATCCACCCCTTCGCGAGCAAAGGGGAATTCTGGCGGGAATCCTTCTAAAAGTAGCGCAATTACCATGGAGGTGTGTATGTACAACAGTTACGGGTTTGACAGCAATGTTAAACTTGCAATAAAAAACGCAAGCGAGTTGGCCCGGCAAAGCGGGCATGATGCTTTGGGAACGGAGCATCTCTTGTTTGGTATTGTAGGTGCGGACGGCAACACGGCAAGTAAGTTGCTGGCCGATTTTGGGGTAACCAGAAGTGCGTATTTGCAGTTATATAACCAAAGCATTGAAAAGGGCGCCGGCAGTTCCGCCGGTCCTGAACTTACTCCAAGGGTAAATGAGATATTAAAAACGGCGCAGGGCATTGCGTTTAAACTTAATCAGGCGTCCATAACTGTTGAGCACGTATTATTGGCGCTGTTATCCAGCACTGATTGTATTGCGGTAACTATGCTGGCTTCAGGGTTTAGGGTAAATATAGGTTCGCTTAGGGCGCAGCTGCTTGGTGTTCTGAAGCCGGCAGCGGCTGAGGCTCAGACAGCGGTTGAGCAAGTTAAGCCGGGCAAGCAGGAGAAAAGCAAGCTGCCAAAGTCGCTTTTAGAAATGGGAACGGACTTAACTTTGAAGGCCGAAGAAGGCAAAATTGACCCGATTGTTGGCCGAGAACAGGAAATAGAGCGGATTATTGAAATCCTTTGCAGAAAAACCAAAAACAATCCGGTATTAATTGGCGAAGCGGGAACCGGCAAAACCTCGGTGGTAGAGGGGCTGGCGCAAAGGATTGTTGCGGGGCAGGTTCCGGATTTATTAAAGGGCAAGCTTGTGTTCGGCCTGGAAATAGGCGGGCTTATGGCCGGCACAAAATACAGGGGAGCAATGGAAGAGCGCCTTAAGGACGTAATTGAAACCATTATTGATAATAAGAACATAATAGTGTTTATAGATGAGCTGCATACGCTGGCTCAGGCCGGCAGCGAGAAGGGCGAAATTTCTCCGGGAGATATGCTTAAGCCGTATCTGGCAAGGGGAGAGCTGCAGACAATCGGTGCAACCACCACCGATGAATACCGCAAGTTTATAGAAAAAGACAAGGCGCTTGAACGCAGGTTTCAGCCCGTTATGGTTAACCCGCCGAGCGTTGAGGAAACTATTATAATATTAAAGGGATTGCGCGGCAGTTATGAGGCGTTTCATAAAGTGCAAATTACAGACGAGGCTATTACAGCGGCAGCCACCCTTAGTGACAGATATATTTTAGACAGGAGTCTGCCTGATAAGGCAATTGACCTTATTGACGAAGCCGGCAGCAGGTTAAAAATACATGGCAATGCTGAGCCGCATGAAATCAGACAGAAAGCCGATGAAATTAACAGATACAGAACCGAAATGAAGCAGTTAACCATCAATCAGAATTATGAACAGGTGTCCGCACTGCGTGATAAGCTGATTAAAGCAGAACGTGAGTTAAGGGAACTTCAAAATCAGCCCAGACAAAGCTCAATGCCAAGTATCGGTTATGACGATATTGCGCGGGTAGTCAGTGCATGGGCAAAGGTGCCGGTAACAAGACTAACCACTACCGAAAGTGAGCGCTTGCTGAAATTGGAAGAGGTTTTACATAAGCGCATTGTAGGGCAGGACGCTGCTGTATCTGCAGTTAGCAAGGCTATAAGGCGTGCCAGAGCCGGGCTTAAAGACCCAAACCGCCCGATTGGCTCATTCCTGTTTCTTGGCCCTACCGGAGTTGGTAAAACCGAGCTTTGTAAGGCTTTGAGCGAAGTTATGTTTGATGACGAAAACGCATTAATCAGAATTGATATGAGCGAGTATATGGAAAGCCATTCGGTTTCCAAACTGATTGGCAGTCCTCCAGGGTACGTGGGTCATGATTCCGGAGGGCAGCTGTCGGAGCAGGTAAGGCGCAAGCCATATTCAATTGTACTGTTTGACGAACTGGAAAAGGCGCATTTTGACATATTAAATCTGCTGCTGCAGGTGTTGGATGACGGCAGGCTGACCGACAGCCAGGGCAGGCACATAAACTTTAAGAATACAATTATTGTAATGACGAGCAATGTTAAGGAAGCTGACCTTGTGTCAGCCTTCAGGCCGGAATTCTTAAACCGTATTGATGTAGTAACCGTATTCCAGCCGCTGGGCAAGGAACAGCTGGCGCATATTGCTGCAAACCTGCTGCAAAAGCTGGTTAAAAAAATGCAAGGCCATAAAGTGGAATTCAGGTTTACGGAACTGGCGCTTAAGTATCTGGTTGAAAAAGGTTATAGCGCCGAGTATGGAGCACGCCCTTTGCGCAGGTTGGTTGAGCAGGAGATAGAAGATAAAATTGCAGACGAGATTCTGCTGGGTAATATTCCGGCAGGCAGTAAAATTACCGTGGATGCAAACAACGCCGGATTAGTTTTTAATACCGGGAGGTAATTCGCTTGCTAAGTTTGGGCAAATCAGGTAAAATTACGTTCGTGAAATTAAAAAGGGAGAAAACAGATGAAAATAGAAATTGTAAGCAAAAACTTTAAGGTTACCGATAAGCTGGAGGAAGTAATAAGACACAAGGTGGAAAAGCTAAGTCATTACTTTACCGATTCGGCTGAAGTGCGGGTGGTTTGCCGTCAGGAGACGGACCGCAACAAAATGGAGATAACAATTACCGACAATGGTATGCTTTACCGCAGCGAAGTGGTTAGCGGTAATATGTACGACAATATTGACCTTGCGCTGCCCAAAGTTGAGCGGCAGTTATACAAACAGCGTGAGCGCGTTAAAGACAGAATAAGGGGTGATGCGTTTGGAGGCGACAGGTTTTTGTTTGCGCCCGAGTCGGTTGCCAGCGTATCTAAGCCGAACATTGCAAGAACTAAGAGCTTTCAGGTGTACGAATATACGCTTGAAGACGCAGCAGAGAGGCTGGAAAACCTTGACCTGCAATTCTTTTTGTTCTTAAACAAGAAAACCAAAAAGGTTAATGTAATTTACCGCAGGGCAGACGGTGATTACGGAGTAATTGAACCGCAATATTAAAAACACGCCAATGGCGTGTTTTTAATAAGTGAACAATGAACAGGTAACATGGAACAGTGATGGGTCGCTGCGCTCCAAAATAACCGTCATTGCGAGTTGGGCTTCTTGCTGCTTCTAACGAAGCAATCCGTCGGGTAGAACAAATTCCCCTTCAAAAAAGGGGAATTCTTACAGCAGGCCATCATGGGGAGCGCCAGCGACCCGTAATTTATATTTTATATTTGATATTTTATATTTGTTATGCTATAATTACTGCGATATGCAAAAGATAGAACGGGTAGTTGAATATTTGCACGAGTTGTATCCTGAGCCGGAATGTGAGCTTAAGTTTAACTCCGAATTCGAGATGTTTGTTGCGGTGTTACTCAGCCCGCAATGTACCGATAAGCGTGTAAATATGGTTACCAAAGAATTGTTTAAAACGGCTAATACGCCGGAGCAAGTTTTGGCAATGGGGCAGACAGAGCTGGAGAAGCGTATTTACTCAACCGGTTTTTACAAAAACAAGGCTAAAAACCTGATTCTATCCAGTCAGATGCTGCTGCAGGAATTTGGCGGCAAGCTGCCAAAGGAAGTTGAGCAATTGGTTCAATTACCCGGTGCGGGCAGAAAGGTGGCTAATGTAATTGCAGCACTTGCACACGGCGCAAACACTTTTGCGGTTGACACGCACGTGTTTAGAGTAACAAACCGGCTGGGGTTGGTTAAAGCTAAAACGCCTGACGAAACCGAGCGGAAGTTTGTTGCAAAGTACAGCAAGTATATTACCCCTGACTTGCATCTTTCTTTGGTTTTGTTTGGGAGATACATCTGCACGGCAAAAAATCCTAAGTGCGCCGAATGTAGATTAAGGGATGTTTGTGACGGACAAAATTCCCCTTTAAGATAAAGGGGTGGATGCCGAGTCCGCAAGGACGACGGCAGACGGGGTATATGATAAGGTTCGGTTTTTGCGCCACTTTACGCGGCGGCTAGCCGAGAGCGAAGCGAACGCCAACAGCTCCACACTATCTTGACGGCTGTTACTCCGTCATCCACCCCTTCATAAAGGGGAATTCTGGCGGGAAGACCAACTAGAAAGGATATGCTATGTTTATAGACAAAGTTAAAATTTATGTTAAGGCAGGCAAAGGCGGCGACGGAGCTGTTAGTTTCCGCAGGGAAAAATACGTTCCAAACGGCGGGCCGGACGGCGGTGACGGGGGCAGGGGCGGGTCAATTATTCTTGAGATTGATGAAGGTGCCACCAGCCTTATAAACTTTAAATTTAACAAGCATTACCGGGCACAGGACGGAGAGAAGGGCAGCGGCAAAAAAAGCACCGGCAAATCGGGAGAAAATCTGATTGTAAAGGTGCCGCGCGGCACCTTGGTTAAGGAGGCCTTTACCGGAAAGGTAATAGCCGATATGTTTTATGCTAAAGACCAGGTGGTTTTGCTGAAAGGAGGCAACGGAGGCAAGGGCAACTGGCACTACTCCAGCAGCAGGCGGCAGACGCCGCGGTTCAGCCAGTCGGGTCAGGTAACGGTTGAAAAAGAAGTTGTTTTAGAGCTTAAGACCATTGCTGATGTCGGGCTTATTGGTTTCCCGAATGTAGGCAAGTCTACAATACTTGCTGCAATAACCGAGGCCAAGCCAAAGATTGCCAACTACCACTTTACTACGCTTGCCCCTAATCTTGGAGTGCTGCAAAGTTATGAACGCAAATGCGTAATTGCCGATATCCCCGGGCTGATTGAAGGAGCAAGTGCGGGAGTTGGGCTGGGGCATGAGTTTTTACGGCACATTGAGCGGGTACGGCTGCTGGCACACGTTGTGGATATATCCGGCAGCGAAGGCAGAGACCCGTATGAGGATTTTAAAACCATAAACTCTGAGCTGGTTAAATACAGTAAAGAACTGCAGAAAAGGCCGCAGATAGTTTTATTAAACAAATACGATTTGCTGAGCCCCGAATCTAAGCTGGAACTTGATTTCAGGAAAAAGCTTGCCGGCTTAAAGCGGTTTAAAGACTCTCCGGTTTTAACTGTGTCCGCAACGGCACATAAAGGGCTGGATGAATTTGTTGCGCTGATTTTTGATACACTAGCTAAACTGCCTGCAATGGAACCGGCTCCGATTGAACAGTTTGATTTTGACTGCCGAGACACAAACGAACTGGAAGTAATTAAGCTGGAACCGAACGTGTATGAAGTTGTGGGCGGTAAAATGGAAGAACTGGCAAGAAAGGTTGTGCTGTCGGATTATGAAAGCATGGCGTATTTTCAGCGCCGCCTCCGAATTGATGGGGTCATTAGCCTGTTAAAAAAAGCAGGTATGCAGGAAGGAGATACGGTACTGATATCCGATATTGAGTTTGAATATACCGAATAAGGAGATATATATGAAGCTGAACGCAAAGGAAAGGGTTCTGTTAAAAACTCACGCGCAAAAACTAGAGCCGGTGGTTACTATCGGCAAGGAAGGCATTACTCCAAATGTCGTAACCACAGCCGATCAGGCATTGTTTGCGCGCGAGATTATTAAGGTCAGTGTACTTGAGCCCTGCCCGGAGCCTGCTGCGGAAGCTGCCGAGAACCTGGCCGTTAAAACCAAAGCACAGGTGGTGCAGGTTATAGGCAGAAAGTTTGTGTTATACAAAAAGTCCGCTAAAAAGGGAATTGTGCCGATTTTAAGTTAACCACCAAAATTCCCCTTCCTCGAAGGGGTGGATGACGGAGCGTGGAGCGAGGGCAGACGGGGTAGCCGCTTGCGTAAAGCAAGCGCAAAAAGCATGTCGCTATCACATCCCCCGGCGCTGGAGTGCCACCCCTTTATCTTAAAGGGGAATTTTGTCTCCGTCCATTAATATGTGATATTATTGCGCACACCAAAAGTAAACTGCCTGTTATGAGGTAATATAGTTTAAACATTACAAAATAACTGGATATGAGTAAAATCAACCCCAAAAACGCAAAGCTTTTGGTGCGCTTTCCGCTGAATGCGTATCTAAAAAGGTCCTTTACAGTCAGCCTGGCAGTTCCTTTAAGTTCAACAATCCGGGGCAGTTCGATACTGCTGGGTTTAATGTAAAGCTGATAAATCTGCCTGTGGTTCATTAAGGTGACCGGTATGCTTTTTATGGTGCCGGCCAGTTTTTCAACTTCGGGCGGATATGTGCTGCAGGCAATTATTAAATTGTCTGCTTTATTTTTTATGGCTGTTTTTACAGCTTCAGCCAGCTGTTGCACGGTTAAGGCTGTATCACGGTAACATGGTATAAATACGGTTTTATTATTGTTGTTTGTGTAGCTTAATACGTTTTTTGTTAAAACAGTTTCATGCATTGTGCTAAGGAGCAACTTAAAATATGCGGCGGTTTCCGTATCGGGTGTAAACATTAATTGGAGAGCCGATTTTTCAATTGCTTCGGCTTCCTTAGCGGTCAGCCGCTTTTTTTCCAGTTTGCCGCCCTTAATTTTATCAATTGCAAAACATATGGCCACGCTGGTTACGGCAGAAATTGCTGTTGCCGCAATCCAATCCTGCAGCCAGAAAATTATCCATGCGTAAATCAGCAGAAAAATGATGGCGTTTCTGAATAGGAAGTCTATAGCTCTGCTTAGTTTAAAGCCGGTTAACATGGCTTGATTATTGACAAAAACAGGCGTTCTAACCGTATTTAGTTGACTTAAAAACAAGCAAGATGATATAATTATATGTTATTTGTGGAGGGATACCAATTGGAAAACACATTATTGGAAAGCAGGGAGTTTGCTTTTGATATTGCCGAGATTCTGGCCGAAAAAAAGGCAAAAGACATATTGGTTATGGGGACAGTAAAGCAGGTGGGAGTAGCTGACTATTTTGTGCTTGCTACTGCCGGAAGCGCTGTTCAGGCCAAAACTCTGGCTGATTTTGTGGAGCAAAAATTACAGGAGAAGCAAAAGCGGGTAATGGGGCGCGACGGCAACAGAGAGGGCAGATGGATTGTGCTGGATTACGGCAGGGTTTTTGTTCATGTTTTTACCGAGGAGCTGAGAACTTTTTATAATCTGGAAAAACTCTGGGGAGAGGGCAGATATATGTTTAAACCGGCTGATATTGCCAAAGAGCGGGAATCAGACAAAAAAAAAGCAAACAAAAAAGTAACAAAAGCCAAACCGGCAAAGCCTGCACCTAAAAAGGCTGTAAAAAAATGAAGACAATAATTACAAACAGTCCGCAGGAAACCGAGACTGCAGGTGCGGAACTGGCTAAAAGCCTTACAGGAGGAAACGTAGTAGCCTTAAGCGGCGAGCTTGGTGCCGGTAAGACACAGTTTGTAAAAGGTATTGCTAAGGGGCTTGGTATATCAAAAACCGTTACAAGCCCGACCTTTACAATAATGAACATATATGATTCGGATGACATCCTGCTTTATCATTTTGATTTGTATAGGCTAAACAGCTTTGACGAGGCGCAGGAGGCGGGGCTGGTTGAGTATATAGGCGCACCGGAGGCTGTTAGTGTGGTTGAGTGGTACAATCAGGTGCCCGGGGTTGTAGACAACAACGCTGTAAGGATACATATTACAAAGCTGGATGATAACAGACGTGAAATAACCATTGGGGGTTAAGCTTTGATTTTGCTTGGAATTAATACAACGGCAAACAAAACCGTAGCTGTTTTAAACAAAAACGGCGTGTTTTTTTGCAAAATAATTCCGTTTGCAAAGCATTCCGAAAATCTGTTTGATGCAATTGAGCAGCTTTTAAAAACAGCCGAAACAAGCATTAAAGAAGTTGACGTGTTTGGTGTTGTTAACGGTCCGGGTTCGTTTACCGGTATCAGAATCGGGCTGGCTGTGGTTAAGACTTTTGCGTACGTATTTAACAAGCCGGTTGCGGCTGTAAACTCTTTAGAGGTTTTGGCGTATAATAAGTTTGATACTAAAGCAGAGAGTGAGTTTTGGTGTGCAATTGATGCCGGTGCGGGGCTGGTTTACTTGCAGCAATTCAGCAACAGCCTGCAGCCGGTAACCGAACCGAAGTGCTTGGCTGTACAAGAGGCCGGTGATGTTGTTGTGGCGCAGGAAGTGCTGTGTCCAACGCCGCAGGTTTTTGACGGTGGGGTGCGAGCGGTTTCTGCTGACTTTACGCCGGAGGCATTGCATATGGCGCTTCTGAACAAATACAAAGCCGGAGCAGCGGCGGAACCGAAAAACATAAATCCGCTTTATTTGCGCCAATCCCAAGCCGAAGTTAACTGTAAGCCTCTGCAAGGGGGTGCACAATGCTGAGCGATACAGAAATTATTAAGGCCGATATAGGCCACGCATTTGAAGTGCATGACCTTGAGCTCAACAGTTTTGATACCGGCAAGGCCTGGACGCTAAAGATGGTTTTAGACGGTTTCAACAGCCCCAACTTTAAGTGCTACATTTTGCGAAGGTTTGACGAAATTGTAGGGTACATTGCATATCTTGACCTGGGCGGGGAATACGAAATACAGCGGCTTGTGGTATCTAAGGAATGGCGCAGGTACGGGTGTGCCACAAGGCTGTTACAGTTTGTGGCCAACCTAGCGGACATAAACATGGCAACGGATTTAATTTTAGATGTTTCTCACTTAAACCAGCCCGCACTGTTTTTGTACACTAAGTTTGGGTTTTATCCGGATGGTCTCAGGAAGCAATATTACGGCAGAGAAGAAGATGCGGTGCTGATGCGCAAAAAAATATAGCCGGAGGCGGACTGGAATAGAGCTGGTTGTTGATGGCCTTAAAACCAATTACAGGCTTGCGGGCAGCGGAAACCGCACAATAGTTTTTCTGCATGGCTGGGGAGGCAGTTGTAATAGTTTTGCGTTGGCCGAACAGTTTTTTGGTAAAAAATGCAAAACACTAACTCTGGATTTATGGGGGCACGGGAAAAGTGCGGAGCCTGCGGCAGGCTTTGGTGTATACGAATATGCTGCTGCCTTAACTGAGCTGCTGAAAAAGCTTGAAGTAGAAAACACTGTTTTAATAGCTCATTCTTTTGGCGGGCGTGTGGCAATAATAATAGCGGCAAAACATCCCGAACTGGTTGATAAGCTTGTATTAGTGGACAGCGCAGGTATTAAACCGAGATTTAGTATAATAAAAAGAGCAAAGCAGTTACACTTTAAGTTTGTAAGAGCATTGTATAAGCGTGGGGTTGTAAGAAATTTTGATGAGGGCAGGTACGGTTCGGCAGACTATAAGAAACTGTCTGAAGGTATGAGACAGAACTTTGTAAAAATTATAAATACCTGCCTTGCGTGCGAGCTCCCCAAAATAAACGCCGAAACGCTGATTATATGGGGCGGAAGCGATTATGATACGCCGATGTATATGGCAAAGAAGTTGTACAAAGGAATCCGCAGAAGCAAATTGGTTGTTTTTGAGCAGGCGGGGCATTATTCATATTTAGATAGTTCTGATAAGTTTTTGTCGGCAGTGGATGGTTTTATTTCATAAAAGGAAACAAGCATATGGATTTTTTTGACTTTACAGGATTGCATTTTTATATTGGTTTAGCGCTGTCTGTTTTTAACGGTGTACTGCTATGTTTTATGGGCTACAAGTTTATGCAGATAATCCAGCTGTCCGGCTACAAAACCAAAGGTTATTTTTACTGGCTGAAGGACACGCACGCCAAGTACATAGGCAGGCTGTTTATGTTATGTGCTATGTCAACTGCGGCACTTATTGTAACCAATATCTGTTTTTCTGACCCAGGCGTATCTGATTACTGGCGATACATTGGGCTGGCATTTTATTTTACGTTTTCTATTGTGTTTATATATCACCTACACAATGCGCCGCAAAAAACCCCGTTAAAGTTAACCAACCGGATGAACCGTGCAATCGGGCTGTTGTTTTTTATAAGTGCCGCACTTACTTTCGGGCTTATTACATTATCTACGTATTTTCTTGACTGGTTCAGGTTTGGTGCGGTGGCACTTGCGCCGCTGAGTCTGCCGCTTACGGTGCCGCTTGTGCATTGGATTTTAAAACCGGTTGAAAAAATAATAAACAACGGGTATGTTCATCAGACAAAAAAGAAGCTAGGGTCAATGCCTGCATTGGTCAAGATAGGAATTACCGGCAGCCTTGGTAAAACCAGCACCAAAAACTTTTTAGACACTATTTTAAGCGAGCAATATTCGGTTTGTGCAACACCGCTAAGCTACAACACTCCAATGGGAGTTACAAAATCGGTTATCCAGTTTCTGGCGCCGACTCATCAGGTTTTTATATGTGAAATGGGTGCGCGCAATGTTGGAGATATTTCCCAGCTTTGTAAGATTGTAGAGCCCGGCTACGGCATAATAACCTCTATAGGCAATCAGCATATGGCAACGTTTAAAAGCCTGGACAATGTTCAGAAAGCCAAAGGCGAACTGGCCGCAGCAATGCCGGAATCCGGGTTTATGGTGTTTAACGGTGATAATGCCGGCTCAATGAAGATTTACAATGATACAAAGTGCGAAAAAAGCTTTGTCAGCCTTAATAACAAAAAAGCCGATGCGTGGGCATCGGGGATAGAGATAACCACAGAAGGGACAAGATTCAGGCTGAATTTTGCCGCCGGCGGAGGCAGGGTAGACTGCTCAACAAAACTGCTGGGGGAACACAACATAACAAACATATTGTTATGCGCCGTGCTTGCTAAAAAGCTGGGGCTGTCTAACGAGCAGATTGCAAGCGGAATCGGCAAGCTGAAGAGTGTTGAGCACCGGCTTGAGCTTATTAAGGGAAGTAACGGGGTAGTAATACTGGACGATACGTATAATGCAAGTGTTGAAGGAAGCGAGCGCGCACTTGGTGTAATGCGGTTGTTTGATGCTTCTAAAAAAATTGTGGTTACTCCAGGGCTTGTTGAACTGGGCAGCCTGGAACGGCTGGAAAACTATAATTTTGGCAGAAAAATTGCTGCGGTTGCCGATGTTGTGATTATAGTAAACAAAACAAACGCTCAGGCGCTTGAATCGGGGCTGAAAGACGCCGGGTTTGATGCAAGAAAAATTCATTTTGCAGAAACGCTGATTAAGGCAAGAGAAATGCTGCCGGGCATTGTTTGTGAAGATGCCGTGGTATTATTTGAGAACGATTTACCAGACAACTATACTTAACCTGCAGTTAAGTATAGTTGTAGTGAATAATGAACAGTGAACAATGAACAATGGCGGGTCGCTTGCGCTCCAAAATTAATATTTTATAATCATACACCCTTCTCATGTAGAGGGGTTTTTTTGTAACAAAAATTATATTGCTTTCATATACCATTTCAATTGGAGCGTGAGCGACCAAAAATTTATATTTGATATTTGATAATTTATAATTGTTTTGGGAGGTAAATTATGCGGCAAAATGTTGCAGTGTTTTTTGGGGGTAAAAGTTGTGAGCATGATGTTTCGGTAATTACGGGACTGCAGGTGTGCGGCAACATAGATGAAATCAAATTTAATTGTATTCCGGTCTATATAACTCGTGAGGGCAGGTGGCTTACGGGAGATAAACTGACAGACAAAAAAAGTTATACAGATTTTACAACCGGCGGCACGCGCGGCTGCTACTTTGAGCCCGGCAGCAGCCGGCTGCTGACTAAAGGCATGGTTATGGGAAGCAGTATTGTAATTGATGCTGCTGTTGTTTGCACGCATGGCGGAGGAGGCGAAAACGGCAGCCTGCAAGGCTTATTAAACCTTAGCGGAGTTCCGTACACAAGTTGTAATGTACTGGGCAGCGGAATAACAATGGACAAGATTTCTATGAAGAGCCTGTTTAAGTCGGCCAGAATAGGCAGCTTGCCATACCATTGGTTTTATTCGGGCGAGTATGAGGCCGATACAGAATCGGTTTTATCCCAGATTGAAACGAAACTCGGTTATCCTGTTATGGTTAAGCCGTCTAACCTGGGCAGCAGTATTGGAGTCTCCAGATGTGATAACAGGGAAGAGCTGGTTCAAGGCATTGAGGTTGCGGCCCGCTATGACAACCGTGTTTTAGCGGAACAAGCCTTAACAGACTTCAGTGAAATAAATATATCCTGTGTTGGGGTTGAAGGCCAATACGAGTTAAGTTCCTGTGAAGAAATAAGGGGTTTTAAACATATCCTTAGTTTCGGCGATAAATACGTAAATAAGGATAAAAACATCGAGCGGATTGTGCCGGCACAAATTGACAGCACGGCAGAGGCCAAAATACGCAAAACAGCCGAAAAGGCTTGCAGATTATGTGATTGTGCCGGTGCTGTGCGGGTGGATTTTTTAATAAACAACACCGACGGTAAAATATATATAAATGAAATAAACTCAATACCGGGTTCGCTGTCTTATCAGTTGTGGAAGGCAAGCGGTGTTTCCTTCGGCAGGCTGCTGGACAAATTAATTGAGATTGCAGTTTTAAAACACAGGGCAGAGCAGGAGCTGAATTACTCGTATGAGTCGGCGGCACTGTTTAATTTTAGCGATGGCTTTAAAACAAGCTAGCGTATAATTATTTGTTTATTGTATATTTATGCATCGGTGCGTACTCGGGCTTTCCTTTCGGAGCCAAACTTAGGTGTGTCGGTATTTGTACTTTTTTGGCCGGCTGGGCTCATATCTTAATTAGGTTTCAAATGGGGGTTTGGGTTTGATATTTGAGAGCTTTATTACTTTTATGAATAAAATTATGCTGTTTTCGGCATATGTAGATAATGCCAGCTGCTTTCCTAAACCCTTGCCGGCAGATAAGGAGCGGGAATACATTGCGGCATTCAGGGCGGGAGATATGCAGGCCAAGGAAACGCTTATCAGTCATAACCTTAGATTGGTGGCGCACATTGTAAAAAAATACAGCAACAGCGCACAGGATGCCGATGACCTGATTTCGGTTGGGAGCATTGGGCTGATTAAGGCTATAAATACTTATCAGCCGGATAAGGGAACTCAGCTTAGTACATATGCGGCAAGGTGCATAGAGAACGAGATTCTCATGCTATTCAGAGTTGGCAAGAAGCATAAAAATACAATGAGCCTTGATGAAAGCCTTGGAGTAGATAAGGACGGCAACGAGATTTCATTGGTGGATGTGGTAATTAACGAGGAGCCGGACGTTATTGAGCTGGTTGAGAGCAACATATTAACCGAGAAGTTAATCAGCATTATTAAGGACTGTTTAGACAAGCGTGAGTATCAGATTTTGGCTATGCGGTACGGCATTGGCGGCGGAATTCCGTATACCCAGCGGGAAGTTGCTAAAAAGCTGGGAATCTCACGCAGCTATATCAGCCGCCTGGAAAAACGCGCATTGGAGATAGTGCGTGCGGAGGTAAGAAGTAAGAAATTGTTTGCGGATTAGGTGTCATACGGCACCTTTTTTACAATAAATTTGCAAAATGGGTATTGACAAGGTGGCAAAACCATGCTATACTACCAACAGTCAGGCAGCAGGACAGACGGTTGCGCTTGAAGAGATTCAGGTGAGGAAAGTCCGCGCATAGCAGGGCAGGGCGCAAGTTAACGGCTTGCGGAGGCAACTCCAGGGAAAGTGCAACAGAAAACAACCGCCCGACATTTTTTATAACACTTTTGCTTTTTTGGTTTTTTAGAACTTTTTGTATTCCCCTTTGAGTACTAATCCTGATACCAAAATACCTCCTATTTTTTGCAAAAGTGTTATAAAAAGTGCCGGGTAAGGGTGAAAAGGTTGGGTAAGAGCCAACCGGTCAGGCGGTGACGTCTGGCGCCAATGTAAACCCCGCCTTATGCAAGATAAAGGGCATTACGGCCTAGCCCGGGCCGCCCTATACATCGCACGAGCTGGTTGGTGACAATCAGCCAAGATAGATAACCGTCCACGACAGAACGCGGCTTACGGACTGTCTGCCTGACTAACAAAACACACGCTGAGGCGTGTTTTTTGTTGGCTACCCCGTCTTCGTTCGCCCTTTGGGCTCCGAAGCCACCCCTTCTAAAAAGGGGAATTTTAGTTTGTCAGTCGTTGAATTGGCAACTATTAACTTATGTTAATTTATACTATTAGCGGGGCGGCGTGTGCTGTGGGCGTGCTGGTGGGGTTGGCGGGAATCATTAGCTCAGGCTCGAAGATTAAATTCCCCTCTGCAAGAGGGGCGCGACGCGTGAGCAAACAGTCCGGGGAACTGTTTGTAGCCAAAGCGGGCAAGGGCTATGCCCGCAGCCGGAGGCGCGCACAGCTGACGGGGTGTGGTTGCTTAAAAGGTGTTTCGTTAACCACACCCCGTCTGCGCCCTATGGTTGCATCCACCCCTCTTATAGAGGGGAATTTTTGCTTTCGCTTTAATCCACGAATCGAGGGCTTTTATTGCACCGATAGTTTTGTTGTGCTGCCGGATTTTGGGGCGTTGGCGGACAATACGGATACCTTAAAAAAGAGATATGCGCAAAAGTGTATGGGCAGGGAATGTTTCAAACCCACTTCAATTAATGACACAGAGTTTGAAGCGGCAGAGAAGATTAATTTAACTAAACTGGGGTTTAGTAAGTATACGGTTTTAAAACGGGGCAGGGGCAGGATTAGGCTGGTGGATTTGTTTTATGGCTACACAACAGAAATTTGTAAGGAACACAACCCCCGTCCCTGCGGGACACCCCCTTTGCTAAAGGGGGAATTAATAGGCAGGAGGGGCGAGTTGTGGTTGGTGATGAAACAACAGCAAAAATTCCCCTTTTCTGAAGGGGTGGATGCCGAGCCACTTGTGGCGCTGGCAGACGGGGTAGCCGCTGCCAAAGGCAGTGCAAAAACATTTTCACATACCCCGTCAAGCCGTTCGGCTTGCCACCCCTTTATCTTAAAGGGGAATTACTTTGGCATCGTACATGCCCTAGACTTAGCCAGTTGCCTTGCACTATCTGACCAGCCAAATAATCTGCGGGAGCTATACAACACCCTGCATTACTGCAATCTGCCTCCCGCTTTAAAACTTAAATTAATCAGCGGGATGTTGACGGAGCATTTGGTTTTGGGGAGTGTGCCGGGTGCGGAGCTTGTAAGCAGGGTTTGCCAATGTGTTGGCTATATACGGGCAGTTCCGGTTGCCGAAGCACGGTGTTTTGCATTAAAGGCGTCCACACCCCGTCAGGCTGCGCCTGCCACCCCTCTTATAGAGGGGAATTTTGAGATGCTGAAATATTTTCTTGCGCAAACCGAAGACGATAAAGGCCTAAACACTAATTATGAGCATAAGCTAACTTTCAAGTATGGCATACGCCTAGTAGGGGACAAGTTGTTTTTTAAGCCGCAAACAAACTCCGGCAAAATTAATTTAAAACTAAAAATCAGAGATAAAAGAGTTCACTTCTTGGTTAGCGGACACAACAGGCTTGTTTGCAACGGCATGGTGCTTAATAATATTGATTTTATTAACCTGAGTGCAAATAAAGAGGAAATTAAACTGGAGTGGGTGTAGAGTATATTTGATATATGATAAATGTTTGTGCTATAAT
Source organism: Bacillota bacterium (assembly GCA_009784185.1). GTDB lineage: Bacteria > Bacillota > Clostridia > Christensenellales > UBA1242 > WRCD01. The sequence continues at coordinate 23,795 of WRCD01000006.1, forward strand.
TAAGTCATGGAAGATTTGCTGAGTTTGAATGCTAAGAAGTTTGCACCATTGGCTGAGCGCATGCGCCCTGCCTGTTTAGATGAGTTTATAGGGCAGGAGCATATTGTAAGCAAGGATTCGCTTTTAAGCAGGGCAATAAAAACCGACTCGCTGGGCAGCTGCATTTTTTACGGACCGCCAGGCACCGGTAAAACCACACTCGCAAACATAGTGGCAAATTCTGTTGGCGGGGCGTTTGTTAAATTAAATGCTGTATCCAGCGGAGTGGCTGACGCTAAAAAAGTAATTGATGAGGCCAGATACAGTTTTAGATTGAACGGCAAGAAAACATATTTGTTGCTGGATGAATGTCACAGATGGAACAAAGCTCAAAGTGACAGTGTGCTTGCGGCAATTGAAGAGGGCTGTATTGTATTTATTGGCAGCACCACCGAAAACCCGTACACCAACATGACCAGAGCTATCGTCAGCAGATGCAGGGTGTTTGAGTTTAGGGCGCTTAGTGATGAAAACGTAAAAACAGCATTAAGCAGAGCAGTGAGCAATGAGCAGCATGGGCTTGGTAAGCTAAAAATCAGGCTGGATTCGGAGGCCGCAGCGCATTATGCATGGGCGGCAAGCGGAGACATACGTACGGCGTTAAATGCGCTGGAGCTGGCGGCGCTTACTACGCCTGCCAATAAAGCTGGGCAAATTGTAATTAATAAACAGGCAGCAGAGCAGAGTATTCAGAAAAAAGCCATGAGCATAGATGAAACCATGTATTACGATATGCTCAGCGCATTTTGCAAGAGTTTGCGCGGAAGTGATGCCGATGCGGCGCTCTATTGGGCAAACAGGCTTATTGCCGCCGGTTGTGACCCGCTTTTGATTGCGCGGAGATTAGTGGCTCACAGCAGCGAAGATGTGGGTTTGGCCGACAGCAACGCATTGCTGTTAAGTGTTGCAGCGTTGCAGGCAATAAAAGAAATGGGAATGCCGGAAGGAAATATCCCCCTAAGTCAAGCAATTATTTATGTGTGCGAAGCTCCAAAAAGCAATTCGGTAGTGCGGGCGCTTGGGGCGGCAAAAGCAGATGTTGAGGCAGTAAAAGACGACAAGGTGCCGGCATATCTTAAAAACCGGCCGGACGATGAAAAGAAGCAGGCAGGTGGATACAAATATCCGCATGATTACGGGGGATATGTTAAGCAGCAGTATCTGCCGGACAAACTGAAAGACCGGATTTATTATGTTCCGGGCGGGAATGGAAAAGAAACCAATATAAAAAGAAAGAAACTAGAGGAGAAATAAAATGAGTAAAAATCTGAAAGGAACACAAACCGAAAAGAATCTGGCTGAGGCATTTGCCGGCGAGAGCATGGCACGCAACAAGTACGACTATTATGCAAGCGTTTGCAGAAAGGCAGGCTACGAGCAGATGGCGGCTATTTTTGTTAAAACTGCGTTGAATGAAAAAGAACACGCTAAAATCTGGTTTAAGCTGTATCACGGCATTGGCACGGCAGAAGAGGTGTTGCTGGATGCTGCTAAGGGCGAAAATTACGAGTGGACCGATATGTATGCGCGTTTTGCTTCAGATGCCAGGCGCGAAGGCTTTGAGGATATTGCAAGGCTGTTTGACGGAGTAGCCAGAGTTGAAGCCGAGCACGAAGAGCGGTTTAATACTCTCTTAGCCAACATAAAATCCGGCAAGGTGTTTAACAAAGACACAGAGCAGGTTTGGGAATGCGGTAACTGCGGGCACAAACACAAAGGCAGAACCGCACCTGACGAATGTCCGGTTTGTGCACATCCTAAGGCGTTTTTTGAACTGGAGTGCAAGAATTATTAAGGCAGTTTTCGGCAAAAATTTCTTGCGTAAAACTAAAAAACAGGCATACACTACTCTTTATAAAGAGGGTTGCTTTAACTGAAATGATATAGAGTTCTATCTAGGGGATTGCTTCGCTTGTTGGCTCTGCAGGATAGTCTCGCAATGACAGTTTCCAAATATCCCTCGAGAGAGGATTTTATGTGGGAGTTTTGTGCGCAGGCAAATAATGCTAACGCCGATATGTTGGAGTACATACATACAATGGTGGCTCACCCCGTGGCTAAACTTGGGGGTGTGTCCGCAATTTTATCCCGCAGCGGGCTTAATGAGCTTGTGCTGGCGGTTCCTAAAGCAGAGAAGCCCAAAATTAAGGGTATGCTGGATATAATTCTGGGCAATGTATTTTGTGAGCAGTTTAAATATAAATATCTTAAAAAGCATACCACACTGGTTGGGCAGGACAAAACTTATTATGAAGCGTATTTAAAGGTGCTGACGTATTTTGATGCCGAGACTGACCGAAAGATTGTGTCCAAAAACTTAATGTACGGCAATAAAATTAATTTAGAAAGTTTTTTTGAGTTCTGCTTGCCCACACTCAAACGCAAATGGGCGGAACTGGTAAAGATTACAAACGAAAACGCCAGCGTGTTTTTGTCCAGCCACACTTTTTTGGAACTGTTAAAGTTTTTAATATCCAATATTGAGCCGAAGCACGATTTGCTGACGGTTAGTTTTGGAGATAGGATTTATATAACCGCAGAACTGTCATTGCGAGACTTGCCCGAAACCACTTCAAACGAAGCAACCCCCCAGAGAGGAGAGCAAAAGCCAGGTTTTTCACATACCCCGTCGGCTGCGCCGCCACCCCTTTATCTTAAAGGGGAATTGATTCGGGGTGATAACATTGTTGCGGAATACGCATTAAGCGACGAAGCCATGCTGCTAGTCGGTCTGATTGAACTGGCTCCGAAAGAAGTTGTGGTTGAAAGCAACCCCAACTGCCGGAAGATTATTGACTTGTTGTGCTGTCTGTATGGAGATAGGGTAAGGGTTGTTTAAAAAACCGCTATTAAAATACTGGCGGTTTTTTGTTGTGCACTTGATAAATAATGGTTGATTTTATCCTAACTTTTATGTATAATGATATTTAAGGAGCGTAAAGAACAATGATGATTGATATAAACAAAATGGTGCCGTTAAGTAAGGCCAACCAAAATTTTTCAAGCGTGGTTAAGCAGGTGGAAAAAGACAACGAAGTTGTAATTTTAAAAAACAACAAGCCTAAGTATGTGGTTAAAAAGTTTGACCCTAGTTTTAGCGCGCTTAACTTAACAGACGATGAAAAAATTGATATAGTGGCAAAACGCGTGCTGAACAGACACATACTTGCTTTTAAGGAGCTGTATAACTATGATAAAGTTTAATAAGGAAAAAGTGCTGGTATTGTATGGCTATCTTATAGAGGCCTCCGGCGGCAAAGCCGATGTAAGAGACATGGGGCTATTAGATTCGGCACTTGAGAGTGTTTACGCTACATTTGACGGAGTTGAACTATATCCTACCAAAGAGGAAAAAGGAGCAAGGCTTGGCTTTGCTTTGGTTTCCAATCACGCTTTTGTAGATGGAAACAAAAGGATTGGCACATATATAATGCTTTCGTTCTTAGAAGTTAATGGTGTAAAATTAAACTGCTCTGACTCTGATATTGTTGCCTTGGGCATTGGTATTGCAAGCGGGAAGTTGAAATACGAGGATGTTTTAGATTGGGTAAAAGCCAACAAGGAGATTAAGGCATGAAAGTAATTATTAAAGACGGCAGTGAGTTTGAGGTTAAGGCGGGTGCGAGCGTATTGGATGTGGCGGCGGCTATATCTGAGGGCTTGGCGCGCAACGCAATTGCAGGTAAAATTAACGGTGTGTTGGCTGATTTAAGTGCGGTTGTTAAAGATAGCGACAAGGTGGATATTATCACGTTGCGTGACCCGGAAGGATACGAAATATACAGGCACAGCACGGCGCATATTATGGCGGCGGCGGTACTTAAATTGTATCCAAGTGCTAAACTTGCAATCGGCCCCGCAATAGAAAACGGTTTTTATTATGATTTTGATGTGGCTAATGCAATTAAAAAAGAGGATTTGGCTAAAATTGAAACTGAGATGGCTAATATCATCAAAGCAGATTTGCCGTTTGTGCGCAAAGCAGTAACTTTGGCGGAGGCTAAAAAGATTTTTGCTAACCAGCCGTTTAAGCTGGAGCTGCTATCTGAGATTGAGGCGGGCGAAGAGATAAGCGTATATCAGCTGGGAGATTTTTGCGACTTATGCCGCGGGCCGCATCTAGTTAGTACAGGCCTGGTTAAGGCGTTTAAACTTCAGGCCGTAACCGGTGCATATTGGCGCGGCGACCAAGCTAAGCAAATGCTGACGCGTATTTACGGTACGGCATGGGGTAAAAAAAGCGAGCTGGATGAATATATTACTAAACTAGCCGAAGCGCACGCGCGCGACCACAATAAAATCGGGCGCGAGCTTGGATATTTTACTACTGACGAGAACATTGGGCAGGGCTTGCCGCTTTTAATGCCAAACGGCGCAACCGTAACACAAATATTACAGCGGTTTGTTGAAGATGAGCAGACCAAGCGCGGATATAAACTTACTAAAACTCCGTTTATGGCAAAGAGTGACCTATATAAGATTTCCGGCCATTGGTATCATTACTTAGACGGAATGTTTAAGGTTGATGTTGAGAAAGACAACGAGTATGCGCTGCGGCCTATGGCGTGTCCGTTTCAATATATGGTTTATAAAACGGGGCTGAAGAGCTACAAAGACCTGCCGTATAGGATGCAGGAGACTGCAGTGATGTGCAGAAAAGAGGACAGCGGCGAGATGCACGGCCTGACAAGAGTGAGACAGATGACTCTTAGCGAAGGGCATATAATGATTACCAAAGACCAGTTAAAAAGTGAGCTTGCCGAGATTTTTGACCTGATTCATTATGCGTGTGACTGCCTTGGGATTCGTGACCAAATAATGTATTACAGACTTAGCAAATGGGACCCTGAAAACAAAAGCGGCAAATATATAAATAAGCCGGAGATTTGGGAAAGCGCGCAAAAGGCACTGGCTCAAGTAATGGATGAGTTGAAACTTCCGTATGTTGAGGCGGACGGTGAGGCGGCATTTTACGGGCCTAAGATTGATATGCAGGTTAAAAATGTGTACGGCAAAGAAGATACGCTGATAACACTTCAATTAGATTTTTTTCAGGCAGAACAATTTGATATGGTTTATATAGATGAAAACGGTGAGCGTCAGCGTCCATGGATTATTCACCGCAGCTGCATAGGCACATACGAGCGTACGCTGGCGTTTTTATTGGAGCATTTTGCGGGCGCTATGCCGCTATGGTATGCGCCGGTTCAGGTTAAGGTAATTAGCCTGACCGACAGAACCGCCAAGCAGGCAAGTGAGCTGACGGCAGAGCTTTTAAGCAAGGGTATCAGAGCAGAGGTTGATAACCGCAGTGAGAAAGTGGGATACAAAATACGGGAAGCGCAGGTTAATAAAATTCCGTATATGGCAATTATCGGCGACGAGGAAGCTAAAAACGGAACCGTTGCCGTACGCGACAGAAAGCTGGGAGACACAGGAGCCATGGCTCTAGCGGATTTTGTGAACATGGTTGTGAAAGAAGACAGGGAGAAAACGGTGAAATAAAACAAAGGGGACAGGGAATGGCCGTTAGCAAAAAAAATCCGGCGGCAAAAAAACAAAGCGGTAAGCGCTGGACCGGATACAAATATAAAATAAAACAAACGGCCGACCCCGAAACCAACAAGCGGCTTCTTGAAGTATCGGGCATTGATGCAACTCAAGTTTTAACACTTTACAACAACAATACAGCAACCGGCTTTAATGACGATACAGCAGATGGAATGCGTGATAAGTACGGTTCAAACGAAATCTCCTATCAAAAAAAGGATTCTGTTTTTAAGCGGCTATTTAAATCTTTTATAAATCCGTTTACATTGGTTTTGCTTGTGCTTGCCGTGGTTTCGGTATTTACCGATGTAATTTTTGCCGAGGCAGGGCAGCAGGATTTTACCGCCATTGCAATTGTTTTAACCATGGTTATTGTAAGCGGCATTTTGGGTTTTGTTCAGGATACCCGGAGCAATAACGCTGCCGAAAAACTTAAGGCATATATACAAACAACGACCTGTGTTTTGCGTGACGGCAAAAAAGCGGAAATTCCGTTTAATGAATTGGTTGTGGGTGACATAGTATATCTTACAGCGGGTGACATTATTCCGGCAGATATGCGTGTTATTTCATCCAAGGACCTGTTTGTTTCACAATCATCTTTAACAGGCGAGAGTCTGCCGATTGAAAAGTTTGGTATGATTCAGGACAGAACTGACAAAGAAACCCCGCTTGATAAGCACAATTTAACGTTTACAGGCAGCACGGTTGTTTCGGGCAGTGCTGTTTGTATAGCAATATCCGTAGGCGATAATACGGTTTTTGGCTCTATTGCAAGAGGGCTTAACAAAAAGAAAACCGTCACCAGTTTTGAAAAAGGCGTTAATTCGGTATCGAAACTTTTAATCGGTTTCATGTGCGTTATGGTGCCGGTTGTCTTTTTTGTAAGCGGTATGGTACACAACGACTGGCTTAGCGCATTGTTGTTTGGGCTTGCCGTTGCCGTTGGGCTGACTCCCGAAATGCTGCCTATGATTGTTACAGCCAACCTTGCAAAAGGTGCGGTTAAAATGGCAAAGAAGAAAACCGTTGTTAAAAATATGCACTCTATTCAAAACTTTGGGGCAATGGATGTGTTGTGCACCGATAAAACGGGCACGCTGACCCAAGACCGGGTTGTGCTTGAACGATACCTTGATATAAACGGCACAGATGATTTCCGTGTTCTTAAATATGCGTATATGAACAGTAAATTCCAAACGGGCTTAAAAAACCTTATAGACATTGCGGTACTGGCTCATGGACACGAAAAAGATTTAGAAGCCGAATCAAATAAGTTTATAAAGATTGACGAAATTCCTTTTGACTTTGTTCGGCGCAGAATGAGTGTTGTTGTTAAAGACGATGAGGGCAAAACACAGCTTATAACAAAAGGCGCAATAGAAGAGATGCTTGAATGTTGTGATTTTGCAGGATTTGGCGGTAAAAAACCGCTTAAAAACAAAACTAAAGACGATATGTTAAAAATTGTTGCAAAGCTTAACAGTGAAGGTATGCGTGTTTTGGGGGTTGCGCAAAAATACAATCCGGCAAAAGAAGGTATGTTTTCGGTGGCGGATGAAACAGGAATGCATCTTATTGGATTTCTTGCATTCCTTGATCCGCCCAAGGAAACAACAAAAGATGCAATTAAGGCGCTTAACGAATATGGTGTGGCGGTAAAAGTTCTTACAGGTGACAATGGTGATGTTACGCGTGCAATTTGCAAACAGGTCGGATTAAATGTAAACAATCTTTTACTTGGAAGTGACATTACCGAAATGGACGATGAGCAATTAAAGATTGCCGTTGAAAAAACAAATGTATTTGCAAAGCTTACTCCGTCACAGAAGGTGCGTATTGTGCATGCCTTGCGGGAAAACGGTCACGTTGTTGGTTTTATGGGTGACGGCATAAATGATGCGCCGGCGTTGCGTGAGGCCGATGTAGGCATCTCGGTTGATACTGCAGTTGATATTTCAAAAGAAGCCGCCGACATTATTTTGCTTGAAAAAGATTTGATGGTCTTAGAACAAGGTGTAATTGAGGGCCGGAAAACTTTTGCAAACATCATTAAATATATAAAAATGACAGCAAGCTCAAACTTTGGTAATATGTTTTCGTTGCTTGTGGCATGTGCCTTTCTGCCGTTTTTGCCGCTGCTGGCGCTTCAGATATTATTCCTTAACTTAATTTACGATATTTCCTGTATTTCAATTCCATGGGACAATGTTGACAAAGATTATCTCAAAAAACCAAGACGGTGGGATTCAAAATCTATCCGGCGGTTTATGCTGTGGATAGGCCCGTCAAGTTCGGTTTTTGATATAACAACATACGCACTGCTGTTCTTCCTTATTTGTCCAATGGCGGTCGGCGGGCAGTTCTGGGATTTTGCAGCCGGCTCGCCCGAACAGATTCTGTTTATTGCAGTGTTCCATGCGGGGTGGTTTATTGAGTCGCTTTGGACCCAGACGCTTGTTATTCACATGATAAGAACACCAAAGATACCGTTCCTGCAAAGCCGCGCTTCCTTGCCCGTTATTCTGTTTACAACAGCTGCAATAGCATTTGGTACAATAATACCGTTTACCGTAATCGGTTCGTGGATTAACCTGAGCCCTGTGCCTGCAATTTTCTTTGCATGGCTTGTTGCAACCGTGCTTGCGTACATGGTGCTTGTAACTGTTTTGAAAAAGCTTTATGTCAGACGGTATAAGGAACTGCTGTAAATTTTACTAATTCTACTTGACAGGCTACATAGCATATGCTATAATCGCAACATAAACAAAGAAGAAGTATCCGCTTCTCACCTGTCGGGTTACACTCGGGCACGGTTAATATCAAACAAGTTTGCATCATTTTGGTGTATTGTTGGGGGCGGATAGAGTATTCTATCTGCTTCTTTGTTTTAATAAAATTGGGAGGGTTAAAACCATTAAAGAGTATTTGATTAATAATCAGATTCGTGCAAGTGAAGTGCGTCTCTTAGGCGCAGAAGGAGAGCAGTTTGGGTTGGTGTCGCTGGAGGAAGCGCTCAAAATTGCGGATGAGCAGGGCTATGACCTTGTAAACATTTCGCCAACCACAAGTCCGCCGGTTTGCAAGCTTATGAACTACGGAAAGTATAAGTTTGACGAACAGAAAAAGGAAAAGGACGCACGCAAAAAGCAGAAGGCTACCGAAATTAAGGGTATGGAGCTGTCTATGCGCATTGAGGACCATGATATGCAATTTAAGGCCAAGCAGGTAAGGAAGTTTCTGCAGAGCGGCGAAAAAGTGCGTGTGGTTATTAAAAAAGTGCGGGGACGTCTTGCTGCTTACGCAAATCAGGGAATAGACAACATGAACAAGTTTTATGAGATGCTGTCTGATGTTTGCGAAATGGAACAAAAACCGCTATTGTCCGGCACGATTATTACAATGATGCTGATACCAAAAAACACTAAATAAAAAGGAAGGCTAAAATTATGCCAAAAATGAAAAGCAACAAGGCGGCCAGGAAGCGTTTTAAAATAAACAAAAACGGCGTTATTAAACGCAGCTGCCAGAACGGTGCTAAGCACCTGACAAGAAAGTCGGCTAAGCGCAAAATGCGCTTAAAGAGCGGCGATGTAGTAAGTAAGGCGGATGCTCCTGCAATAGCTAGAGCAATCAGGGATTAAGGGGGCAGGAAGAAATGAGAGTTAAAATGGGTAGCAACGCGCTTAAGAGAAAGCGTAAGGTTATGAAAGCAGCTAAAGGATACTTTGGCGCAAAAAGCAAGCAATACCGTACCGCTAAGCAGCAAGTTATGCGCAGCGGCAACTTTGCTTATGTTGGCCGCAAACTGGAAAAGCGTGATATGCGTCAGCTTTGGATTGCGCGTATTAATGCGGCGTGCAGGGCACATGGCATGAGCTATAGTGTGTTTATGCACGGGCTGAAAGCCTCAAACGTAAACCTAAACAGAAAGGTGCTGGCCGAACTTGCCGTATCTGACGAAGCGGCGTTTAAGAATCTGGTTGAAACAGCGGCAAAAGCAGTGGGGAAGTAATGAACGAATTGCTGAGTAAAATTCCCCTTTGCTTGCGAAGGGGTGGGTGACCGAGCGGGGAATTTTTGTGGTAAAGTGGAGTGTGGTTATGATGCAAAACATAACTAAAATCACAAGCCGTCAGAATGAGATTATTAAGGCGGCGGCAAAATTAAATGACAAAAAGTACCGGAACTCCACCGGTACTGTTTTGATTGAGGGCGAACGCATGGTTGCGGATGCGGCCAGAAGCGGTGTGGAATTTGTGAGCGTGTTTTTTGTGGAAGACAAGCGCTTTCCAAAATTCCCCTTTGCTCGCGAAGGGGTGGCAGGCGGAGCGTTAGCGGAGACTGACGGGGTAGCCGCCGCTATAAGCGGCGCAAAAACTAACTTTTATCACGTTACTCCGCAGGTTATGGAAGTGATTACAAATACTGTTTCTCCCAGCGGCATTGCGGCGGTGGTTAAATTAACCAAACACGAGTTTAGGATGCCCGCAGGCAATTTTTTGGTGTTGGACCGAATAAGTGATGCGGGCAACATAGGTACAATTATCCGTACTGCTGCGGCTTGCGGAATTACGGACATATATGCAATTAACTGCGTGGATTATCTAAATCCGAAGGCGCTGCGCTCCAGCATGGGGGCGGTTTTTAAGGTGCACGTACATGAGGCAACTGAGGCGCAAGTGCTGGAAATTGCGGCAAAAATTGAATGTGTTGCCGCCGATATGGGCGGAGTTAGCGTATACAAGTACAAGCCTCCGCATACGCGGTTTGGGATTGTGGTTGGCAGCGAGGCGCACGGAGTAAGCAAAGGTTTGCTGGCAGCTTGCAAAGATACGGTAAGTCTGCCTATGCAGAATGGGGTTGAAAGCCTTAATGCGGCGGTAAGTGCGAGTGTAATGATGTATGTATTAGGTAACAGGTAACAACTGTTGGTCGCTTCGCTCCGAGACAAACTTTAATAATTCCGTAATTGATATTTGATAATTGAAAGGAGATAACCATGTCAGGTCATAGTAAATGGTCAACAATAAAACGTGATAAAGCAAAAACCGATTCTGCAAGAGGCGCAGTTTTTACTAAAATCGGCAGGGAGATAGCGGTAGCGGTTAAGCAGGGCGGGTCGGACCCGGCAATGAATCCGCGCCTGGTAAATATTTTGGCTAAAGCAAGAGCAAACAATATGCCGAATGACAACATTCAGCGCAGCATTAAAAAAGCGGCGGGTGAGTTGGGTGCGGTAAACTACGAGGAGTTTACGTATGAGGGGTACGGACCGGGCGGTTCGGCTGTAATCTGCGAGATATTAACCGACAACAAAAACCGGGCGGCCAGTGATGTGCGCCACATTTTTGACAGATACGGCGGAAGCCTTGGCACAACCGGCAGCGTAAGTTATTTGTTTGACAGGTGTGCGGTGGTGGTAATAGCCAAAAAAGCCGGTGTAACCGAAGACAAGGTTTTTGAAGCCGCAATGGAGGCTGAGGCCGACGATGTGGCGGATTTAGGCGAAGTGTTTACGGTAAAGGCTCAGCCGGCCAGATTAAACAATCTGCGCCAGGCTTTGGACAAGTCCGGATTTGAAATTGTTAATGCGGCAATTGAGTTTGTGGCTCAAGCTGCAATGGAGCTTGAGCCGGAAAAGCTGGGCAGCTTTAAGAAAATGCTTGAAAAATTTGACGAAAGTGACGACATTCAGGAATATTACCATAATGTAAACTTGCCTGAGGAAACGGAAGAATAACAAAACACACGCCCCGGTACTCCGTCCACCCTCTCGTGATTTGTGTCGTCTTGTGATGCTCCGGTGCTGGTTTCGCCGCTGTGCGGCTGCAAAGGCACTCTACGCAAGCACAATCCGCCACAAACCACCTACACCGTTACTTTGCTGCCGCCTCTCTTTTGCATAGAGGAAGTTTTGTTAAAAGCATTGCTATAAAGGGCAAACTATGGTATAATATCCATAGAGAGGTGAGAGTATGAGCACTGAAGCAATTGACGAAATAAAGAATCATTTCGGACTTGTTGATGACGGCGCCGATGACGGTACAGACCCGGCCGCAAGAACAAGTGCTTTTCATGCTGCTTCGTACGGTATTAAAAAAAAGGATAAAGGGCAGGGCAGATTTAAGTACTGGACCGCCAATATTGTTGGCGGTATAAAGTCCGTTATTGACTCGCTTAGTCAGGATGATGAGGGCGGTGAAAACTCTGCGCGTAAATATTGGGGCAGATTTGTACAGGCTATGGTTGGCCCTGACAGTATCTGGAGCAAAAAGTTTAGAAAGGAGCTTGCCGAATCCGGCTGCAGCATATGGGCAGAATTGTGGAACGATGTGGACTACCGTAAGAGCAAGACCAAGAGCATGCGTGATAAAATTATAGATGAAATGGCAAAGCGTGCCGGTGTTATGATGCTGATGTTTGGTGCAAGTAAGGAATGTGCCGAAGAGTTTGGTCATTTTAACTTCAAGAAATACAACAAGCCTGGCAACATTGACGGCTGGGTGTTTGATAAGATTATTGCTCCGGCATTTGACGGCACGGGCAAAATGAAAATAGACTCCGGCAAACTTGCAAAAATCAAGTCGGAAATTACATCTAATACTGAATTAAAAGCGTTGTTTTTTAATGCTGATGCACCCGATGCAAATTTGTCTGAAGAGGAGAAGCGTAAGCGCAGGGCAATGGCTTGTCTTGTTCAGCTTGCAACGCAGGCTCCGGGTAAAGCGGGCGAGCCGCCCAGGTTCAGGAACTTTGTATATCCTGCAGTCAGAGGTATACCGCAGTTCAGTCATATTATGCAGATGCAGGCACAAATGGATATGTTTAGATAAAAAGCGCTGACATCGTCAGCACTTTTTATTTTGGTTCGTATCCTTCAAAAATCACATTGTCGGCGTATTTAAGAAGCTCGTTGTGCCGGGTCTGAGTTTTAACACCGTATGCCAAAAGAGGCAGCTTACGGGTTTTGCGCAAGTGCCGGTTTGGGATGTATGTGCTGTCATAACAAATAAAATGCGGCTTTGTTCTTTTAACCATCCACATACGCTTTAATACAAAGCGTATCAGCCAGCCGGTAGCTTCTTTTTCGTTCGGGAGCTTAAAGTATCCGCTGATAAGCCCGCGCTTAACTTCCGGATAATGTTTTTTGAGCCATTCTATAGTAAGCGGGTTATACGACTGAATTGCATATTCGCCGTTATAGCCCTTTAAGCAGTTCATAACCGCTTGTTCCAGTACCCCGGCGTTGCGTGACGAGCGGGCTTTTATTTCAATCAGCACCGGCACTTTGCCTTTTACAAGTTCCAGCACTTCTTTAAGGGTAGGGATTGTTTCGCTGCTGCTGCCGAGACGCAGCTTTTTTAGGTCTGCTAAAGCAGTGCCTGCGGTATAACCGTCTGCACCGGTCATGCGGGCAAGGCGCGCATCATGAAAAACAATTACTTCATCATCCGATGACAGCATTACATCTATCTCAAACGGGTGAGCTTTTGATATTGCGGCTTTTATGGCAGCCAAACTGTTTTCGGGTTTATCGGTTGTGTTGTATATACCCATATGTGCTATTGGTTGCGTAACAAGCCAAGTGTTTCTTAAATCCATATTTATTTCCTTATAACAGCATTTTAATATATTTGTGTTGCGTTTGCAAGTAAAATGTGCAAGCAGACCGATTTGCTTGCTAAAAAACAGGTAAAATTGTATAATAAACTAATGAAAGATTCCCCCTCTACAATAGGGGTGTTCAAAGTATGCTGGAACAAATTCTCCCTTGAGTCAAGGGAGTACGCCCGAAGGGCGGGAGGGTTGTGTTTTGTTCACAACCCCCGGTGGCTGAAGCCACCACCCCCTTGGCGGGAAGGGGGAATTTTAGACCTTGTATTAGAGGGGAATTTTATGGCTATAGGAGTAATTACATGAATAAGAGGCTGGAGAATATCAGAAACTTTTGTATAGTGGCACATATAGACCATGGTAAAAGTACGCTTGCGGATAGATTAATTGAAATTACGGGCACACTTGAAAAGCGTGAGCTTACAAACCAGGTGCTGGATAGTATGGAGCTGGAGCGCGAACGCGGAATTACAATAAAACTTACTCCAACGCGCATGAAATATACCAGCGGCGGAACTGAATATTTACTTAACCTTATTGACACACCGGGGCATGTGGATTTTACTTACGAGGTCAGCAGAAGCCTGGCCGCTTGCGAGGGCGCAATTTTAATAGTTGACGCCGGGCAAGGTGTGGAAGCGCAGACTTTAGCAAACGTTTACCTTGCGCTTGAAAACAATCTGGAGATTATTCCGGTTGTGAACAAGATTGACCTGCCGAGCGCAGATCCGAAACGTGTAAAAAAAGAGGTTGAGGACCTGATTGGAATTCCTGCAATGGATGCGCCTGAGATATCGGCAAAGGAAAATATTAACATTGCGGCTGTTCTGGAAGCTGTTATTGCACAGGTTCCTCCGCCTAAGGGTGATGAGGCTGCTCCGTTAAAGGCGTTGATTTTTGACAGCTATTACGATAGCTACAAGGGCGCAATCAGCATGGTGCGTATTATGGACGGGGCCGTAAAGCCGGGAAATAAAATAAAAATGATGCAGACGCCGGGCAAGACTTTTGATGTAGTTGAGGTAGGGTATTTCAGTCCCGCTCCCAAACCGTGTGCAGAACTTAAGTGCGGCGAAGTAGGCTATATTGCCGCAAGCGTAAAAAATGTTGAGGACACCAAGGTAGGTGATACAATTACGTTGGCGGACAGGCCATGTGATACGGCGCTGCCGGGCTATAAAAAGGTGCTGCCGGTTGTGTTTAGCGGGATATTTCCGGCAGGCGACACAAAGTACAGTGACTTGCGGGATGCACTTGATAAACTGCGGTTAAATGACAGTTCGCTTAACTATAGCGTAGAGTCATCGGCGGCACTGGGGCAAGGGTTCAGATGCGGGTTTTTGGGGCTGTTGCATATGGAGATTATTGTTGAGCGGCTGGAGAGGGAATTTAGCCTGGAGATTATTACAACCGCGCCCGGGGTAAGCTATAAGGTATATACCACTACGGGCGAGACTCTGGAGGTAAGCAACCCAAGCAATCTGCCGGAAACTACCAGAATAGACCGTATGGAGGAGCCATATGTAAATATGCAGATATTTACGCCGCCCGAGTATGTAGGTAATATCATGGATTTAGCGCAAGGCAGGAGGGGTGAAAGCAAGGATATAACCTATATAGACGCAAGCAGAGTCAGGCTGGATTACGATATGCCGCTGAATGAAATTATTTATGACTTTTTTGATTCTCTTAAAAGCCGTACACGCGGTTATGCAAGCCTGGATTATGAAATAAGCGGATACAGACCGAGTCATTTGGTTAAGCTGGACATTCTGCTTAAAGGCGAGGTTTGTGACGCACTTAGTGTAATTGTACACCGCGACAGGGCGTATGAGCGCGGCAAGGCAATGACTGAGAAGTTGAAAGAAGTTATTCCGCGGCAGATGTTTGAAGTGCCTATTCAGGCTGTAATAGGCGGAAAGATTATTGCAAGAGAAACGGTTGGGGCTGTGCGTAAGGACGTGCTGAGCAAGTGTTACGGCGGGGATATAACCAGAAAGAGGAAGCTGCTGGAAAAGCAGAAAGAAGGCAAAAAGAAAATGCGGCAGGTAGGGCAGGTGGAGATACCAAGCGATGCGTTTATTAAAGTGCTGAAGTCGGAATAAGGCAGAATCGGGCAGTCAAAATTCCCCCTTTAGCAAAGGGGGTGGTGGCTTCAGCCACCGGGGGTTGTGAATAAGACACAACACTCCCGCCCTCTGGGCGTACTCCCTTGGCGGGAAGGGAGAATTATATGAAAGGACAAGCGCATGAAAAAATCATCCATTTACATCCATATACCTTTTTGTGAGCACAAGTGTAAGTATTGCTCGTTTTGTTCGTATGCTTGCGGGTTGCCGGAACAGAAAGAGTACATAAAGAGCCTGATAAAAGAAGTTAAACTAAGAGCAGACAAAAACATATGTGCAACTACAATTTATATCGGCGGAGGCACGCCGAGTCTTGTTGACGCAAGTGACGTGGCCAGGGTGCTGGACGAGGTGAGGGGCAGTTTTAGCATCGAGGCTGATGCGGAAGTCACATTGGAAGCTAATCCAAACTCACTTACATATGAAAAGCTGGAAATATACAAGGCCGCGGGAGTTAACAGAATAAGTCTTGGGCTGCAATCGCACAAGAATAAATTTTTACAGCTGCTGGGGCGTCCGCATGACTATGCTCAGTTTAAACGTGCTGCGGAAGCGGTGTTAAGGTGCGGAATAGCCAACTTAAGCGTGGATATTATGTTCGGGCTGCCCGGGCAAAGACAGGCACATTTAAAAAAGACGGTTAAAAAAGCCGTTAAAAGCGGTGCAGTTCATATAAGCGCATACGGGTTGAATTTAGAGTTTGGTACACCGCTGGAGGCAGCGGTCAGTTCCGGAACGCTGGCCGAATGTGACGAAGATGCCAGCAACGAAATGTACAAGGTGGTTAATAAGGCTTTAGAGCGTTGGGGATTTGCCAGATACGAGATATCTAATTTTGCTAAACCCGGGTTTGAGAGCAAGCATAACCTTAATTATTGGGTCAGGGGTGAGTATCTTGGCTTTGGAGTGTCGGCGTACAGCTACACAGGCGGTGTAAGGCTGGAAAATACGCATGACCTTGCCGAATACTCCAATAGAGTAAACAAGGCCGAATTGCCGGTAATATTTACCGAAACCGAAACACCGGAGACTGCCGAGAAAGAGTACATAATGCTTGCTTTGCGTACGGCTAAGGGCATTGACCTGTACGATTATGCGGCGATTTTCAAAAAGGATTTTGTAAAAACGTACAAGCCGGCGGTAGAGCAAATGGCAGGCAGCGGATTTGTGTGCTTATCGGACGGCAGACTTTATATAGATGAAAAACATTTTAATGTATCAAATCTGATAATAGAAAAGTTTTTTTAGGAGCAGGATGAAAAGCATTTGTAATAAAGCTAAATTTGGCACGGCGGGGTTTCCGGTTAACTTCTTTGCCGATAAGGCGGGCGGAGGAAAAAACCGGGACAATATTTTTGTGTGGCTCCAAAATAAGGGGCTCAATGCGCTGGAGCTGCAATGCACATACGGCATAAAAATGAAGGACGACCAGGCGGTAAAATACAGAAAGCTGGCCGAGGAATACGGAATTTACCTGAGCATTCATGCGCCGTATTATATCAGCCTTGCCAGTAAGAATAAAGAGGTGGTTGAACGCAGCAAGCAGGAAGTGGTTAAGGGGTTTAAGCTGGCCGGGCTGCTTGATGCAACAAGGATTATATTTCATCCGGGCGGCGGATACGGCAAAGGCGAGGCGGAGCGCAAAGCCGGGCTGCAACAGCTGATTGATGCACTTAACGAAGTGGGCAAACAACTGGATACCAGCAGGATACGAATTTACCCCGAAATAGGCGGTAAGGTTAACCAGCTTGGCAGCCTGGATGAGATTATAGAGATATGTAAGCAGGTTAAGTACGCACGGCCGTGTTTGGACTTGGCGCACCTGCACGCAAGAGAAAACGGCAGCTTAAAAAGCAAAGAGAGTATTGTAAAGGCTCTGAAAAAAGTTGAAACCGAACTTGGCAGAACTGCGCTTGAAGAAACGCATTTTCATATGTATCCGGTAAGTTATGGCGCGGGCGGCGAGCAGGCACACAAGACATTTGCGGAAAGAATTGAAACAAGTCAAATAAACTTGTTTGAGTCTGATGACAGATACTACCCGAGAGCAGAGGACTATATTGCAGCAATAAAAGAGCTGAAGTTAAGCCCGGTTACCATCTGTGAGGCGCACAACACCCAGGATGTAGGCGCAATGCTGATGAAGGAATTTTGGGAACATGGGATATGACGATGAAGCTATTGATATAAAAAGCAAACAAAAGGCGTATGCCTTGTTTTCGGTTTTAGGCAACATTGAAGTTGGTACCATTAAGGGGCTGAAGCAAATCCATGCCTATTTGTTTGACGGACTATATGACTTTGCGGGGCAGATAAGGATTGTAAATATATCAAAAGGCGGCTTTATGTTTGCGCCTGCAATGTATTTGTTGGAAACGCTGGGCACAATTGAAAAAATGCCCGAGACTACCTTAGATGAGATTTTAAACAAATACATTGAAATGAATGTTGCCCATCCTTTTAGGGACGGCAACGGCAGAAGCACAAGGCTCTGGCTGGACCTGATGCTGAAGAAAAGCCTTAGCAAATGCGTAGACTGGAGCAAGATAAGTAAAAACGACTATATGTCCGCAATGGCGGCAAGCGTATTTGACGGCACGGCTATAAAGAGGCTGATAGCTTTAGCCCTAACCGACAAGATTAACGACAAGGAAATGTTTGTAAAGGGTATTGATTATTCGTATTATTATGAAGGACTGGATTTATGAGTAAATAAAAAATTTTTAAAAACTTGTTAAAATCGTTTGCGTTTTGTTTTTTGATGTGTTATTATGACGTCGGTTCATAGATATGATTCCTTTGATTTTTTCTAGCAATAGTAATCTTCAAACGGTCATTATTATCTATGAACCGTTTTTTTATTATCTATTGCATATATGCAGGTTGTGTGTTATAATTCTAACAGAGGTGCAATATGGAAGAGATAAACATAAATGTTGACAGGGTTTATGTGGAGTTGGTTGCCGGAACAACTACCGGAGAAGTTGAGGCAATAAGAGCTTTCTCCGGAGACCTGAGGGTTGTAATCCGGGCACCGTTTGATACGGCTCTTGTTGGGCAGCAGGGGCTGCAGGTTATTCCTATGCGCGATTGGGAACGGCACGGCCAAGACTGTTCGGAGTTGGTGCTGGCTACACCGCATCTGGTTAAAGGTAAAGACGGAACGTATTGCTTTCCCACTACCGGTTATGAAAGAGAAAAAGGTTTTAATCACAGCAGAATGGTATTGCATGATATTAAGTTTCCGTACAAAATTACCGTTAATGCTGAAATAACAACAGGATACTTTAAGTGGCATGACCAGGTTAATATACAGGGGCCGTCGGTTGCGCCGGTGTATTTTGCGCTGGTTAAGGCTATTAAGGGCTTAAACATTGGCGATATGGTGCCGAGAGGCAAAGCTGGCGCGCCCGCAGGGTTCAGTTATAACTTAGTAAACAATGAAGATGAGCTGATGGCAGTATACGGACGCATGGTAGAACTGGCCAAAGGATATCAGGACCCGTATGTATTTAATGAGGTTACAGACGGCTATGATATTGTTGAAGCATACAGAGTATCTACCAGCAAGCATAAAAACCTGACTGAAGACAGAAGCCCGCTTACACCTGAGTACAAAGACTTTGTAGCCAAAGAGGTTAACGCAGGAGTAAGCAGATTATTTGCAACAGAGGGCGATACAAAGGCTGTGCTTAAGGATATGTATCAGAATGTATGGCGCAAAGGCATGACGGACGAGGCCGTAGCAAAAGATCCGATGTATACGGGTTTGCTGGATGTAAAGGCACCAGTTGCCGGTGACGGCGGACGGGTGCCCAGCGGGAAATAAAATAAAAATATTTTTTAAAAAGTTGACGCAAAGCGTTGACTTTTTGTTTTTACACGAATATAATACGGTTAGCAGTCAACGATAAAGAGTGCTAGCAATGTGGACGGAGAGAGCGACAAAATTCCCCTCCTTGGAGGGGTGGCACAGAGTGCTGGGGTGGTTTAAAGGCTTTTGCGCCACCTACGGTGTCGGCTACCCCGTCTGCGCCTATGGCGCATCCACCCCTTCATAAAGGGGAATTTACTCGGGACAGTCGATGCTCTTATATAGAGGGGAATTGATATGGAATTATTAAAGAGGAGGGAGCGAATGCAGGATACAGAAGAGCAGTTAAGTGAGCGGAAGCAGCAGATATTGTTGTGTTCGGTAGAAAGTTACATAAGTAAGGCTAGCCCTATTACCAGCGGCAATATTCAGGAGCGGGTGCTAAAAGACGTCAGTACCGCTACGCTCCGGAACGAGCTTGCGGCACTTGAGGCAATGGGCTACTTAAAGCAATTGCATACAAGCGGCGGCAGAGTGCCGACCAGCAAGGGATACAGGTATTATGTAAACTACGCAATGGGAGATATGCCGACAGATAAAAAAGTGCTTAAGGAGATTCACGGCATATTTGATAAGCGTGCGGTATATCTGACGGATGTGTTGGCCGAAATTGCAAGCACGGTAAGCAAGGCAACCAATTATCCGACTGTAGTTATGCTAAAGGGCTTTGAAAAGCTGGTAATTAAAAATGTAAAAATAATTCCGCTGATTTCTAATCAGGCCTTAATATTAATTGAAACCAGCGGCGGCATTATAAACAACAGCATGGATATAACGCACCGTGCGCCCGACCAGAGTTATACGGACGCCAGCAACTTGCTTACCAACACATTTAAAGATAAAACCGTTGCGGACATGATAGCCAACTTTGACAGTTATCAAAACGGGATGATGTCTGAACTGAAAGAATTTAAAAGCATTTTTGACAACTTTATAAGTACAATTAATAATTTGCTGGACTCTATAAAAAAAGGCGGCCTAACAAGCGGCGGTGAAATGAAACTGCTTGAAAGCCCGGAATACAGCGATGTTGAAAAAGCAAGAAAAGTGATAGAAGTGCTTAGTGACAAAGACGAGATATGTAATATTTTATCGGATGAGGGTTTTGCCGGCAACAGTGATGTATCATTTAAAATAGGCAGCGAGATTAAAAACAAAAAACTTGCGGACTGCAGTATTGCTAAAGCTGAATACAGCGTGGGCGGAGAGAGTGTAGCCAGCATTGGCATAATCGGGCCGCAGCGCATGGATTATCAGAAAATAGCAAGCGCATTGCGGTTTGTGGTTGGCGAATATAAGGGTCTTGCGCAAATTGAGCAGAAAAAGGAGGACAAGAAGTGACGGAAAAGAAAGGTAAGTCAAACTCGGGCGGAATAGATGCCGGCATTAGTGTTGACCCCGGCTATCAGGAAAAGGGCAACGAGAGTTACATCGATTACGAATATGAGTGGCAGGTTGAGCATCAGAAATACGAGGCCGCAATGGATATGGCAATAAGGCTGCAGGCGGACTTTGATAACTACCGTAAGCGTAACCTGGAAATCAGCAGGGTCAGCAGGGATGAGGCAACAGCGGATACTGTTAAGGCGTTTTTAAGTGTGTTTGATGCAGTGGTGTCTGCCGAAATGCATATAACCGACGAACATACGCTGGAGGGCATTGCAATTATTAAGCGGGAGTTTTTATCGGCACTGAATTCACTGGGAATAACTCCGATAAATGCCTTAGGGCAAGCGTTTGACCCGAACTATCATAATGCTATTTATGCGGAAAGTAAGCACAAAACGCCGCCTAATATAGTAACGGAAGAAATTCAGAAAGGCTTTATAAAAGGTGACAAGGTGGTGCGGTATAGTTTGGTGAAGATTAGTAAGTAACCGTCCCACTGTCTTTGCGAGCCTGTCTTGCAGAGATGGGCTGACGAAGCAAGCCCCCAGATAGAAATCCTAGTCGTGGGATTGCTTCGTTTGAAGGAGTTTAGGGTGCGACTCGCAATGACAGGCAAAAACCCCAACGCCGATAGAGCGCAATGGGAATTAATAGGAGAAAAACAAAAATGGCAAAAAATAAAGATAAGAAATACATTAATTTATACAATAAAAACACCGGCAAGCTGGTGGCTTACGAAAAAGAGGCGTTCAGCCAGTACATGAAACTGAGAATGTACAGCTTAAAATACGGTGTTAAGATGGAAGAAATTAAAGTAAGTCAGATACCACATATCTTAAGTGAAGAGTGGTAAAAACATTCCCGAGCAAAATTCCCCTCTATAAGAGGGGTGGATGCGACCGCAGGGAGCAGACGGGGTGTGGAGGTAAAACTATCTATGCATTTTCCACACCCCGCCTCGTAAACTCGGCACCCCTCTTGTAGAGGGGAATTATAAAAAATAAAAGTACCCCTATCGGGGATTTAAGGAGATTATTAAAATGGCAAAAATTATAGGTATTGACCTAGGAACAACAAACTCATGCGTAGCGGTAATGGAAGGCGGCGAGCCGCAAGTTATTGCAAACGCGGAAGGAGCACGTACTACACCAAGTGTGGTTGCGTTTACCAAAGACGGGGAGCGCCTGGTTGGCCAAACTGCCAAGCGTCAGGCGGTAGTTAACCCCGACAGAACCATATCAAGCATAAAGCGTGAAATGGGCAGCAGTTTTAAAGTAAAGATTGACAGCAAAAACTATTCGCCGCAGGAAATTTCGGCAATGATTTTAGGCAAGCTTAAGGCAGATGCCGAGGCGTACTTGGGGCAAAAGGTGACTCAGGCGGTTATTACCGTTCCTGCGTATTTTACCGACAGTCAGCGTCAGGCTACTAAAGATGCGGGCAAGATTGCCGGCATGGAAGTGCTGAGAATTATAAACGAGCCCACTGCGGCTGCACTTGCGTATGGCCTGGACAAGGGCGAAAACAAGAATCAGAAGATTCTGGTGTTTGACCTTGGAGGCGGTACGTTTGACGTATCTATTTTAGAGATTGGCGAAGGCGTTTTTGAGGTTATTGCAACAAAGGGCAACAACCGCCTTGGCGGAGATGATTTTGACGACAGGATAATTGAACTGCTGGAAGCTGAGTTTAAAAAGGCTAACGGAATTGACCTTGCTAAAGACTCAACCGCGGTGCAGAGGCTTAAGGAAGCTGCGGAAAAAGCAAAGATTGATTTGTCTGCAACTACTAAAGCTACCATCTCGCTTCCGTTTATTACGGCGGACAACACCGGGCCGAAACACCTTGAATACGAACTGACTCGTGCCAAGTTTGACGATATAACCGCGGATTTAGTAAAGCAGACGGTAACTTTAACCGAGTCGGCGCTTAAGGATGCTAAGTTGGATAAGGGTGCAATCAACAAGGTTATTCTTGTTGGCGGCTCAACCAGAATTCCGGCGGTAGTAGACGCATTACAGAAGTTTACCGGCAAGGATGCGTACAAAGGCATTAATCCGGATGAATGTGTGGCAATGGGTGCCGCTATTCAGGCGGGCGTGCTTGGCGGAGATGTTAAAGACGTGCTGCTATTAGACGTAACCCCTTTGAGCCTTGGTATTGAAACTCTGGGAGGCGTGTTTACTAAACTTATTGAACGTAACACAACAATCCCGACCAAAAAAAGTCAGGTGTTCAGTACGGCTTCCGACAATCAGCCGGGCGTGGATATTCATGTGCTTCAAGGCGAGCGTGAGTTTGCGGCAAGCAACAAAACTATAGGCAGGTTCAGCCTTGTTGACATTCCGCCGGCGCCAAGAGGAATTCCTCAAATTGAGGTTAGTTTTGACATTGACGCAAACGGCATTGTGCACGTATCTGCTAAAGACCTTGGCACAGGCAAGCAGCAAAGCGTAACAATTACATCAAGCGGCAACCTGAAAGACGATGAGATTAACGCGGCAGTTAAAGACGCGGAAAAGTTTGCCGAGGAAGACAAAAAGCGCAGAGAGCTGGTTGACTTAAAGAACCACGCCGAAGGCATGATAATTGCGCAGGAAAAGCTATTAAAAGACAGCGGCGATAAAATCAGCGCAGAAGACAAAACCGTGCTGGAAGAAGCCATAAAGAAGGCCAAAGAAGGCGTAACAAGCGACGACAAGGCAGTTGTTGAAAAGGCGCTTGAGGACTTAGCCAAAACGAGTGAACCGATTGTGACAAAGCTGTATCAGGCGGCGGCTAGCCAAGCGCAGGCTAAGCCGGAAGAACCAAAAGTAGAAGAAGCGGATGTTAAACCCGCGGAATAGTTTTACAGGTAACAGGTAACAAGTAACAAGGAACAGGGAACAGTTGTGGGTTGCTTACGCTCCAAAGTATGGAGCTGTTGCCCGAATTCCCCTTTTTTGAAGGGGTGGCAGCCGAAGGCTGACGGGGTAGCCAAACCAAATGCTTGTGTCTCCACACCCCGCCACTTCGTGGCACCCCTCTTATAGAGGGGAATTATTATAAAAAGGAATCAATCGTGGCAAAAAACTATTACGAAACATTGGGTGTGGAAAAAACCGCCAGTGATGACGAGATTAAGTCGGCGTTCAGACGGCAGGCAAAAAAGTATCACCCGGATGTTAACCAGAACAACGCCGATGCCGCTAATAAGTTTAAAGAAGTAAACGAAGCATATGAGTGCTTGTCAGACAGCACAAAGCGGGCAAACTACGACCAGTACGGCAGTGCAGACGGCCCGAACCCTAATGACTTTTTTAGAGGCGCACGCGGGCAAGGTCAAGGGCAGGGGGGATTCAGCGGCTTTGGCGGATTTGAGGACATTTTTAATATCTTTGGTTCTGCATTCGGCGGCGGCCAGGCCAGAAACACTGCCATTCATGGCAGCGATATTGTAGTTAAACTTACGCTTAATTTTGCGGAAGCTGCGTTTGGTGTAAGCCGGACAGTTACGCTTATGCGCACCGAGCTCTGTAAGGACTGCAGCGGCACGGGCGCTAAGGGCGGTAAGGAGTACACAACTTGTACGCAATGCGGAGGCAGCGGGCAGGTGAGGTATCAGCAGGATACTATTTTTGGGCGCGTGGTAAACACCGGAGTTTGTAAAAGCTGCAGCGGCACGGGAAAGATAATAAAAGAAAAATGTGCCGTATGCGGAGGAAAGGGCTATAAGCGTGTTCAGGCGAGTGTTGCAGTTAATATCCCTGCCGGAATAGACAACGACCAGGTGCTGACAGTGCGCGGTGAAGGCGAGAGCGGAATCCGCGGCGGGCCAAACGGTGACCTGCAGGTAGAAATATCTGTTAAGCCGCACCTGCTGCTGAAACGTGAAGGGTTTGATATTAAACTTGACCTGCCGGTTCCGTTTACCACGGCAATGCTGGGCGGCAAAATTAAGATACCAAGCCTGGATGGTAAGCTTGAGCTAACTATACCTGAGAACACTCAGACAGGAACAATTCTGCGCCTTAGAGGGAAGGGCATTAAGCACCTGAATAAAAGCAGCACATACGGCGATATGTATGTTAATGTAATTGTTGAGCTGCCAAAGCACCTGGACAAAAAAGGGAAGGAAGCGTTTAGTAAGCTGCAGGAGGAACTTGGAGCAGGCAGCTTTGAGAAGAACAAAAAATATTTGGATACGCTGAATAGTTTGTAAGCAGAAAATTAGAAGGGGAAAAGGGAACGTATGAATCAAAAAGTTAAAGACATGTTAAGGAGTGCAAATGAGTTTTTGGTTATTAGTTCCAACAAGAAAACTTATATTCCAAATTTTGTAAATATAGCTTTTGCTTGTGAGTTATATCTAAAAGCTATATTACAGTATAAGACAGGGAGCTATCCAAGGGGGCATGATTTAGAATATCTTTATAATAAAGCTGTTATAGAAATAGACGAAGCAGAGTTTTTAACTCTTTTGGCTAGGCAGATTGACAATAGTTTTATTGACATTGGAGTATCCACCAATATAGACGGGGCTAAACGTGGTTTGAAAACAGTGTTTGATAGACATAAAAACTTATATAAAGAATTGAGATATGTTTTCGAAAAACCAAAAAATGGAATTCTTTCGATATCTGGGACATTGCGTGCTTTCGCTTTGGCCCTAAAAAACTATACAGAATATTTTTCACACACCCCGGCACTTCGTGCCACCCCTCTCTAGAGGGGAATTTTTTATTCCACGGCGCCAAGGGGGTTTAACAGTCCCATGCCGCAGGTGTTGAGCGGGCAATCAAGGCGAGTGGCGGAATGCAGCAGCACGCTTTTAATCTGATTCGGGTCGTATCCGGGGCGGCGCTCTAAAAGCAAGGCCGCAACACCTGCTACAAAAGGCGTGGCTACGCTTGTGCCGCTCATTTTAGTGTAAAACTTTAAGTCATTACTTGTACTGATTATATCTACGCCGGGTGCTATTAAGTCCGGTTTAACAAACCCGTAAACAGAACCGCGTGAGGAAAAGTCGGAAGCATAACAGTTTCCGGTTTCTTTATCAAAACTTGCGGCACCAACGGTTATTATTTTCCGAGACAGGCCGGGAGACTTTATGGTGTTTGGTTCAGGTCCGTCATTTCCGCCGGCCGTAACCACCACAATTCCGCTGTCCCATAGGCTTTCGGCGCCTAATATAAGCGGGTCTGCCCGTGCAAGCGGCGGGCTGCCAAAGCTCATGCAAACTACCTTTATATTAAATTTAACTTGATTTTGATATATCCATTGCATGGCTTCAATAATTTTAACGGGCTCGGTTTGGCCCCGGGCGTCTAACGCTTTAATTACTATCAGCTCGGAAAGCGGTGCAATTCCGCAATATCTGCCGCCTGAAATAAGCCCGTTTCCTGCCAAGATTCCGGCGGTAAAGGTACCGTGTCCGTTATCGTCATACGGCATGGTACGATTGTTTATTAAATCAACAAACTGTATTATCCTATTCTGGCCGAGAGTAAAATCGGGATGCGGGGCAGCACCGGTATCAATTATTGCAATGGTGATATTTTGCCCCAGCAGTCCTTGCTTGTGCAGCTGGTTGATACCAAGCACTTGTCTTGAATTATAGAGTAAAACGGATACTGTTTTGTCTGTGTTGTACGTCATATCATAAAAATTTTAAGTATTTTTCCATTTTACTGCGCTGCTCCGGTGTCAATACCGGTGCAATCTGCATTGCTGCACGCCTGATTTGTTCGGGGTCATATGTACCGTCAGCTTTTTTTTGTTTTATAGTTTTCAGCATTTCGCCCATAAGCTCATTTTCGTTCATGTTTCCGTATTTATCTAAAAAGTTGTTTACAAGCCCGCCGTAGTCATTTTCGGCCTGTTTTAGTTTTTCTTCCGTAATATCTTGCGGCTTTGATTCCTGCTTAATTTCGGTGTTTGCATAATCTCTTAAATTCATATTTGCTCCTGTAAATGTAACTAATTTAGTATATGCCGGAATAGAATTAATTGATAAAGGGGAATTTTAGGGAGACACAATGGACATAAACAAAATCATGGAAATGGCAAAGGGGCTGGATTTGGAGAAAATTGGTCAGTTAATGAATATGCTGCAGCAGCTTAGTGCCGGAATTCCCCAAACAAAAACCGGCTCTGATGAGAGCCGGAGCGAGATTGAGATGTTAACGAGAACGGATAGCGTGGAGTTGTAGTTTTGCATCAACATTACTTTGCGCTGCACTCCCGTTTGCTGAGAATAAGCACTATTTTTAATGTAATGGCATCTTCAAAATTGCGCATATCCAGCCCAACCATTGCCTGGATTTTCTCAATCCGGTAAAGCAGAGTGTTGCGGTGCATAAAGGCAGTTTTACTGGTTTTGGTTATGTTAAGATTGTTATCAAAAAAGCTTTCGGCTG
This sequence comes from Bacillota bacterium, assembly GCA_009784185.1. GTDB lineage: Bacteria > Bacillota > Clostridia > Christensenellales > UBA1242 > WRCD01. The sequence goes on from WRCD01000006.1 coordinate 50,791, forward strand.
TGCTGACCAGGTCCGGGTCGGCTAAGAACTGCTGCACATTATCGGATTCAATCAGGTTGTAGCATAGCTGAAGGTCTTTACAATCCAGATTACCCAGCAATGTGTTTAACAGGCACGAGTTATCTTTAATTTTTTGCTTAATGCTGTTCATCGGCCTGCTCCTTTGTGTTGTACATACTGCCGGAACGCATATATTTTGTTTCTTTAACCAACTCACTAACCATTTCGGGTTTTTCAGTGCCGATTACAACCGCAATCTCTTTCGGTTTGGCCAGAAGTTTCAGGGCAGATATAATCAATTCGGCATCAGCCTTGCTGCTATGCTCAAAGCCATTATCTACAAGCAGAACGTCTAATTTGCGTAATCCTGCGCGCGCAATCTGAACCAGCTTGCGCTCGGTGTCAGACAGGACATCAACCCGTTTATCAACTAAATGAAAAATGCCGAACTTGGTTAATGCCTCTTTAATTTCGTTGTCAAATACGGCTTTTTGTTTATTCCTTAGTGCAAGAATGTACTCAAGGTTGGCGCTAACGGTTTTATGCTCCAAAAAGACCGGCTTACTGCTTAGGTAGGCCAGGGCAATATCGTAAGCAAAATCCAGTTTTTTAATTGGGATATTTTTAATATAAAGCTCACCGGTAAGGTTTGGCTCCAGTCCGGCAATTGCCCGTAAAAGGCTTGTTTTGCCGCTGCCTTCAGTTCCTACAAGTGCCAAACGCGCTCCGGCGTTAATTTCCAAATTAATATCATAAAGAGCGTAATAATCTTTGTTGTATGCCAGAAATACATTCTTTAAAGATATCATAACTATCCCTTTTTTCTTAGTTGATATAATGTTACCTAAAAAAACCAAAATTTGCAAACAAATAAGCGTAATATGTTTAAATCCGTTGCTTATTAAAAACAAAAAGTCTATAATAGTCTGGTATAATGCAAGGAGAGAAAGGCAATGGATTTGTTTCAGAAATGTAAAGACTTTACTATCATTGACAACGTGAAAAAAGAAGGGCTTTACCCGTATTTTCATTATCTGACCAGCGGGCAGGCGCCTGTTGTTGAAATGGAAGGCAGGCCGGTTATTATGATTGGCTCAAACAACTACCTTGGGCTTACTTCTCACCCTGAGGTGGTTAAGGCGGCATTGGACGCAACTAAAAAATACGGTTCGGGATGCTCCGGAAGCAGGTATCTAAACGGCACCCTTGATTTGCATATGGAGCTTGAGAGTGAAATTGCGGCCTTTATGAATAAGGAAGACTGTATGGTTTTCAGCACCGGCTTTCAGTCTAATCTGGGTATAATAAGCGCTATTGCCGGCAGGAATGATTATATTATCGGTGACAAGGAGAACCATGCAAGCATATACGATGCCTGCAGGCTTAGTTATGCAAAACTGCTTAGATACGAGCACAGCGATATGGCAGACTTAGAGCGCCAGCTACAGAACGTGCCGGAGGATAAGGGCAAGCTTATTGTAACAGACGGTGTGTTTAGCATGGGAGGTGACTTGTGCAAGCTGCCTGAAATTGTGAAACTGGCCAAGAAATACGGCGCAAGAATAATGATTGACGACGCACATGGGCTTGGGACCTGCGGTAAATGCGGCAGGGGCACTGCCGAACATTTCGGTTTAGAAAAAGACGTGGACTTAATTATGGGCACGTTTAGTAAGAGCCTTGCATCCCTTGGCGGGTTTTTAGTGGCAGACCGCAAGGTGGTGGATTTTGTAAGGCACAACTCAAGGCCGTTTATTTATTCGGCCTCCATTCCTCCAAGCAATGCGGCATCGGCACTGGCTGCGTTAAGGCTGATAAAGCGTGAGCCGCAGATGGTGCAGCGGCTGAAAGACTTAACCGAGTTTATGCGTAAAGCATTAGTGGAGCGGGGCGTAAGAATTATGCCAAGTGAGTCGCCTATTGTTCCCATTATTGTTGGCGAAGATTTCAGGACGCTTTATGCATGTAAGGTGTTGTTTGAAAGCGGTGTTTATGTAAACCCTGTTGTTGCGCCTGCCGTTCCGGTGGGAACAAGCATAATAAGAACCAGCTTTATGGCAACACATACCGAAGAGGTTCTGGCAAAAGCAGCGGATATTATTGCCGCCACATTGCAGCAGATACCGGACGATGAATATTTCAGAAAAATCAGGGAAGAAAAGGGACTTACATTTAATTAATTATGGGGATTATTTCAATATTCTATTCCGGCATGGATTTTGGTGCCGCACTAATATTTTTGGCAATGTGGGTGGCGGTTGTGCTGGTTGCTATAACCTGTCACGAATTTGCGCACGCTTATGCGGCTTACAAGTGCGGTGATTCTACCGCAAAGGAAAGAGGCAGACTAACTTTAAATCCAATTAAACACCTTGACCTTTTCGGTTTTTTAATGCTTGTTCTGGTTGGCTTTGGATGGGCAAAACCTGTCCCGGGCAATCCGCAGCGTTTCCGGAGCTTTAAAAGAGATATGACTATTGTCAGTCTTGCCGGAATTACGGTAAATCTGATTTTGGGCATTGCCGGTGTTGCGCTGTGTATTTTGTTTCAATATCTAATGGGCGCGGTAGATTATAATGTATTTTATTATTTCTTTCAGTTCTTTTACCTGTTCAGCATAATCAACTTTATCCTGGCAATCTTTAATCTTTTGCCCATATACCCGCTGGATGGTTTTATGTTTATAAGCACACACTTAAAATATGACAATCCGTTTGTGGTTTTTATGCAGAGAAACGGTATGTTTGTTTTAATTGCACTGCTTGTTGGGCTGAGTTTGGCCGGTTTATATATTGGTTCTCTGGCGGATTATATTTACGAATTTTTCTTTAAATTGTTTACATGGGGGTGGTAAGATATGATTGATGATATAATTGATAACCTGCCGCCCGAGGAGGGCGGGGAGCCGGAAGTCAGCGTTGATGCCATAAAGTTTAAAATTGAAAACTTTGAGGGTCCGCTGGACTTGCTGCTGCATTTAATCCGCGGCACCAAACTGGATATAAAGTCGGTTAAGCTGGCCGAAATTACTGACCAATATCTTAGTTATATGAGCCAGATAAAAGATGTTGACATGGAGCGGGCAAGCGAGTTTATTGAGGTTGCGGCAACATTGCTTGAAATCAAGTCGCGTTCCGTTCTTCCGCGGCAAGAAGAGTTGGTGGAAGACGAGGAAGACCCGGCCGAGGCGCTTAAACGCAGACTGGAAGAATATAAGCTGTTTAAAGAGGCCAGTATTGGCCTGGCCGAAATAGAAAATGTAGACAGGTTTTATAAACCGCCGGAGAAAAGCGCAGGTGATTATCGCATTGTGCTGAAAGACATGAACATGGACGGGCTGATTGCGGCATTCAGCAGTTTGTTGTGCAAGCTGGATATTGAAACCAAGCTGGAAGTTGAGCGCAAAATTGTAAAGGACCGGTTTACTTTAAAAGACAAAATTGATGGTTTGCGTGCAAAACTGACTGATGAGCGGAAAGTAAAGTTTTTCAGCCTGTTTGATTCCGACTTTACCAGAGGTGAGGTTATTACAACATTTTTAGCTGTGTTAGAGCTGTTGAAAGCGCAATTTGCCCAGGCCGAACAAGGCGAGACATTTGGCGACATTGATATTACGTTTAAAGAGGGAGGAGAACATGAAATTACCGAACTTACCGCAGATTATTGAAAGCATTTTATATGTTGCCGGCGAAGGGGTTCCTTTAAGCGAAATTGCAGATAAGCTGGAAACCGACATTAAAAAAGTTAATGAGGCAATTTCTCTCCTGCAATCTGAAAAATACAATGAGACCAGCGGAGTACAGATAATTTTGTATAAAAACAAGGCGCAGTTTGCAACCAATCCTGTATACGCCGAAGAGGTGGCCGCAGTGCTGAACCCCATTAAAGAACGTGCACTGACCAGGGCCGCGCTTGAAACAATTGCAATAATTGCTTACAAGCAGCCGGTTACAAGGCTGGAAATTGAGCAAATCAGGGGCGTGAACAGCGATTATGCGGTTCAGCTGCTTCTCAGCCACAGGATGATTGAGGTAGTTGGCAGAAAGGATGTTGTGGGTAAGCCCTTGCTTTTTGGAACAACCGAAGAGTTTTTAAAACGGTTCCAGCTGCAGGACATAGACAACCTACCGAACTACGAAACACTATTGGAGTCTATTAAAGTGCTTAATATAGACAGAGGAGACGCACTATACAACGAGTTTGAAATATTGCCGGTAGAGGACATTGAGGCTGAGGCACTGTTAGTGCAAAGTAATGTAGAGTAATTGTACACATCCCCGTCAAGCTTCGCTGCCGTTCTATATATTAAAAGTGTGTTTTTCGACAAAAAATGCAGACGGAATTCTGCATTTTTTTATTGTATAAGTAAAATCTAATAGCATGGATTTATGGCTTATTATCTTGAGTTTTGTTTTAGCCCTGTTGCTTATAGTACTTGTTACCCCCATTTTTGTGCGGATTAAAGCTTTTGTAAATGTCTTGGGCAATATCGGGATTGTATCGCTTAGGCTATATGGGCTCAGGCTGTTTGAAGTGAGACTTAAATTTTGTAAGGCAGGATTGGTTTTAATTAAGCCTGATGGTACTGAAAGGCTGATAAAAATGACCGGCAATACCGGAATGCTGAAGCTTGTTTCAGAACTGTTTAAGCAAATTAGAATAAGTAAAGCTGTTGTATTTTCCACGGCAGGAATCAGGAACAGTGCACATGACACAGCTTTGCTCTGCGGCTATCTGATTAGCGTAATAAACACTGCTTTGGCCGTATTAATGAATTCAAAAACAACCCATGCTGTTTCAAAAACAGAACCCGTGTTTAACAAAGACGAGCTGACGTTTGCGTTTGATGTTAAATTATCAACAAACATATTGAGACTGTTGGCTGCTGTATTAACGGCAAAGGTTAAGTCACAAAAAGGAGCAGGTTATGGAAAATCAGCGTACTAAAATAGATGTAATGATTGAGCAGGCGCTCGGCCAGTTAAGAGGTATGCTGGACACAGAAACAGTAATCGGCAAGCCGGTTATGACATCAGACGGCAGCCAGGTGTTTCCTATAATTAAGGTATCGGTTGGGTTTGTGGCCGGCGGCGGCGAATATGGGTGCGGAAAGAACATATTGCCTAAAAACAACGAATATCCGTTTGCGGGCGGAACCGGTGCGGGGTTCTCGGCTGAGCCGCTTGGCTTTTTAATTGCTGGCGGCGGCAAGCATGAGGTTGTGGGGCTTGCCGGCAGTTCGGCGTTTGATAAGTTGTTTGGTGCGGCCGGAGAGTTTATCAGAGATTTTATGTCAGAAAAAAAACACGGAGAGAACAGAGATGAAAATTAAAATGTTTGTTTTTGCACTAATGGCATTAATGGCCGTTGCGCTGCCATATGTCCAGCCGTATCAGGGTGAGGCCGGTGCCGCTTCGGAATTTTATTCAAGCGGCAGGGCGGCCATAGTGATAGACGCCGAAAGCAAGCGTGTATTTTATGCTAAAAATGCCGATGCGCAGCTGCCGGAAGCCAGCACAACCAAAATTGTAACTGCCATTACAGTTATTGACAATTGCAGAAATCTGGATGCACGGGTTTTGGTGCATGACAAGGCAATAGGAGTGGAGGGCACCAGCATATACCTTGAGCGCGGTGAAGTGCTTACAGTACGGGAACTGCTATACGGACTTATGCTGCGCAGCGGGAATGATGCGGCAACAGCGTTGGCGTACCATATTGCGGGGGGAATACCGGAGTTTTGTGCAATGATGAAAGCAACAGCTTTAAAGGCAGGCGCAAGCGAGAAATGCAGTTTTAGAAATGCGCATGGGCTGGATGAAGCCGGGCACCATGTAAGCGCAAGGGATTTGGCAATGATTACTGCGTATGCTTTGGAAAGCGCGGATTTTAAAGAAATAGTAAGCACAAAAAATGTTAAAACGGGAGACAGGCCGGACGGGAAGGTTCGGTTTATGACAAATAAAAACCGCCTGCTTAACTCGCTGGACGGTTGTATCGGCGTAAAAACCGGGTTTACAGGCGATGCGGGCAGGTGTCTTGTAACTGCAACAGAGCGGGATGGATTCAGGCTGATTAGTGTGGTGTTTAACTGCGGGCCAATGTTTGAAGAGAGTGAAGAGATGTTGGAGACCGTGTACAAAACATTTCAGCGGGCAGAAATATTGGAGCCGTATAGCTATGTAAGCAGTGTGGATGTGACTAACACCGAAAATGCAAAGGTTAAGTTATATACTAAAAAAGGCTTTTATTATCCGCTGACCGAAACCGAATTTGCAAATTTAAACTATAGTTATAATTTGCCGGATACGCTTAAAGCACCGGTTTTAGCCGATGCAGAGGTGGGTAAGCTGGAAATATATTTGGACAAACAGTTGCTTTTTGCTGCAGATGTATATACAATGGAAGAGGTAAAAGCCAGCAGTTTTAAAGATAAGGTAAAAGAGATTTTAGACAACTGGCAAGCATAATCAAGTAACAGGGAATAAGGAACAGGTAACAATTAAGGATAAAGTTTTGAGTATTAGGATAAACAAATACTTAGCGGACTCGGGCGTTGGCTCGCGCAGAAAATGTGATGAGCTGATTATTGCAGGGAAAGTGATAATTAACGGAGCAAAAGCCGAGCTTGGTTCGCAGGTGACAGAGGGCGATAAAGTAGAACTGGACGGCAAGCCGGTATCCGGACAAAAAGCAAACGTGTATTATATGCTGAATAAGCCGGTTGGCTATGTTACTACCGTCAGCGATGACAGGGGCAGGCGGACGGTTATGGAGTTGCTGCCCAAGGGAGCTTCAAGAGTTTTTCCGGTCGGCAGGCTGGATTATGATACCTCCGGGCTTTTGTTGTTAACAAATGACGGCGATTTGGCATATAAACTAACGCATCCCAGTAAGGAAACGAGTAAGACTTATGTTGCAACTGTGCTGGGCAATGTAACCGACGCAACACTTAACAAATTGCGGAACGGTGTAGATATTGACGGGTTTAAAACCAGCAAGGCCGGGGCAAAGCTAATAAAAGCCGGAGACCAAAGTGTGGTTGAGCTTATAATCCACGAAGGGAAAAACCGTCAGGTAAGGCGTATGTTTGATGCGGTTGGTCATAAAGTGGTTGAACTAAAACGTGTTGCAATCGGCAGTCTGGTAATGGGCAGTTTAAAGATTGGTAAGATTAGAGAGCTAACAAAAGATGAGATAATCGGGAGATAAGTTTATGCTGTTTTATTGGTTTTGCTTTTGGGTGGCGTACCCGGTATTCAAGCTGTTTGCGCCAACTAAAATTATTAACAGAAAAAACTTTTTACGCGGAGAGGCTACAATAATTGCCGGCAATCATCAGTCTGCTATTGACCCGCTGCTTATTGCAATCGGCTTCAGAATAAGGCCTGCATTTTTAGCTAAGCACACATTGTTCAGAACAAGGTTTAAGGCATGGTTTTTTAAACACGTTAATGCAATTCCCGTTGACAGAAACGAGGTAGGCTTAAGTGTAATCAAGCGCTGCCTGGCCGAGCTTAAGGCAGGCCGGAAGCTTATTCTGTTTCCGGAAGGCACCAGAAGGATTAGTCTGGAAGAAAGCTCCTCGCTTAAAGGCGGGGCGGCTTTGTTTGCACTAAAAGCAGGCGTATATATTCAGCCGATACATTATATTGGTAAACCGGGCTTTTGGAGACGCAACAAGTTGGTAATAGGCAAGCCGTTTAAATTAACTGAGTTTGAGGGGCAGAAGCCCACTAAGGAAGTGATTGAAGCCGCAGGTAAGATAATAGGGCAGAAGATAATAGAGGTGCGCGAAGAGTATTTGGCGTCTATTTGGCGCTAGCCAATATAGTAACAGTGCCTGTTACGGCGTTTAAGGCAATTTCATCGCCTGTTTTTATTATATGGGTTGCGTTTGCTACATTAACCACAAGCGGAAGTGCGTACTCGCGCGCCACTACCGCGCCATGGCTTAACGCGCTTCCAATTTCGGTAACCAAGCCCCCTACAAGGCAATAATACGGTGACCATCCGATATCCGTAAATGAAGCCACCATAATTTCGCCCTTTTGCAGCTCTTTTGCGTCATCCACACTTTTTACCACTCTTGCTTTGCCGGATACGTTACCGCGGCTGATTGGCGTACCGTTTAATGCCATGCCGCTTTTTGACGCATATTGCTTTTGTTCAATAGGTTTTGGTTTCCCCACGTTAACTTTAGCAAATTTAATTGTCTGCTGTTCTGCAAAAATGCGTTTACGCTGCATTGCGCGTTTTACAAGACTCGCTTTTTTATTGTTAATCAGTTCTCCTATTTCGTCATGCGTTAAAAAGAATATCAAATCTTTTTCGGGCAGAGCTCCCGCATTTACCAGATTTTCGGCCAGCTTATCGTATGCAATTTTAAACTCTTCAGTAACCTTAATAAACTTGCTTTTGGTGTGCTCTCTCAGCTTTACGCCAAGCCGTGATTGCTTAACCAGATACTTTAAAGCAGCGCGCTTTAAACCCTTGTAGCCGGCTAAAAACGTTTTCAGGTTTTTTTCAAAACTGTTTTTTTGTTCCGGCTCTGCAACATTACCGCTGCCCATAACGGTTTTTATGTATTCCATGAGCGCCTTTGGGTCGTTCTGCCAGCTGCGGCTGCGCAGTTCCGCTTCACGGATGGCTCTGTGGCCATGACGGCTGATAAAAAAGTCGTATGCTTCTTCTACCTTGTATTCGGATTTTGTAATAAAGTTGTTCAGTTCCTCCCAGGTCATGTTGTTGGCGTTGGGCTCTGCCTCCAGAATAGCTGCTGCCAATACGCGCAAAGACCGTAATATGTCTACGCTTTCAATGTCATCTATGGCAACTAAAAGGCCGGCTACAATTGCATTTGCTTCTTCCTCGCTTTTGTCTGCCTTTATAATCTGGTTAAGTGTGCTGCTCATGGCGCCGGAATAACTGCTGGTTTGGTAATGGTAGGTTAGGGCGTTGTTAAGCTCTTGTATCCCGTCTGTTATTGCTTTGTAGTCTGCAGCCAGGTTTCCGCTTACGGGTATTTTAAAACGCCTGGCTTGTTTATCGGCCTTTTTTATTGCTTTTTTGCCGCCAAGAACAAACCTTAAATAACTTATCATGTTGAAGCATCTTACCAGTTGGGGTTTGTTTTTGAAACTTGGAATAGGCACATTAAGTGATTCGCCGCAAATGGCATACTCCAGCGTTTCGGCAGATGTGCCTATTAAAAAAGCCGACAACCTATACAACGGTGTAAAGTTGAAAAACAGCTGCCCCGAAAAATTTGCTATACAGCTTGTTGGCGGAATTTTTTCCAGGCTTTTATAAGTGTGTGCCTTAACCAGCATATCACGCAAACCGTAATCTATTGCCCGCACGGTTGTGCTTATACTAAGCGGAGTAACCACACCCGGCAGCATTTCACCAATGTTGCAGCTGGTAATTACGTCGGTTGGCAGTGCAGGGGAGTCAAGCTCGTCAATTGTGGCTTCGGATAAAGTGGTTATCGGCCGTGCCTGAAGCCATATAAGCTTGCCGGCTTTACTTATTGCGTACTCCATATCAAGCTGATATCCAAAATGCTTTACCGCTGTTTTCATTTGGTTTGCAATTTTGTTTATTTCGTCAATTGAAATAATACCGTTTTTGCCCACAAACGGAAACACATTTTCTGCTGTGCCCGGCTCGGGCACAACATGGCGCTCTGCTGAGGCGGTTCCGGCCACCAGGCTTTCTCCAAGGCCTTCCACAGCTTCAATTATGTAGTTGTTTCTCCGGGTTACGGGGTCAAAACTAAAACATACCCCTGCAGCCCTGGCGTCTACCATTTCCTGAACAACAATACTCATTTGAGCTTGCTTTGCCCCAAGCGAGAAAAACGCGGAGTACGACTCGGCGGTATTGCTGTGTAAGGAGTTCATGCATGCTTTAAGAGCATTAATAAACTCGGTTTTTCCGCTTACGTTAAGGCTGCTTAAATATTGCCCCGCATTGGAGAATTCGCAGCCGTCCTCGTTGGTTGCGCTGCTTCGCACAGCCACAAGCTTGTATGGCAGATTTTCGTAATATTCGGCGGCTTTTAGGTAATCTTCCTCGGTTTTGAGCCCGATTATTACAAACCCGTTTGCTACCCTTAAGCCCGCCTTAATCAGTTCGGCTAAGCCCTTGGCTTTACCGCCTGCTAAAAAGTAATCAATTTGTTTTAATTCGTCAAGCCTGATTATCTGCATACGCTGCCCTTACGCTCCTTTTGTCCATCTTGTTTTATCCGGATTAAAGCCAAACTCGGTTATTCCGCGCCCGCGCAGACCGTCAATTTCAAACTCGCTTACGCCTTCGGATATGGTGTATTGCTTCTGGAAGTCGAATTTAACCTCAAACTCACGCTTAAACTTAATTGTAAACTTTCTGCCGTTATCAAGCTCAACCTCATAGCTTGCTTTGGGCGGACATTTGCCGAGAATTGGCAATGAATCCATAGACGGCAGATTTTTAACATATCCGTCGGGCTTGCCATCCTTCAGGTACAGACCGGCGTTTATCTGGGTTACGGCAGGGTAGCGCACGAAGCTGGTATGAAACATATCACCGTTTTCCATAAGCCCCAATATCCAGATATGACGGTCAAAGTATCCCCAGTCGCGCTTGCCGTATGAGTGGTCTCTAAAGGCATTAATCCTTGAAAATCTATGAGTTTCGCTGTCCACCTTTATGGTAGCGGAAATTGTGCCTTGCTGCTCGGTATGCACCTGATGGTTTTCTTTAATTGCAGCAATAAATTCTTTTGTCCACTTTTCTTTTGCCAGTGCTACTGCCATGGTGTCGGCAGGCAAGTGGCGGGAGAAATCAAACACCTGGCTCAGGCCATGAAACTCGGCCTGCATTTCTACCTTTACCTTTGGCTTTTTGCCGGGCTTACAGTCACCGCCGTTAAAATCGGCCTGATAGCACCAGCCGCTGAACGTGAAAGTCAGTTTCTTGCCGGGTTCAGCTACATTGATGGAAACCGGTACCTTTGTGCCTTTATCAAAGTGGTCGTTTTCGGAAAAATATACTTGTCCGCCTGCGTCCCGGAACACAAACCAGACTTCGTCTTTGGCGTCTCCGCCCCGGCGGGCATAGCGCCAAAACATACTCTCTTTTGTTTTGGGGTCGTGCATACTAAAGTAATAACTATTGTTGTGGCTGCTGTCGGCGTCCTCCGGTATCATATAGGTTTCGGCGTAGTTAAGGTCAAACGGATTGGTTTTAATGCGCTTGTTAATCTGCCACTTCATAATACATTTTTTTAATTTAAACTTTAAACTCATAGTCATCTCCTTAGTTAATAAATTAAGTATATCAGACAATCCAATGTCCGACAAGCATTTAAGGAGTAAAAGTCTGTTTTATCAATTTTTACTTGAATTGTGCGGCTTATTGTGATAGAATAACGATGCTTCTTGCTGATGTGGCGATTGCCTGACGGCAAAACGTCACAGCGCTCAAATGCAAAAATTTTCACAAGTGAAATTTTTACACTTTCACGCTGAAGTAGCTCAGTTGGTAGAGCAATTGATTCGTAATCAATAGGTCGCGGGTTCGACTCCCGCCTTCAGCTCCAAACTTGCCCAAACCAAAGTTTGCGCAAGCAATAAACGAGAAACGTGAAAAGCGAAACGATATTGGCGAAAAAGTTTAAGGGCAAGTTTGTACGTTTAATGTTTAATGTTTCACATTTCACAAAAATAAATTAAGCATAATGCTAATGGGCGGAGCAGATTTTTATTGGGCGTGTGACCACGCTCACCTTGGAAAAATAGGGCGATAAGGTGAACGCAGATAATTTATATTATGCGTGAAAGGATTTAATAATTTATGGCGAAAAAGAGAAATGAAGCACCTATAATCGAAACAAAGCGACTTGTTTTAAGGCGAAAAAAAGATGATGATATTCCCGATATGAT
>WRCD01000007.1 GCA_009784185.1 Bacillota bacterium
GCATACAACTACGACGTTGAATACGAACTGGAGCAAACCGGCAGCACTTGGTTCTTAATAGTGTCCGCCTGCCCGGAGTTTTTCCAAACCGCCCAGTTTCCAGTGACAGTTGACCCGACGATAACTGTGAAACAAGAGCATATGAATGTGGGCAGCCATCATGATGTGGGTACAACCGTGCGTACGAATTTCTATGTACATTATCCACTTTGGGGAATCGGCGGAGGCTGGTATTTTGCTTATGTGGATTTAGGTACGGAAAGAATTGTGAGCAAGGTCAGCAGATTGGATATTACTTCGGCAAGTCTGTCCATAAATTTTGCTAATTCCGGCGCCAACTTTCTGGCAAGGCTGATGAACACCAAAAACTACAGTCAATTATATAACAATGCAAATTTCATACATAATCTAAGTTCAACCACCGACAACAATTCAAATCCCAGAAGACTCACCGTCAATGTTACAGATTACGTTAACAACCGACTTGATGCAGCTACCATATCTATAAGGTGTCAAAACAACAAAGGCAACGATTTTTCAAGTGCGGTTCTAACAATAACCTATAATGAATTTGATAACCCTGACTACAACCTTACTCAGGATTTGGGTGAGAGCGGCGCGGGCGCGGTAAATCTGAACACCGGGGCTTTAAGTTACACATACAACGACATTATAACAACGGACTGCAATATGCCCATTTCAATCAACCGCATTTACAACGAGGATTTTGCAGACACCTACAAAGTGGGCTACGGCTTTAAGTTGAATATCCAGCAAAAGGTAGCACATGACGGTTCTAATTACTATTATTTAAGCGCCACCGGCAAGCGATACTATTTTGCTTTTTATAATCAAGTGAACACGAACAAGGAATTAGGCTTACGCTTGTATTTTTCCGGCTCTACCGCGCTTATAATAGACCTGCATGGTAACTCCATGTTGTTTGATATGAGCAACAACGGAAACCTAAAGGAAATACATCAATATCCCTCAAAACCGGGTGCTGCGTTGGACGCACTAAGCATAGTCTTGACGTACAGTGGTAATAATATTTCTGAGATAACCAACAATTTTACAACGCTGCATTTCTCATATACTGGCGGATATCTTACTAAAATTGAGGACGGTTCTTTCACAACACTAGCGCAATACTGGTACACCGGCAACAAACTTGACATAGCACAAAAGTTTTTCACTTCCGTTGCATACGACACGACCCTAACTTACAACGGAAATAAAATATCCGGCATAACAAGCGCAACCGGAGACAAAGTACAATACACATATTCTGCTAACAAAATAAGTTCAGTTGCAACATCCAACACAAACAATCTTACCGGTAGCCCTGTTATAACGAATATACAGTATACAACTTTTACAAGGGTGTTTTTGGGGCTGCTTGCTACAATGGCAATGGATAAAACAACTGTTGTAACCCAGGGTGATTTGATAAGACATATTTCGTTTAAGGGCAGTAAAATGATATCGGACTACACTTATAAAAACGATGGTGGCAGTTTTATCCCATACAGCGCTTATTCCAACGAAGTTAATTTCATGGCATTTAATGAAGCGTACGGAACTGCTCAAAGTATTTATTATCACGAATTTAATTCATCCACCGTTTATAACGGTTCGTTAATTCATCCGGTAACTTTTAATACTATTTGGGGAACGCACAGTTACGCAATGGGTGTATGGGTAAAAAAGATTGGCAGCGCAAAAGAAGATTTGCTTGTATCCACAAATGCCAACCTGTTTGGACTATACGACCGGGATGCAATAAACTCCAACATATTAGACTGGCAGTTTTATGTTTACATAATTGAAAATCCAGGATACCTTGCTTCTTTTAATGCAGCAATAGACTGCAACGCCGGTTTTTACATACGCTCCATTCAGCTTATACAACTGCCGCGGTTTACAAAAAGCCAAAAGGAAGAGTGGGCGCCTATCCGTAATGCCAACGGGCAGACAATTGCTAGCTTTCATTACGCTGCAGATAACTCTATTACTTCGTATCAATACACGTACGGCAACGCAAATGGAAACTATCTCGGGCAGCTAACTAGCATAACCGAGCGCACCGGAAGCGCAACGCTTACGAGAGCGCAATATCAAAGCCAAGCCACACAAGTAAGCAAGGTGGTTTACAGTTATACGCCTTACACTGTCAGCGGTAAAACCTATTCGTTTTTAACAAGCACCACCACATACGGCAGTTCGTCTGCTTCCGGTGCGCCATACTTTACAACGGTTTACGGTTACGACAATGCAGGCCGTGTAACCTCATACACAGACAAAAACGATGTGGTTACCGAATACAATTATGACCCGCTTACCGGTGCGATTACCGCAACTGTTTTGGAGGATGTGCTGTTAGGGACTGGCACCAGCACAACAAACCAGTATCAGCAAGGCACGGGCTCGCTGCTGAGTACAACAACAGGCGGCATAACCACCAACTTTGGCTACAATAGCTGGGGCGGACTGGAAACTATAAGCCAAAATGGTTTTACCACCTGTTTTAATTACAACTCAGAGGGCGGACTGCAAAGCATTAGCGTGGCAGGTCAGCAGCTTGTAAACTATACTTATTCGGATACTCAAAATATTATTGAATATTCCAACTGGTCCAACCTGGACCCGTTTGCAATGCAGAGCGTAAAATATAATTATGACGCAAACGGATACTTGACCAGCATGGAAAACGAAATGAACAATATAGCCAATTTCAATTATAGCAACAACCAATTGTCGTCTGTTTCACATGCAAACGGTGTTAATTATAACTATGCGTTTAATAGCCAAAATGCAGCTTCATCATATGAAATGACCAACGCCGGTAATACCTTCAGGGCGGAATACAGCAATTCCGGCAAAACTCAGAGTTATTTCCTGGGAGACCCCATGGGCGGCTACTCTCTTATGGATTATTACGAGCACACCTATAACAGCCGCGGGCAGATAACCGGCACTTACCGAAATGCAAATATGAATACGCAATATAATTACGACCCCATGAGCAGGCCGGACAGCAAAACGCTTACGCTTGGCGCAAACAGTTACAAAAACAGCTATGAATACTACGGCAACAACAACAGAGTTTTTAGAGAGCAATATACAATAAACACGACCAAGCAGAGCGATTACATCTATTCATACTATGACAATGGTCTTTTGCAAACTGTTTATGACGGAAAGTATTACCCAAACAATTGGGTGTATCTGAATCATTACGAATACGATGCCTTTGGCAGGCTTGCCATAGAATACAACTTTACTGCCGGCAAAATATACCAGTACATTTATGATAACGGCGGAAATATACTGGCAAAGCACCAGTACGACATTAACGGCAATTGGGAGACTATGTGGTCATACACTTACAGCGGTATTTGGAAAGACCAACTGCTGGCGTATAACGGCCAAGCCATAACATACGACGAAGTTGGCAACCCAACGTTGTATAAGGGCAATAACCTAACTTGGCAGAATGGCAGACAGCTTGCTACGTACGGCAGCAACATTAGTTATGAATACGACTATGCTAGTATACGAACAAGCAAAACAGTTAACGGCGTAACAACCAATTACTATCTTGAAGGCAGCCGCATCTGGATGGAAACCACAAACGGCCAGATGAAATGGTATTACTATGACGCAGACGGAATCCAGGGAATGTGGAGCAGCGTGTACGGTGAATACTACTTTGAGCGCAATATGTTTGGTGACGTGGTAGCACTATGGACTACTAGCGGCGCACTAGCCGGCAGATACGTGTACGACGCATGGGGAAATCACACTATTTACGATGCTGCAGGTAGCGTGATTAATCCATACACTCCGCACGCAATGACAGCAAACCCGTGGCGGTACAGAGGCTATTTTTATGACAGCGAAACCGGATTTTTTTATCTTAACAGCCGCTATTACGACCCACAGATTTGCCGGTTTATAAATGCAGATGAACCTGTGATGCTGTTTTTAACCGCGGGAATGCCGGGCGGAGCAAACCTGTATGCTTACGCATTAAATAATCCTATAAAATTTGTTGACAGGACTGGAACAATGCCAGTTCCTGCTATTGGACCGGCATGGAGTGGTAGTGGAAGCGGAACTGGTTATGACAGAATTGTTAGACCAAACTTGAGCAATGATTTAATAAATATTATTTTCCATGGTGACCCAGGAATGATACTTCTTAAACAATATGGAGGTGCAGTCGGGTCAATGTTAACATCGCCTTTTGCAACCGGTATGTATGCTTTAGGTTATATGCTTCAATCATTTACTTCGGTGAAAATGTTCACCTATAATTACTCTTTTTTAGAAGCAAGCGTAACGGGGTTTACAATAGCTGATGCGAATTTTACGGGGGCTGCATTAAGTCTTTATACTAGTAACAATCACAATAACAACATATATTTAAATGCCGTAAACTTTTCAGTTTTTGCCGGTTTTGCAATAGATGGAATTGGCCTTTCGGCGCAAGGAACTATATTAGAACTTGGCTATAGTAGCAGTAATTTTGATATAGGGATTTTGCTTGGCTCAATGGGTTGGAATTTAAAGCTCACACAAAATAGTTTAACTATTGGTGGGTCATATCTGGTAGGTTTGATATTTACAATTAGGTGGTAAATATGAGAGAGGATTTTATTAATTTAAAAAAGCAAATGTTTTTGGGGTGCATACCAGTAGTTGGTAGTTTTATAGTTGGCATAATTATGTTTATAAATATTGCTAGAATGTCAAAACTTGGCGACAAAATATTACTTGTTTTTGTAGGAATGCCACTGGTCGGAGCGGGCTTTTGCGGTTTAGGGTTTTTATTCTTTACTCTAGTGTCGGAAGAGAATTTTTTATTAAACTACTCTCTGGGTTTGATAATCTTCTACTATTTAGCTTTTGCTTTTATTGGGTGTCAATTTTTAATTTTCAAACTAATAACAAAAAGAAAAGAGCCAATTAAAAAAATTAAGGACGAGGATGAATCAAAATTTATTTAAAAAAGAGAGCAGCGTACTTATTGGCAGATATGTGTATGACGCATGGGGCAACCACACTATTTACGATGCTGCAGGCAGCGTGATTAATCCATACACTCCGCACGCAATGACAGCAAACCCGTGGCGGTACAGAGGGTACTACTGGGATCAAGAAACAAATTTTTATTTTTTGCAGAGCAGATACTATGACCCACAAATCGGGCGGTTCCTTAATGCGGATGAACCTGTGATGTTGTTTTTGACCGCAACAATGCCCGGCGGAGCAAACCTTTTTGCGTATTGTATGAACAATCCGATTATGCTGACAGATAGCACCGGTTGCAGTCCGTTCTGGGACTTTTTAAAAGAATACATTGGCTGGGCTACTATGGCGTTAGTGGCCGTAGAGTGTGGGCTTAGTATAGCTACAGGATTTGTTTTACGAACACTACCAATACCTGGTATAAATGAGATAGGTAAAACCCTTGTTGGTGCAGGGGTTGGTGGATTGTTCAGTATGGGAGGAAGTGTTTTTGAACAGTTAACCGATAAAGGTTACGTTAACCCGTGGCAGCTTGCTTTTAACGGCAAAATAGGATACTGGACAGGGTTTGCAGTATCTGCACCAATGGGGCCGATTTCTACAGGAATAGCTGTAGGAGCATTATCTGTTTTGCAAAGCGTTGGAAATGATTTGTTTAACAATAATTTTGACGGCAGTAAAATAAACTGGGAAAGGGCAGTGTACATGGGTGTTGCTTGCGGCATGACAGCAGGAATTTTTAAGGCGTTTGCAGGTCGCCTCCCGGGATATGAAATAGCCTTCAGCGCAGCCGGCGGATTATACCGTGTTGGATTTAGTTGGCTTTTTAAGTATGCTTAACAACAATTAAGGAGGAGTTATGGCGTTTAGGAAATTCGATTTGACAAAGGCGGAGTGCAAAAAACTTTTTATTATCTTTATAGTGATACTTGGTGCTGGTATGCTTATAACGGTAATAGGCGGCATGCTTATGGGGGTGGCAAGTTTATTTTCGGCGCGTGCGATTATAGAAACAATAGCAATAATATTATTGTTGACAGGATTAGGAGTAATGGGTGTGCCGACTGTTTTTCTCTCAATAAAATATCCGGGGTTTTTTAAACCATACAACTCTACAGTAGAACAAATAGAGCGTCTTGAAAAACTATATGAAAGCCAAGACATAACCGAAGCAGAATACACAAAACTTCGCACTGAGGTTGAGAAAACCGCACAGATAGAAAAGTTATACTTAAATAGTGAAATAACCAAACAGGAGTATGATAAGCTGCAAAATCAAGCCAACAAACAAGGCAAGGAGAAGGAATGAAAACCATATTTTACAGACATGGAATAGATAATGCGTATGTTTTTGCAATGATTCCAATAATAATTGGCGTTATGTCAGCCGTCTTTTTCCGCAAGTTTATTTTGATTGAGTTTGTTGCAGTATTAATCATTCCCTTGACCATGTCGTTTTTACTCTTTGTAGTAGCCATGAAAAGGTCGTTATCCAAGATTTACATATCAGAACAAGGCTTAGAGCATAGGTTTTTTAAAAAACAACTGAAATTCATTGGTTGGGATGAGATACAGCTTATTGGAAAGCACTCACAATACATAAGCATATTTGACAAGCGCAACCTAAAACTGATTTTAAAAAATAAAAACACCGGCAATTTAGAAATGTTTTATTTTAACTGTAGCAATAAAATCAGAAAAACCTTAATTGAGCTATGTCCCGTGGAGGAGATTAAAACACAACTGGAGCAAATAGAGTTTAGGTTTTTAACAGACATATTTTACAAAAACAGAAAGAATGGTCAAAGGGACGGAGGTCATGGTCAGGGGGACGGGAGTAATGACACAAAAGCTTAAAACCAACATTTTAATACCGTTTCTGGCCGTATTTTTGGCGCTCATCTGCCTGTTTGTTTTCAATGCGCAAGACTGGCAGCGGGTGTCTGCCGAGCAATACGAACGGACGGTTTCGGCAGAAAGCCAGGTTGATGAAAATGAAGATTATTTTGTGCTTATTTTCATGCTTGCAATATTCGTGAAATACGACGAATCCGGCATATCGGGTTTTAACATGGGTGGATGGGACTATATTTTCCAGAAAAATATTCTGGGAGACATCGTGTCTATCTGGCGCGCTGACGGAGCGTTTGGCGGCAGTTACCAATACGATGCTTGGGGAAACACAACTATTCTGGCCGACCCGCTTGGGGTAGCCAACTGGAATCCGTTTAGATATAGAGGTTATTACCAAGACCAAGAGTCCGGGTTCTACTATCTAAATAGCAGGTATTATGACCCTGAAATTGGACGATTTATCAATGCGGACGACCCTGTAGTGCTTTTCCTGACCGCCGGTATGTGCGGGGGCGCGAATTTATATGCGTATTGCGGAAACAATCCGGTGATGAGAGTTGATTATAGTGGTTATAGTTGGCTATCTAATCTATTTAGCGGCATTTCTAGCCTCCTATCCAATGCGGCAGTAGCGCTAGAAAGTGTTATGGAAATGCTAGCCCCACATGTTTATGAAATAGAGTTTTCAGGAACAAGGGGCTGGCTTAGAGTGTTACACCACACTGTAGGGGTAGCATTAAGTGTGACAGTTATTGCCCGAGGCATAGTCTTAATGTTGGCGCCTGAACCGACTAGTTTAACGATAGGAGTAGGGTTTACGATGACTATGGGCGGTTTAGCAACCTTTGTTCTTAGTTTTGTCAACACAATTAACTCGCTCTACGGAATGGTAACGCGAGGTTCGTTTAAGGAGTTGTCTATATTTTATATTTTTGGTCTACCTAGATAATAGAAACAAGGAGAAACAATGATGTTTGCTTTTTGGTTGGTATTAATAATAGTTTCGTTTTGCGCCATACTGTTTTTCGTATTTGAACTTCCTGGTGTAGTTTTTCAACGGAGAGTTCATTTTAAAAGAATAAAAGATATTGTCATTATTGTAGGTATTACTATATCGATTGTTGTTTTCTACATGGCTTTAGCGTTTGCTTTTTCTTATGTAGAAGACACATTGCTGCGTTACCCGATTTGCGGTAGTATTTTGGCTTTTGGTGTAATCTACATATCAGGAACCATTTTGCCGCTTCAAAAAACAGATTATTCCAAAGTCAACATTGTTCGTCATATTTTAAAAGAACTTCTCCCGTACATGATAATTTATGTGGCCGCCTTTTATATTTTACTGGAATTCGTTTTTATAAGTTTGATGATTCTCATAGTTGGCAGTATATTAATAACCATAAGAATATATTTTGTAACCAAAAGCTATCGCATTGCACAAGCAAATCAAAAAGCCGAACAGGCGCAAGAAGAGAGAATCAACAACAATCCTAATGATTGAGAAAAGCGGGTTATAAGGACGAAAAAGACAGTTAATTACTGTCTTTTTATTCTACAAAAGGAGTAAAAAATGACAAACGCAAACCCAATCTTGCACGGGATTTCGATTATTTACTTTAACAAGCCGCATAAGAATATTACTCAAAATTACAACCCAAGAAAGAACAAGCAAAACGGCTGGTGGATAATACATTCATAAACACAAAAAGCCGTGCTGTTTAAGCACGGCTTTTTACTTACAAAAGTTTCCTAGCCCATCTCGTTTTTGCGTTAGATAGCGGGATTGCGTTTTTGGTTTTAATCCGGCGTAGTTTGCGACTATGCCCGGAACACCCTTGACGAAAACGTATAACATTTCGCTCCGGGTGTTCAAACTCTGTCGCCATTGGCGGAAAGGGGCGGATTTGAACCGCCGGTTGCTTTCGCAACACCTGTTTTCGAGACAGGCACATTCGACCACTCTGACACCTTTCCAAAGATAAATCCAATTGTACATCAACTGCGGTAAAAAAGCAAGCAAAAGATTTGACACCTGCACGCGGGTTTGCTACACTGCTTACAAATTGTGACAGGGGGATTTATGGCAATAAGAATTATTACAGACAGCGCAAGCGACCTGCCCATTTCATTGCAGAAAGAGCTTGGAATAACTATTATGCAGGTGCCTGTTTTTATTGAAGAAAAAGAATATGTTAATGACGGCAGCGCCGGTTATAAAGATTTTTATACCACAATAGCCAAGTTAAGCGCTCCGCCCAAAACCGCACAGATTAATCCTTACCGTATGGAGGAGGAGTTTAAGCATTGGCTGGGTAAAAGCAACGAGATAATAGGTATGTTTATGTCCAGCGAACTGTCTGGCACACATCAGTCCGCGCTAATGGCCCGCAATATGCTGGACGGCCAGCAAATATATATTGTGGACACAAAAAACATAACGGTGGGGCTTGGCCTCTTGGTGCTGGAGGCGGTAAGGCTGCGGGATGCCGGAATGACGGCAAGGGACATTTACGAGAGGCTGTCCGAGCTGAAAAACCGCGTAAAATTATTTGCGGTTGTAGATACATTAAAGTATCTGAAAATGGGCGGGCGGATTTCGGGTACTGCGGCGCTTATAGGTACAATGCTTAATATCAAGCCGCTGGTGCAGGTGTTTGAGGGCAAGGTACTGCCGCTAGCTAAAGCCAAGGGCTACTCCAAAGCTGTGCAGGAAATTTTCGGGTTTATAGAAAAACACCCGATTGACACAGCTCTTGGCGCAGTAATTGCGCACTCGGACGCGCTGGACGGAGCGCAGGGGTTTGCCCGTCAGGTAAAGGCAAGGTACGATGTTGAAATTAAAGGGATACACGAACTTGGTCCGGCACTGGGCAGCCATGTAGGCCCCGGCGGAATAGGCATTGCATATTTTGAAAAGAAGTAAACTTTGTTTGACAAATACAACTGAAATACATTAAAATATGCGTAAGGTATTTTTAGGGGGATTTTATGGAGAAGGTTTGTAAATCCGAAAAGGAAAAATCGCTTTTGATTGTTGCTGCAATTTACGTTGTTGCGGCATTCATAGTTGTGCTTGGCGCACCGGTACTGTATACATATGTGTTTGACAGTCAGATACTGGGGCTTTACCTAAGCTTGCTTATTGCGGATATTGTAGCTACGTTATTTGTTTGGGGCATGGGCTTGGTGTTTAAAAACTCAAGCATGTACGACCCGTACTGGAGCGTTATACCTCCGTTTGTAGTGCTTACCGCAATTATAATGAGCTTGTCGTTTGGGGCAGTGGAAATTATTTTGTTTGCACTGGTTCTTGCGTTTGGTATCAGGCTTACATATAACTGGGCTTCGGGCTGGAAAGGTCTGTCGCATGAGGACTGGCGCTATGCCGACTTGCGTAAGAGCCAGAAAACATGGTTTGTATCAAACCTTTTGGGCGTACATTTAATGCCGACACTTTTAGTGTTTCTGGGACTGCTTCCTGCAATTACATTAGCCGCTAAAGGCGCCGACTTCAGTTGGTTTATAATGTTTGGTGCGGTTGTTTGTGCGGGCGCAATTGTGCTGGAGGGATGGGCCGACTGGCAGCTGCGTAAGTTTAACAGTGCCAACAAGGGAGACCCAAGCATTTGCAATAAAGGGCTGTGGAAGATGTGCAGACATCCCAACTATCTGGGGCAGATATTGTTCTGGTGGGGCATATACTTTATGCAGCTTGCTATATATCCCACGGCATGGTGGACGTTTGTAGGAGCGCTTGCAATAACCCTGCTGTTTGTGTTTATAAGCATACCGCTGGTTGAGCGCAAAATATGTGCCAGAAAAGGCTTTAACGAATATTACAAAACCGTGCCTATGCTGTTTCCGTTTGTTAAATTTGGGGCGCATGAGCTTAATCCGGCAAATTTTGAAACAAAACCAAAGCAGGACGACAGCCCTAAGGTTAAGCAGCAGGTGATGTCCGGAGCCAAGGTAATTGAACTTAAAGGCTTTGAACCGTCTAAGAAAAACTTATATAAAGAGGAGCCTGCGGCTACTAAACCGGCAGCGGCCAAAACCACTGCTCCGGCAGCAGCAAAAAAGCCTGCGGCAAAAACCACCGCAAAAAAGGCGCCCGCTAAACCTGCGGCAAAAAAAGCACCGGCCAAACCTGCGGCAAAAACAACTAAAAAATAAACAGGCGCACTAATAATTCCCCTCTAAAAGAGGGGGGGGCACTTCGTGCCGGGGTGTGGTAGAAAACAGGCGAACAAGCCTGTTTTCATTTGCAGTTTTTACAAACTATTGCTATACTTAAACTGACTACTTCCAAAGGGGAAAAATGGCCGAAAAGCTTTCAAGCATGGTTTCTAAATGGTATAGGTTGGCCCGTCCGCATAAGGGGCGGTTTTTTGGTCAGCTCAGCACCGCAGTATTTTCGGAAGTGTTTCATATATTGGAGCCTATCTTTGCTGCTCAGGTTATAGTTGCGCTTACGGTGGGTGATTGGCGCTCCGCGTATATATGGCTTGCAATTGCGTTTTTAGGGATTCTGCTCCGGAATATTTCGTGGGACATAAACTTCAGGTCATATACC
Organism: Bacillota bacterium; assembly: GCA_009784185.1. Lineage (GTDB taxonomy): Bacteria > Bacillota > Clostridia > Christensenellales > UBA1242 > WRCD01. The sequence goes on from WRCD01000007.1 coordinate 11,462, forward strand.
AGGTTTGTAGGATACTCGTATACCAACATTCAGAAACAGGTTTTTAACAAGGTTGTAAACGCAAAAGAAAAAAACTTTAAAAACACCTCCCGCGAGAAGCTGATTAATATAGTAGGAGCAGATATTTTTACCGCATCTGCGCTGGGAGATATTTTTGCCACTAAAACGGCCAGACTGATTCGTATTTTTGTTACGATTATTATCGTGTTTATCAACAGTTATCTGGTTGGCCTGCTTATTATTGCGGTTGCAATTATAAACTTTTTCATCCTTAACTGGATAAATACTAAAATTGCACGTGAAAACAAAAATCTTGCTGAAGCAAATGAGGGCATTTTTGAAAAGCTTACCGAGGTTGTTTCAGGCAGAAACTATATTAAAGATTATTACATGGACCCGAACCTTGAAGCCGAATATAAGGCGAGAGGCGACCGGCTATTAAAAGCCAGGCACAGACATACGGTATGGACATCGGCAAGAGGCCAATGGCATTTTGTATTCTGGCAGTTTGTGTTAATGCTGGTGAGTATGTACCTGGTATACCTTGTTGCGGGTGACGCAATTTCGCTTGCCATTTACCTGATTTTGGTGCCGTACTTTGTTACCAGCATTGACAGAACCAACGATTTCTTTAACTTAACAATAGACATTAAACATGCCAATGTTGCGGTAGACAGGGTTAACACTATATTAAACTTTGAGGACAACAAAAGCCCGGAGTTTGGCGGACTTAACACGATAGTTAATTCCGGCGAGCTGGCTTTTAGCAATGTAAGTTTAAAATCCACCAAGGAAGTTGACGGAACAAGCGGGAAACTGCATGATGTCAGCTTTAAAATAAAAAAAGGCACGGTCGCATTGTTTTTGGGCAAAAGCGGCTGCGGCAAGCGTGCAATATTTTATCTGCTGCGTCGTGTTGTGCTGCCTACTAAGGGCAGGATTACATTGGACAATATAGATATATACGACTTTGACAGAAGCATATATAAAAGCCGCGTTAACTATACAAGCAGTAAACCGTTTTTCTTTGAAGGTACTATTTTGAAAAACTTTCAGAACATTGAAGGCGATGTACAGGAAATATTTAAAATGAACAAATTGCTTGGCATACACAACTTTATAACCAAACTGCCGCAAGGATACAACACAAACCTAAACAAGAACCTGGAAAAGATTTCCGAAGCCAAGCGGTTTTTAATTGGGCTTTCAGTTGCGTTTTTGGCGGGCAGCGGCGCCGTTATGATATACGAGTTTCCAGGCAGTTTGGATGCAAAAGATTATAACCATATCCGCAATGCGTTTGATAAAATCAGTAAAACGAGAAGCATAATAATATTCAGCGCAGAGCCGCAGTTAATTGAGTTGTGCAATGAGGTATACCATGTAGATGAGGGAAGAGTAAAAAAGGGATAAAAATTAAAAACAGGCATCAGCCTGTTTTTATTTCTTTCCCTCTGCTTCGTTGCGCATTTTTATATACTCTTCTGCCGTAATGGTTTTGTTGTTGTAAAGCTCTTCAATCTTAGCAATCTGCTCTTCGCTGGCCTTTTGCTGGCGCTGAATCATTAGCGGCACAGGCGGCGGGGGCAATACAATTCTGCCTTTCTTAACTCTCTTGTTAAATATTATAATGTCGGCCAGGCAGCAGGCAAAAGACATAAGCGCAAGGCCCATTGTAATCCAGCCAAGCATGATTATAGTGCTATCGGCCGTTGTTTCAGCTGCAAGCATTGCAATTAAAATAAGTGCCAGCAGCAACGCAAGCAGTCCGTCTAATACCATTATTGCAATGTAAAAGCCGCGCTGACTTTTATACTTTTCATTTTTAGAAAAACAAAATACAATCTGTAATATACCCATTATTATCAGCACCACACCAAGCAAGCCCAACAAGCCCGCCCCGCCAAGATAAAGCAATATTATAACCCATCCAAAGAAAAGTACGGCCAGGTCCGAAGTGTCACCAAGGACACCAATCCCCATTCCCATAACCATAACGGCAAGCACAAAGCATAGAATTGCCGCCGCCAGCCAAATAAGCCCTGAAAGCAATGACAGCGGACGGAAATGATGGTTGATAACCTTTACCTCTTTTACTTCGGTTGCCTCAGTTGCTGCCGGTTCAGACTTTTTCTTTGCCATATTGAGTCTCCTAATCTAAATTTTTTATAATTATAGAGTTTATTGTGCGTAATGTCCAGTGAAATTACGCCTTAATTGATATTTGATAACTGACATTTGATATCTGTTTAAATAACTTGCTTTTCATGCCTGGATTATGATAAAGTGTAAGTAATAAAAACGTTAAAGGAATTAAACCGACGTGGATAAAAAGAATTTTACAATAACCAAGCAAAATGCTGCCGGATACACAAAAAAGATTGCTAAGTTTATTAAAGATTATGTAACGGGGGCTAAAAAAGACGGTGTTGTTATGGGCCTGTCGGGCGGGCTCGATTCCTCTGTTGTAGCTCGGCTGGTTCAGGAGGCGGGCATTCCGCTGACCGTTGTTGTTATTCTGGATAAAGACGAACTGTTTGCAAGCGGCGGCTTGGAGCATGCCAGAGAACTTATTACAAAGTTTAAGTTAGACTTTAAGGTGCTCAGTATTAAAAATGCGTGTGAGCAGCTGGAGCTTGGCGCAGGCGAGGCACTGTGCGATGCTTCCAGGTATGGTTTGCGTCCGCGTATTCGCATGAGTTTGCTATACGCTCTGGCCACAAACAGTAACCGCCTTGTTGCGGGCACTACCAATTTTGACGAAACTGTTATCGGCTATTACACCAAGTGGGGAGACGGTGCAAGCGACTTTAATCCGCTTGGAATGCTGACCAAAGGTGAAATTAAGATATTGGCCGCTCAGCTTGGCGTGCCGCAAGCCATTATAGATAAGGCTCCGAGCGCAGACGAGTTTGTAGGGCAAACCGATGAAAAAGAGTTTGGATTCACCTATGACCAATTGGACAAATTCGTATTAAAGGGCACCAGCGGAGACAAAAAAGCAGATGCCGCAATAAAAGAACGTGCAAAACTAAGTTTGCATAAAAAGTCCGACATTCCGGTATTTAACGAGAAAAAACAGGCTTAAGCCTGTTTTTCTTGTTTTTTATGACTAAGTACTTGAAGTATTTTCTTTTTTGGGTTATACTAGTTCTATCATAATATTACAAAAAGCGAGCGACAAATGATTATTACAATTATATCCGATAACTACAACACAACAACAAACGGCAACGGCACAGTGGCAACAACCGTCAGATTTGTGGAAAACCTAAGGGCAAGAGGGCATACTGTAAGAGTGGTGGCTATTGGTGTTGAGGGCAAAGATATGTTTGCCGTGCCTGCGCACTACATACCGATTGTGTCTCCAATATCGGCTAAATACGAAACATATTGGGGCAATCCCGATAAAAAGATATTAACCAAGGCTATACAGGGCGCAGATGTGGTGCACTTGTATCTGCCGTGGAAATTACAGCGCGGTGCGCGCAAGATAGCCAAAAAGCTGAACGTGCCGGTTTGCGCGGCTTTTCATTGCCAGCCGGAAAATATTACATGGAACATCGGCCTTGGTAAATTTGAATTTGTAAACAATTTTATTTATTGGCTTTTTAAAAAGAGATTTTATAGATTCATAGACAACATCCATTGTCCGAGCCAGTTTGTGGCAAACGAGCTGAGAAATCACGGCTACAAAGCCAAAATGCACGTTATTTCAAACGGCATAGGCGAGCAGTTTAAGCTGCCGGAGGTAAGACCCGAAAACAAAGACGGATTGTTCAATATTATGGTGCTGGGCAGAAACGCCCCCGAAAAACGCAAAGACCTGGTTATTAAGGCGGTTAACTTAAGCAAGCACAGAGATAAAATTCAGCTGCATATAGCAGGAAAGGGACCGCTGGACGATAAACTGGCTAAACTTGGCGCAACTCTGCCAAATCCGGCAAAAATGGGCTTTGTTCCAATGGCCGACCTGGTTTCCACCTTGCAGAGTATGGATTTATGTGTTCATGCTTCGGATATTGACCTGGAAGCAATTACCGTAATTGAGCAGATGGCGTGCGGAGTTGTTCCGATTATATCCAACAGCCCGAAGTCGGCTTCGGGTCAGTTTGCGCTGGACGAGCGCAGCCTGTTTAACTTTGGGGACGTAAAGGAGCTGGCTGCAAAAATTGACTATTGGATAGAAAATGCCGATGAACGCAAAAGAATGAACATTGAATACGCAAAGAACGCAGACAACTACAGAATGGAACGCACAATGCAGCTGACGGAAGAGTTTTACAAGCAGACAATTGCAGACCACCAGACCGTAACCTCTCACCGTAAAACTACTGCCGGCAAAAGAATGAAAAAACGCACTGCAAGTAAGAACCCGCTGAAAAAAGCATATTCCGTTGTTGTGTATTACGGCATAATGCTGCCGGTGTTGTATATAGCCAACAGGCTTGCGCTGGGGTTGAAAATAAAGGGGAGAAAGAATCTTGAGCTGCTAAAGGGCGGAGCGGTTACTGTCAGCAATCATGTTCATGTGCTGGATTCGTCTATGGCAGCCATAGCACTATGGCCCAAAAAGGCTCTGTTTACAACATTGCCTACCACCGGCAGAGTAACCAAGATGCTGGGCGGAGTACCTGTGCCTACCACACCGTCTGAGTCTTCGGTATTCTATTATGAGCTGAGCAAGCGTGTAGCAAGTAAAAAAGTTGTGCACTTTTACCCTGAAGGAAGTTTGTCCGAATACAGTTCTGATTTGCGCGAGTTTAAACGCGGAGCGTTCCACCTTGCAGTACTGTCCAACGCTCCCGTGCTGCCGCTGCTTATATGCTACAGAGAACCTAAGGGCATATTTAAACTATATAAAAAGAAGAGGCCATGTATAACAATTAAAATAGGCAAGCCGGTATATCCAAACACAAAACTGCTGCAGAAAGACAGCCTTGAGGACCTGCAGGTGCGTGTAACTAAAGCCATGACCGAAATGAGGCACGAAGAAAACAGAAAACCAAAAACTCCGGACAACTCCGAGCTTTTGGAAGATACAGAAGAACAGAACGAGCAGCAATACGCATTACAATAAAAAAACAGGCATATGCCTGTTTTTATTTATGCTGGTTATTTCTTTGCGGTTGGTTTTTTATTGGCTTCTGCGGGGGCAGAATATGTTGTTACCGCAGGAGATTCTTTAGCATCGGCCGCTTCTTTTTTGCAGCACTTTCCGCAGCACACCGCACAGATACCTGCTATTGCACCGCCCGCCATTGGTGCAACTAAAAACACCCAATATTGAGACAGCGCAAGTATGTCACCGTTTATCCACATAAACAGCGCCGGGCCAAAGCTTCTTGCCGGGTTAACGCTTGTGCCGGTAAACATAATTCCCACAATGTGAACCAGTACCAAAGCCAGAGCTATAACAAACGGTGCAATTTTTGCCTTGTCTTTGTCTTTAGTTACTGCAAGAATTGTTCCAACAAACACAGCGGTAAGAATGGTTTCAATAATCAGCGCGCCCCAAACATTAATGTCCAGCATGGAAGCCGCTCCGTAACCGTTTGCGCCGAGACTTAAAATTGCGCCCCAGTTGCCAAGCTGGAAAATTCCGTACAGCGCAGCCGCTCCGGCTATTGCACCTAAGAACTGTGCCGCAACGTAAAACACAAAGTCGGTCACATTCATACGTTTTGCTAGCAGCATTCCCAAACTTACTGCCGGGTTAACATGACAGCCGGACGTACCTCCTATAATATAAATAAGACATAACAGCACAAGACCAAACGCCAGCGCAACCGGTGTAACGTACGCAACAGGAATTACCCCGCCAACCGCCAGTATTGCCGCCGCACCACAGGCCAGCAGTACCAGAAGCGCAGTCCCGATAAATTCAGCCCCGTATTTTTTTAAAGCAAATGCCATTCCAAAAATCTCCTTTGTTTAATAATGTAAACATTATATGCTTAATTTTTTAATAAGTAAAATGAATTTAAATCAATTTTAAAGTTGCAATATAATAATGTCCTTCCTTTTTGGGAGCATTGCCCAGTATATGAATATCAAACTCCATGCCGGTATGCTGCAGCGCAAGTGCGGCGTGACAAAGAGTAATGCCCATATCCACCTGATTCATTTTGCCGAACAAGCGCTTTTTAACAAAGCCGTGCTCAACACAATACGCATGAACCGTTGTGTTGTTTTCCGCAACAAAAAACCACGGCTGGCCGTTGCACGCACTGGGCGCCAGACGCACCGGCTCAAACACCTCAAACATCTCGGGCGAATCAATGGTTTTATCAATAGGCTTGCGCTCAAACTCGGTAACCACGCGTTTCGGGCTGCCCTTAGCAATGCCGAATACCAGACATATGCTGTATTTAAGCGGCAGAAATTCTTCGCTGTTTTTGGGCTTCATGCTCATACCCAGCCATAGGCTGCCCAGGTCAAGCGTTTGCAAGTATAAATCCAGCTGCTGCAGGCAAAACCCAACATTTACATTGCCGAGCAAGGTGTCGTCGTAAAATGCATTTACCTTATATGTGCCGTCCTTTAAATTCTGTATGTCAAAACTGTACCGTACGGTGTTGTTTATTGGCACAACATTGGCTAAAAACTCACGAATCTTTTCCAAAGTTTTTTCAGACACTTCGGCTCCTGAAAATGCGCGGGTGGACTTGCGCGTAAACATTGCGTCATACAGCTTAGGCTCTAATTTTTTCATAACTACTCCTTCACATATAATTCCCCCTTTAGCAAAGGGGGTGTCGCCGCAGGCGACGGGGGTTGTGACATCTATTTATCAAAATCCAGCTGATGAGCGGGTATGCCCAGTTTAATCCCGTATTTTTTAACTTCTTCATACAGCTTGGTGCTTCTTCTGTCTACGCAAAAAATTTTATTGCTGAAGATTATGTAATGCGCATCTTTGTTTTTAAAGTCGGCGTACCAGGCGTGACCGTGTTCCGTATCGAGAGCTTTTGCCAGCATACTGGCCGCAAGCAAGGCGTTGTCAACCGGCACTTCAACCGTATGCATAGTCCACTCTTTAACCCATGGTGTTTTATGTTCCGCAGTTACAACACAGGCCTTTGTGCCTAAGATATTAACCAGATTAAGCACGGCTGTGCTCTTAAGGCTTTCCTCAATAATTACCCCCGAATACGCTTCGGTCAGGTCGGTGTTAAATCGTATTATACTCATGCGTTTATTATATCAAGTCTATTGACAATTGTCTATTATATGATAGAATATGGACATGATATTAATAGAAGACCTGCATAAACATATCCCAAAAGCCATGACGCTAAACAATTTAGATTTCAGGCCGATGACAGAGGCGGACTTGGAGGAAGTTGTTTCGTGGGGTGACGGCAATGGCTTTTTTTCGGAAGCTTATTCAAAGGCGTGCTTTTCGGGCAGCAACAGCTATGGATTTAACTATGGTGTTTTTGATATGGAGCGGCTTGCGGCGCAGTTTTATTGTGAGGGCGGATGCAATTATGTACGGCTTGCAATAAAGGTAAATCCGCAGTTTGCCGGCAAGAAATACGCAAGCAGAATAACAGACGGGTTTATAAAAATGCTGCAGCAGGACGAGGCATTTGAAGGCTTTTGTGTCAGAGCATCGGCAAACCAAAACAACGAGTATAGCCGCCGGGCGCTTTTGAGCCTTGGATTTGAAATGACAAACATTATGGATTTATTGGGAAACAATGCAATTGACACTTTTGAAATCCCGCTAAAGGATTATAGGACTCCGCCGGCACTTGCCAGGCACAACGAGGGGATAATAGCCCAGAACAGGACTGTGCCGTCCAAGTAGACTCAAGGAGCAAAACCAGAATGGATAAATATTTTAAAAGAATACCCAGACAAATAACGCTGAACGATTTGGATTTTAAACCAATGACGAAAGAGGACTTTGCAATAATAGAAACTTGGCAAGGTCAGAACCACAGGTTTTTTGACAAGGAATTAGCAGCGTTTTATTTTTGCGTCCGTGATTCTACTGATTTTAATTACAGTGTTTTTGATGACGACAAGCTTGTGGCACAATTCTTTTTTGAAGCTCTGGGTTGCCCTGACGGAAATTTTGCCCTAATAGCAATTCAGGTAAGTCCAGCTTATCAAAAAGTCAGATATGCGGCCAGAATTATTGACGGCTACCTAAAAATGCTGCAGGGGCTTGAAGGCACAGACGACTTGGTTGTTGAAGCAACAGTTGATAAAAACAACGAGCATAGCAAAAAACTATGTTCAGCGCTTGGGTTTACAGAGCCGGGTCATGGCGATAAGACCTATGTTATTAATGCTAAAGATTATCGCACTCCGCCAAAACTGGCCGACCACAATGCTGCAATAAAAGCGCAAAAAACCATGAGCAGGTTTGAGGTTAAAGATACGGCTGCTGCAAATGATTTTAGCGCAAATCCTAAATAACACACCCCGCCCCTGACGGCTGCCCCCGGCTGCGCGCACCGCGCTTGCCCGCTTTGGCTACAAACAGCGCCCCACGCTGTTTGCTTTACGCGTCGCGCCCCTCTTGTAGAGGGGAATTTTTGTTTTATATTTTATATTTTATAATTTATATTTGTTTTGTGTTTCCGCCAAATTACGATATAATACAGTCATTATGGAAAACAAGTTGATAGTAATAGTAGGGCCCACCTGCACGTTTAAAAGTACGGTAATAACTAAGCTTCAGGCGGCTAACCCCAAATTTAAGCGTGTAGTTACCGCAACCACCCGCACCCCCAGAGAAGGCGAACAGAACGGAGTGGATTATTTTTTTATGTCTCCGCAGGAGTTTGAAAAAGAGAAAGCCGCAGGCGGGTTTTTAGAAACCGAAGTGGTTCACGCTAAAGCCGGGCATAGCTACGGTACATTAGCACGCGAAGTGGAGAAAACGCTTAAGGCTCATTACGGGGTATTAGACCTGGGCACAACCGGCGCTCTGACCTTAAAGGGGCTTATGCCCGAGCAGGTGATAACCATATTTTTACTTCCGCCGGACAGAGACGAGCTTATCAGGAGGCTGAAAAGCCGTGGTCCAATGTCTGACCAGGAAATTGAAGCGCGTCTTGCATCTGTTCCTAAAGAAGTGGAGTTTGCTCCGCTTTGTGATTACCGGATTGATAGCATAACCAGCGACTACATAACCGGGGAGATATTAAAGTTACTGGGGCTTATGGGAAACAGTAAGTTTAACCTTCATGAGGCATTAAAAAACTATGTGCCTTTTGACAAAAAAGAAGCTAAACATTTGGAAAGCGTCCTAACTTTTATCGAGCATGGTGAAAACTTGTATGACAGGTCAAACGCAGGTGGGCACATTACGGGCTCTGGTTTTTTAATGAGTGCTGACTTATCGAAAACACTATTGACGCACCATAGTAAGCTGAACAAGTGGATTCAATTTGGAGGCCATTGTGATGGCGATGAGAATACTATGAATGTTGCCGCAAGAGAAACCTGGGAAGAATCCGGTATACAAACATTTGAGCCTGTAAAAAACGGAATTGCAGATATTGATGTTCACATAATCCCGGAGAACAAAAAAAAAGGTGAGAGTGAGCATTATCATTATGATATTCGTTTCATTTTTTCAACCAATGAAGAAGAATTTCAAATCTCTGATGAAAGCAACGAACTGCGCTGGTTTACTGTAGAAGAATTCAGCCAACTGGACCAAAGTGAAGACAACCAACGCTTTTTGAAAAAATGGAAGGCTATGCAAAGCGAACTGAAGAGAAAAAACACTGACACAAAATAGTCTGAGTGAGGGAGTTAATGATTGTTTCCAAGACATTAATAAAACAAAATAGAGACCTATTCAAAAACACCAGATTCATTATAGTTCAGCACTTGCTCCCCGATACTCTGGATTTTTGCAATAGCTTGTTAGACAATGGTATTGAGATAAGTACTGTTTTTTCAAAACCGTATTCTCATAGAGCGGCGAGCGAAAACGAATTAAGGAAAAGAAGCGTTGATATACGCTTGTTAAAACAAGATGAGAAACTTGATTATGAACGCTGTAAGAATGTATTAGATGCCGCCGAAGAAAAAAGCAAAGCAGACGGAAAGCAAATTTTAATTATGGATTTAGGCGGTCAGTATTCAAAAATAATAGCCGATGAAAAGTTTGAGCATTTAGCAGGAGTTGTTGAGGACACTGCTTTTGGACATAGGAGATATAAAGACAATCCGTCAAACAACCATGTTGTGTTTTCGGTAGCAGAAGGAGAAATGAAAGAAATGGAAGCAAATTATGTAGGCGCTTCCATTGTAGACTCTGCTGAACTTTTACTGAACAGAAACAATTCTACATTATATGACAAACAGATTTTCCTTGTTGGGTACGGGATGATAGGGAAAAATGTTGCAAAACGATTAAAGATTAATACAGAAAGCTTTGTTGTTTATGACAATGATAAAGCCAAACTGTTGGCCGCAGAGTCTGATGGATTTAAAACTGCTGCACTGCAAGATATTTCTGATGCTGACGTGGTTATTGGTGTTACAGGAAATGCTTCCGTTTCAGCAAATTCTTTGCAGTACAAATTAAAAGACGGAGCGATGCTGATAAGCGGAAGTTCGAACAAGGTTGAATTTGATGTTGGCGGCTACGATACGCAAAAGGATTTTGGGAACATAAAGAAACTATCTAAAGATGGCAGAACAATCTTGCTTTTTAACGACGGCCAGCCGGTAAACTTTTTAACCAACAGTGTTCCCGATGAGATTATTGATTTGGTGTTTGCCGAAATGTTTCAGGCAACAAAAGCTATGCTTTTGGAAAAAGAGCTTGAAACAGGCAATGTATTGAAGGTTGCAGACAACTACATTCATGAAATAAAAACAATGTTCTGCAATGAATTAATAAATCCAAACTATTCAGGTTTAGCAAAAAGATTAACTGACAAGGAGCTACCTAAAGATTTGTGTCTTAAGGGTCCCAGTCTCTAGTGCTGCCTGTATCTGTCTTCTTTATTTGTTTGCCGCTCTCTTGCAATGGCCAGGGCATAATCAGGTACGTCTTCGGTAACCGTGCTGCCGGCTGCCACAACCGCACTTTTGCCGATAGTTATTGGCGCAACCAGGTTTACGTTGCTGCCCACAAAAGCTCCGTTGCCAATTACGGTTTTGTGCTTTTGTTTACCGTCATAGTTAACGGTTACGGTTCCGCAGCCAAGATTAACGTTTTCTCCAATCTCGGAATCTCCCACATAAGTTAAATGCGCAATTTTGGAGCCCGCTCCAATTACGCTTTTTTTAATTTCCACAAAGTTGCCTATGCGGCAGTTATCAGAAATAATGCTGCCCGGGCGCAAATGTGCGTAAGGCCCAATCCGGCAGCCGCTGCCAATTTCGGAGTCGGCTATATTATTGCCGGCTAATAAATGCACGTCCTGCCCGATTACAGTGCTGCCTTTAATAATATTAAACGGCTCAATTACAGTGCCATTGCCGATTTTAACGCTGTCATCTATAAAAACAACCTCGGGGTGCGGAATTATTACGCCCGCATCAATTAAGTGCCGATATTTCATAGAGTAATATATGATAGCACAAACAAAAAAGCCCTGACGGGCTTTTTTTGTCAACACAATCGTTTGACTTATATCTATTATAGGAATACAATTAGAGCATACAAGTTCTATCCGGGGGATTGCTTCGCTTGAAGAGTCTCGGGCTGTCTCGCAACGACAGCACAGTAATACGAAAGGGGAAGAGATGGAAAAGTTAAAGTTAAACATTAGCCGAACCATGTATATTGGATTTGCGTTTTTTACAATCCTGATGTTGTGGCAGGTATACAACACTTATTGTCCGCTTATTTTAAACGAGTTGTTTATATCTAATTTCGGCGGCACGGCAACCGACCATGCCTACTTAATTGGCGTAATTATGGCGGCCGACAATATTACGGCCTTGTTTATGATTCCGCTGTTCGGTTTTTTAAGCGACAGAACCAGAGGCAGGCTTGGTAAAAGAATGCCGTATATTATTTTTGGTGCTGCCGGTGCGGTAATTATGCTGCCGTTTATTGCGCTTATGTTTATGATTAATTCGCTGCTTGGTGTTATTCTGGCCATGGCTGCGGTATTGCTTATTATGAATGTGTTCAGAAACCCTGCGGTTTCGCTTATGCCGGACTTTACTCCAAAACCGCTGCGCAGCAAGGCAAATGCAATTATCAACTTTATGGGATACCTGGGGCCGATTCTTATAGGTGCACTTATAATGGTGTTTCCGTTTAAAACCGCGGGCGATGTTGTTAACCCCAACATCTGGGTGCCGTTTGCAATTACAAGCGCAATTATGATAGTGGCCATTGCATTGCTTGCGCTTAAGATACGTGAAAACAAACTGGCAAAACTAACCGAGGCCGAAATGAAGATTGGCGAAGAACAGGCCGAAGTAGTCCAGCGGATTGAGGAAGACAAACCGCTCGGCAAGGTGGAGGAGTTTAACTTATGGGTATTGCTGGCTTCGGTGTTTCTGTGGTTCTTTGCCTTTAACGCAATTGAAACGTTTGGAAGTTTGTTTAGTGAAAACATTATAGGCGAAAGCGGATTCTGGGGAATGGCAGTAATCTTTACCGCGGTGTCCGGCCTTGCCAGCTTCCTTCCCGGCGCATGGGTCAGCGGAAAAATTGGCAGAAAAAACACCATTCTTGTGGGCCTTGGCATGACCATACTTGGAACCGCAACAATGTCTGTTGCCGTGTTTATGGGTGCAAACCCCGAACTGTTAAAGATTCTTGTAATAGGCTGTATATTTATAGCCGGCTGGGGCTGGGGCTGGATTAACATCAACTCATACCCGATGGTTGTTGAAATGAGCAGCAAAAAGAGCATAGGCAAGTTTACCGGAATGTATTATTTCTTTAGCATGCTGGCTCAAAGCCTGACGCCGATTGCGGTTGGATTCCTGTTTACCGCGCTTGGCAGTTATGCGCACGTATTTACGTATGCGCTCATATTTATGGTTATTGCGGCAATCGTGTTCAGCTTTTACAAGCTGCCCAAAAAGCTTAAACAGATGCCTAACTTGCGGTACTGGAAGTCGAAAGCAGGAGATGAAGAGCAACAATAAAAAACTCCCCAAGCGGGGAGTTTTTACTTCTTTGTTTTGCACTTGTTATTCGGGTCTTCAAAATAAAGCTTTCTGTCGGCAATTGCAATAAGGTTGGCGGCAACCATGCCAAAAAAATCGGCCATTGCCAGAATTTCTTCTCCCTCCTCGTTTTTGCTTATAGCTGCCGCCAGTCCGGCTGCCAGCAGCATTAACTTTTCGCCGGGTATGCATTTCATGTAAGTTTTGTATGAGCCAAACTTGCAAAATGTTAACTCCGGCTTGACAAACCGGCAAGCAAAAGGTATAATGGTTTTCACTTTCACGCTGATGTGGCTCAGTTGGTAGAGCACCGCCTTGGTAAGGCGGAGGTCACGGGTTCGATTCCCGTCATCAGCTCCATTTTCGTAATTTTTCCGGGCACAGTTACTTGCACAGGGGGTGAAGGTGAATCAAAATACCGGTTATCATATCACAAGAAGGAAATATTTATACAAAATCTCCAAAGAAGGACTTGTTCCTAAAAAAGGGGCAAGAACGCCTTCGGTTAATAGTGAAGCTGTTTATTACATCGAAAAGCTTGAAGAGATAACCCACTGGAAACACGAGCTATACGGAAAGCTTCCATACAGCGATTTGGTAGTGCTAACCTTTGACACAAGCGGTTTTTCTGTGTCCAAAACAAACCTAACGCAAACCAGCCATATCTCCCAGCATATTGCTGCAGACAAATTACGGCTTTTGCAAGCAAAGGACGCCGCAACCGGAGGAGTTATTGCATTTGAGGATTTAGAAAAACTATACGGCCGAGATTTTTTAAGCAAAGATACAATAAGAGATGGCGGCTTTATTCTGACAGAAACAAAGCTGTTGGACTTAAACTTGAAGCCGGAATCCATAACAGAGGCTAGGAGGCTTGAGGCTGAAGAAAGAATTGAGGCGTTTTTAAAGATAAAATGGGACAAATGGAGCAAGAGTGTTTCGATGTCTCCGCGTCGCAACTATGACGGCAGCTATGTTGTGAGCGACTTTCAAAATGATTTTCAAAGCACCGCAAACGCTAGCGACACAGGCGGCAATGTCTTGGCAATTTATACCTTTTTATCCGATTCCGGACTGGTGCAGGATTTTACCGCAGAAGAGTTGGCAAACCTTCACCTGAAACTTGAAAAAAACGATGCGAACAGATTGAAAGAATGGGCAGAGCCGGCAAAAGATTTTGTGATATCTGCTTTGGATAGGGGAATTTGGAAAGAAGAAATTGACAAAATGTTTGGCGTTGATATAAAAGAAGAGGAAAGTTATTTCAAACGGGAAGCCAGAAAAATTGTAGGAATTGTTGAAAAATGCTTATTGAGTCCTGCAGATAATGTTTTTGATGGCCGGCAAGCCCATATCCCCACTTAAACAAAGGAGAAAATAAATGGAACTTTATGATTTGCAACACATCTTGTACATTGTAATATCGGTTGTGTTAACCGTTGCGGTGCTTGTGCTTATAAAAAAGTTTTGCAAAACCGATAAGTCGGTAAAGATTGCAATCCTTGCGGTTGCCGGCGTTTTGCTTGCGGTGTTTGTTTGGAACCGGATTAGCTTAGCGGTAATTGAAGGCGATGCCTTAAAGCTGATGCCATACTCGTTTTGCAGTATGACTACGCTGCTGCTGGCATTGTGCACATTGTTTGTTAAAAACAAAAACCATCCGGTTTTTCATTGCATAGTGTATATGGCAATAATCGGGCCGGTTCTTACATTAATCTTTCCGTCGTTTATAATCGGTCTTGACCCGATACGGACTTATTCTGGGATGCTGCACCATTCGGTTGCGCTGCTGCTGGCAATTCTGCTTATAATGTACCGTCAGTTCCGTCCCGACTGGAAAAAATGGTGGGCGCTTGCACTCGGGCTATGTGCGTACGTAACCTTTGGCCTGTTTCAGATACGTGCGCTGGGGTTTAGTGACTCAATGGAAATAAACCGTGCGTTTGTAGACGGCACATTCTTATGGTGGTACGTGGTGGGGCCGATGGTGGTGGTTGGAGTAACCGCAATAGTGTTTACATATCAGCTGATAGAAAAAAAGATAATTGCCAAGAAAGCAAAGTTAAAAACCGAAGAAATACAAGACAAAAAGCCGTAACGGCTTTTTTGTTTTCGGGTCGTAGCTCAACTACAAAAAATTCCCCTCTACAAGAGGGGTGCCCCGTTAGGGGCGGGGTGTATGTAATGTTCTTCCATAGTCTGGTTTGTTTCATATAAATGTGCGGCTAATGTTTGGCCAACGTACCTGATATGCCATGGCTCATATTTGTATTCGGTAATATGCTCTTTGCCTAATGGGTAGCGCAATATAAACCCGAATTCGGCTAGGTGCGGGTGGACTTGCCTGTATATGTCATCCGCGGTATATAATACGTCCGCATTGCCGTCTATCCACTTGCCGTCGCGCCGTACTACAAAGTCCAGCGCAAGGCCGGTGTGGTGCTCGCTTGCTCCAACCGGAGCCAGTGCGCTGGCCACATACTCTTCACTAAACTGCGCAAGCAGGCCGTCAATCAATTCCTGCTGCCGCTCTAAGCTCCTGAATCCTGAGGACAAGCCAATCATTATGCCATTCTCCAGCATAGCGGTTTTTAATAGACGAAAGGCTTTTAAGGTTTCAACTTCCAGCCGCACAGGGTTACCGTACACGTCTACGGTATGAGCTAAGTTAACCTTAGCAATCTCTTCAGCGGAGACGGGGCTATTTTTGTTTACCAGCATTTCATAATTCATGGTATATGATTATTGTTGTGTAAAACAAAAAATTCCCAAACAATAAAATTCCCCTCTATAAGAGGGGCGCTGTTTGTAGCCCAAGCGGGCTAGGGCTATGCCCGACGCCGGGGGCACTTGCGTAGCTGACGGGGTGTATGTTGTTAACACTACACTAATCCGCTATGGGCAAAGCTTGCTGCGGCTTTTATTAATATAACACAAATTATTCGGGCAAAACTATTGACACGGGGGGGGGCGATGCTATTATTAGAGCATTAATTTAATAAGGAGAAAAAATGGAACTAAATAAAATCTTTGGTTTATCGGCAGCAATAACTTCTGTTGTATTAGGCGCGTTTGTGCTTTTTGTTCTGGTTGGTGATGTTGTCACCCGCCCGGGGGGCTATGCGCTGAGCGACCTTCTTTCGTTTGGGGCGATTTCAGCTATAGTGTTATCACCTGCACTCATGATTTGCGGACTTTTTTACTGTTTTGTAAAGAAAAAGCAGTCGGTTGCAATTGTCTTATTATCGGCAGCTTCATTGTTTGTTGCAACCCAAGCCATACATATGATTACACAAAGTGTTTTTGGTATTCAACTCGCGATTCTTCCCGTTTGTGCAGTAATAATTGTTTTGCTGGGGCTTTCTTTTGGTCGGTTCAAAACAAAAGAAGAGAGAGCAAGAGTAAGAGATGCAAGAGCAAAAGATAAAACGGCAGGTGTGCGTTTTGGCAACCCGGTCAAAAACAACGTTTTGCTTACAGGTGCAATACTGGTTATGGCTTTTGGCGGGCTTGTGGTTCTGGATGTAATATTGTCATTTATTGCGCTTGGGCGGGTTAGTGACGTTTTTGGAGCCTTTGGCATCAGCCTTACATTTGCGTATGTGTTAGTGTCCATTATGCTTGCGTTAGCTCTTGTCAACGCTCTGTTTGGCAGTTTGCTATGTGTGCGCCGCACTTCAAAGCCGTTTGTGATTACACTTATATGTATAAACGGGCTGTTGGTTGTTCTGGAAATATTTATGCTGCCTAGCATATGGGCAGTAGTCGGGTTAATTGTGGCAGCTGCTATTCTGGCTCTGCTTATAGTCGGACTATGCTTAAGCCATGAAACCAAGGTAGCGGTTACGGTTTCAGCCGATACAAAAGAAAAGAATCTGGCGCTCCTTAAACAGCTGAAAGAAAACGGAGAAATTACCGAACAGGAATACAAGGTGTTAGTTATAAAAGAACTTGAAAAATAAATTGTAGTAAAAACAAAAACCACTATTGCAGTGGTTTTTGTTTTTCTGTTTACCATAATCCGTTTTCGAAGCTCAGCGTGTCGTCAACCTTGTAGGTCTTGCCTTGTTTCATTGCCGCATAGGCTTTTTCAATATCGCTTGCCGCGAGTTCGTTTGCAGCATCAAAAAGTTCTGCAATACTTTCGTTGTGTTTTTCCTTGGTCATAATATTATGCCAGTCTTCTTTAAGGGTTACATCCAACTTGTTGCTGCGTTTAAAATGTGTTGTAAACGCATCATTCATTTTTAGTATCTTGCTTACAGGGTGGAGTATCCAATACAGGCGCTTGTAAAACAAATTGTTTATGCTAATTATGCTGCCTATTGCTTCCTGAATTGTTTCAAGCGTAAAATCTTCATTAAACAGTTCTTTTAGCAGAGCAATATACATCTCGGCAATCGGTTTGTATAGGGCGGGCCGGTCTTTCTTTTTGCCGTACACCAGGTTGTTTTTGTAACCACATATGCTTTTCCCTGTGTAAGCTTTGTGCATGGCTACATCAATATCCGATTCCCACTTGGTATGGTAATGGCTGTTGCTGCCCTTGCCGCCCTTGCCGCCCGCATCCAGTTTAAGCTGAACCTGATATCCAACATATGGGTGGATGAGTATATCGGTGCTGTAATGCGATATAAAGCCTAAAATATAGCTAGTCAGCATATTCTTAACATTATCCTGTTGCTTTAAGGCGTATTCCTGCATAAACAGCAACATTTTGTTGGCCTTGGTCTTATGCATAAGGTAACCTTTTTTGGATAGAGAACTCCCGCCGCCAAGCGCCTTATGATAAAACAAGATGTCGGGGCCCTGCAGCCCCAGGTTGTACGCAAACCTGTTTTCGTTTATCAGAACTTGTGGTTCTGCCGACAGCAATTTCAGCACCTGCTGACCCGCAAGCACGTGTGATGTATAATCTGCCATTAACTTTCTCCTTTCAGGCGTGGTGGCAGCGCGGTTTTCGCTTCTCTTGTTTTTTGACCTTTGCTTTTTGTGCGGCTTCACATTTGCCGCAGCTGTTTAATATAAGCCGCAAATAAGCAGAGCGCACTCTTCTTTTTGCAAACGCAAACTGAACGGTATAACGCCAATACAAAAGTCTGTAGCCAAGCTTTATATAAGAGCGGTTAATACCTTTTACTAAGTAGCCAACCATAACAAAGTTGTCGTGGTAAGATTCCAGTGCGTCCGCTATAAAATTTAAGTCGTGGCGGGAGGCTTTTTTTATCATATTGTAAAACATTTCAATAGCCATCGGCTCCATAAGGGAAAGATGCTTTGTGTCATACGCGCACAGTTTGTTAAACTTTTCTTCAATCTGCTTTTGAATGGGCGCAAAATACTTTTTGTGCAATTCACCTTCATCAACGGTATTGTTGGCAAAAATCACCACGGGCTTGCCGTCTTTAATTTCGTATGCTTCCGTACGGTTGTGGTCGGCTCTGCAAACCTGCTCATAGTCATGCAATATTAACGGTTCAAACAGCTTGTTTCCAAATTGCTCTTTGTTTCCCACATGATGCAGCAGGCCTTGCTTAGATTTACCTGCCTGAAAGCAGGCTTTGTTGCTTTTAATAAATGAACCGAAAAACGTTTTTAAGCAAACATAATAACCATTAACCGCTATGCTGCTGTCTAAGCAGTTTTTTAGCAGATTTTGCATTGTTCCCCGCCAGCCTATGTCAACAATATGCATACCCTCTTTTTTGAAATCAACGCCAAAACTATCCAGATATGCGCTTAGTGCTTCAGCCTGTCCTTTTCGTTTCTGTTCGTATATGTCTTTAAAAGCCTTACTTGCAATCAATTTTTTATATATGTCCGAATTACCAAACTTGCGGTGCTTTTTCTTTACATCTGTATTCATTTGGCTGTTCACAGTTTCAATTTCCGCTGCCGTAAAGTCTAAAGTAGACAAAAACGCATAAATGCTCATGCCCCATGCGGCTTTTAAGATAAACTCAAAATCTTCCTCGGCAAGCGGCCTCAGGCGGGCTCTGTACAATGAGTTTCGGCTGGCATACAGATAATGCGATTTTATATCCTGTCCTCTGTGTGTCAGCGCGCAGTAATTATCAAACAGCTTTTTTAAAAACTGTCCTTCTCTGGACAGGAAGAACACATTTTTAACCTCTCTTTGCTCCAGTTGGGCAAGCAGCCGCCGTGTAAACAAAAAGAAAGGAAATGCGTGGTTGGAGAAGTTGTAGTTCCCGCTGCGCTCGTTAAAAACATCGGTTATCTCTTTGTGATACCGTCCGTACTTAATCTGTTGCTTAAAGGTTTTGGTCGGCTTAACGGCCCTTGCGTGCGTTCTTTTGGTTTTAATACCAAACAGGCGTGCGGCTATAATGTCGGAAAGAATATTATCGCCAAACATAATGGTTTCTTTCTTTTTCAGGCCAAGCTCTTTTGTTAGTTTTTTGTATAGCCTTCCGGACCTTTTGGTAAGCATATAATCCGAAGAAGAAAACACGTCATCAAAAATATGCAGAATCCCCAGCTTGTCCAGCCATTGCTTCAATACGTCTTTACCAAGGTAAAACTCCGACACCACATATATCTTTGCGCCGCCCGACTTAAACTGCTCAAGTTTATCCACAAACTCCCGGTTTACAAACTGGCTTTCGGCTTCTGTCTCAATGTATATGTTCAGCGCATCTTTTTTAAACTCTTCTACGTCCAAATCTGTAATGTGCTGTTTTAGTGCCGAACATGACCTTGCCATTACTTCGGCATACTCGGTTTCAATCTCTCCGGTTTTGAAGAGGTTTTTTATGGCAATTTTTATCATGTTTTTATAAAACAATTTATATAAAACATTTGCGTCTACAGAATACTTTCCGCCAAGCTTTATGCACCAATTAAAAACGACTTCTTCTGCCGAAGTCTTTCTTAAAATTATTGTATTAAAACAGTCCGTCAGTATTGTCTTTATCATGAAGTTTTGTGTCTCCCTCAACTCAAGTGCTTTTCGCATATGATATGTCAAATATTGTATAGTATAAGTTCGGTAAAAACAAGTAATTTTATGTAAGATTATGCAGATAAACAAAAACCCCCTCTGCCGTAGGGAGTTTTTGTTTTGCTTTACGCAAAGAATAGTCTTATACTTCCGCTTGTAACTTTGGCGGATATGGTTTTGGCGGTGCTGCCGGTTTGCGGAGCAGTGTTGCTGTAGCCGCTGGTCACGGTTCTTGTAATGGTGTATTCCGGTTTTGCGCCGGCAAAGCTTGCGTTTATGTTCCCGCTTGTTAGCTCAAATACGGTGGCATTAATGTCAATGCCGTTGCCCCGTATATCACCGCTTGTCAGCTTAAAATTGCCGGTAGCTGCTGTTGTGTTTATAATGTGTATATCACCGCTTGTGCCTTTAATGTCAATCCCGTTAAACTCACAGCCTTGCACCTTAGCCGAGCCGCTTGTAAAGTTTATTTCCGCTACCGGTGCCGTAATGTTTTCCAGGTGAATGCTTCCGCTTGTTGCGCCCAATGTAAGCTTGCTGTTAAAGCATATATCTGTTATTTTAATTGCGCCGGATGTTACTTTTACAGTGGAAACCTCGCTTACAACAACGGGCAGGTAAATAATCATCTTCTGCTTGCTGTAGTTAAACGCTTCAAACAGATTATTGTGCCAGAACTTGTATTTATTGTCTTCACGGATTTTAAGCGTGTTGTCAATATATGTTATTGTTAGGGTGCTGTCTGTAATTTCATGGTAGTCTATCTTGTATTCGCCAACCGACTGCTTTATTTCAATATTTCTGGATACAACCTGAATGTCAAGCTTGTTTACCGCACTGTCCAGCTCTGTAAATTGTGCTGCCGTATAGGTTTTATTGTCTAAGGCCGCCATGTTCCAGCTGACGCCTGCCGCAACACCCGTAAAGGTTACGCCCGACACTACTATTAATAAGGCAGCAACGCAAGCGGTTACAATAATGTGAAGCTTGTGTTTTTTCTTTACGGTTTCGGCTGGGCGTTTTTTAGAAAACAGTTTAATAAGCAGTCGCGTAACAAAGTCAAACAATAATCCAAAAGCAAAGCCTATTCCTATTGCTGCAATTCCAACCGCTGCCTGAGCAAGACCCGGCATGGGGCTTGTAAATAACATTACAACGCCCGCAGCCAGGTAATACAACCCACCGACTATGCAGCCAAGTACGGCAGCCGCAAGGCCGATATAAATGCCCAGCACTCCGGCAAGCAACCCTGCTGCCAATCCAAGCAGGCCAGCAGTAAGAGGGAAGGTTATTACAAAGCCTGCTAAGTAGATAGCCCAGAAGGTTTTGTTTTTAAATAAGTTGCCGGTTTTTTCTTTGGCGGCTTTTATGCCCTTTTCAAGCGGGGTAGAGTTACTGTCATTGCGAGTCGCACCTGATACTCCTTCAGGCGAAGCAATCCCCTCGCTAGAAGTGGATGGCTGGGGGGTGTTCTCGCTAAAATTCCCCTTTTTTGAAGGGGTGGCGGCGTCAGCCGACGGGGTAGCCGCTTGCGAAGCAAGCGTAGGTTCGCCGCTCTCCGCCAACACTCTCTCTGCAACCGCCTCCGCCGAGCCCCACTCATCCAGAATCTGCTGCACGGTCATTCCGCCCTCAATCTTATCCAGATACATTTCATTATAATAGTTTATAATCTCGCTGCGCTCTTGCTCCGGCAAGCGCTCAAGCCGCTCGGTCAGTTCTTTTATAAACACGTCTTTTTTCACCTATTTTACCTCCTCAAACAGTTTCTCATATATAATCTTCATGCTATTCATCATTGCCTTGTATTCCTGCAGCCGCACCTTGCCGCTGGTGGTTATTGCGTAATACTTCCGCAGCCGGCCGTCATATTCCTTGGTGTGTGTCCTTAGGTATCCGCCCGCTTCCAGCCGCCTGAGTATCGGATACAATGTAGACTCGGATATTTCAATAATGGTTTTAGTATCTTCAATCAGCTTGTAACCATATGAGTCGCCTTTATTAATGGCGGCCAATATGCAGGCATCCAAAAGCCCCTTTTTTAACTGCGCGTCCATAATACACTCCTCTTGTAAAAATTCCCCTTTTCCGAAGGGGTGGCAGCCGTCAGGCTGACGGGGTAGCCGACACCGTAGGTGGCGCAAAAACTACACAACACCCTTCTATGCATAGTACTATACAATACATAGTATGCGGCTGTCAAGGGTTTTTTGCAAAAGTTTTTGGATTTTTATGTTTTTAATTTTTTTGACAATATGTTATAATACGGGAATGGGGAAAAACGTTTTTGTATTACATAGCCTGAACGGAGACACGCTGGAATATTGGGGATTGGACGTTAAGCAGAAAATGGCGGACAAAGGTATTGAATTCTTCATGCCTGAGTTTCCGGTAAGGGCAGAGTCAAGTTTTGAAAAGTTTGATTTTATCTTAAGCAAATTTCTAGGGGGGGGCAACAGCTTAACAAGAATTCAATAGTTATAGCACACAGTGTTTCCAACCCGTATTTTGTAAGATTTTGCAACAAACACAAGTTTGTACCCAAAGCATATGTTTCGGTTGCTGGATACGCCAGAATGCCGGCCCTTGACCGCAATGATTACCTGGCAAAAGCGTTGGAGCAGTCAATTCCGATGCAAGCCGATTTAGATTTTGTAAAGAACAACATAAAAACCAAATACTCGTTTTACAGTGATGATGGACTGATACAAAAAGATATTTTGCAGGATTATATTAGGCAGATTGATTCGGTTAGCAAATACTTGACCGGTTACCGGCACTTTGGCGGATGTGACGGCGTGCATAAAATCCCGGAGCTTATTAAACTTTTAGAAGAGTTAACAGGAGTTTAAACAAGATGGAACTTTTAGACGTTTTCGATAAAAACGGCAAATTTGTTGGCACTATGACTCGCGAAGAAGCGCATAAAGAAAACGCAGGCGTTTATCATAAGCCGGTGCATATCTGGTTTGTAAATTCTGAGGGGGGGGGCAGCATGCTTGTTCAGAAGCGGGCTTCTACTAAAAAGCAGTACCCCAGCAAGTGGGATATTCCAAGTGCAGGACACGTTGATGCCGGCGAGGATTTACTAACCGCTTGCCAAAGAGAGACGCGGGAAGAGCTGGGTATTAATCTGCCGAAAGAAAGGTTTGTATTTCAATGTGAAACGCTAAACCAAAAAGGCTGGGAGTTTGCCCAACATTATTTGGTAACGGATGATACTAAAGTTGAAGATATGGCTTTAGACCCAAACGAAGTTGAAGCAGTAAAATGGCTGTCGCTATGTGATTTTGAAAAACTACTTTACTCAGACGAGTTTGTTCCGCATATGGAGCAATACAAAAGTACAGTGCTGCACTTTATTAAGAAAGCACTAAAGGAGAGGTAATGGGAAGAAGTGTAATTGTAGAAAATCCGAAGCAGGTGGTTAAGAGGCTGAAAGAAAAGCCTGTCTTAACCGCGGAAGAAAAGCAGCAACGGCGTAATATCCGCTTGCAGGACAGAGAGAATTTAAAAGTGGACTATGACCCTACGTCGTCAATCGGAGAAGACGGAAAGGAAATAATTGTTGTTAAACTGGCCGACCATACCGCAGCATACCAGCAATACAGCAATAGGTTTAACCTTAGGCTTAATCCTGATTTGTACGATTACATAAAATCTGAAAATGACAACACCGACAGACAGGTGCACATTAAGGTATATAATGATGTGCTTATTAAAGATACAGAGCGGCGTGAACTGTTTAAGGAAACATTAAAATCCACGTGCACGTTTAAGCGCATGGAGTTGATGGATGAAAACCGGCACAATACCATACTGGGATTTTTGTTTCTGCTAATCAGCGTTTCGGTTATTGTAGGCGGTTATTTTATAGAAAAACACGCCGGAGGAAACTTTTTCTTAGATATCCTGCCGCAGGTTATGTTTATAGTTGCCTGGGTGTTTGGCTGGGGAGCTACCGAAAAACTTATTATAGACAGGGTGCGCAACAGGCGCCAATACAGGTATCTGGTAAAGCTTGCGTGTGCGGATGTAAGTTTTTACAATATGCCGCCGTCATACAGCAAAAACCCCAACAGCCCCGAGGACGACAAAAATTGTAAAATATAAGCTTAACAAAAAATTCCCCTCTATCTTAGAGGAGAATTTTTTAGTTTATGCAATTCCTCAACGGCAAAATAAATTTTTAAAATATGCTCACTTTTTGTAGGCGCCAGATAGAAGCTGTCATCAAGCATTGAAAAGGCAAAGCAATGTTTTCTTTTAAGGCGCAGGTAGTTATACTCAAGTTGAATTGTGTAATCATCGCTCGGCGTTCTGATAATTTTAAACTCTTTTTTATTGTACCGGCCCGAAACGCTGAAGCCGCTGCAATCGTGCTTCAGGCTTACCTTACCGATTTTTCTAAACTTTCTCGGGTGCGGCAAGGTAAAAAGTTCTGCATCTGTTGTAATGTTGTAGCTTCCGGCTTTAATTTCTTTTAGCACTTCGGCGCGTTCCCACTCGCACCAATCGGGGATGTTGTCAAACGGAGCTTGGCCGTTAAGCATTACAAGCTTCCCGGATGTGTCCCAATGCCATTCGTTTTTACAGGCAAAGCATTGAAGGTTAGCGTTGTAGCTTATCATGTTAAATTCCGACTTGCAGCAAGGGCATTTGTATAAAATATTCTGGAGGCCCACAGCCCTTCTTGGATATGTAAGGCGGATATTGTTGCTTTGCAAATATTGATAATCGTTGTATTTAAAAGCGGCCTGCAGCTTTTCATAGATTTCCGGAACAGATAATTCCTGAATTTTTTCGGGCGTGAACAGCAGGCTTTGAACAGCAAGCAGCGGCACTTCCATTCTGGGGATAATATCGCCCCACATGGGCTTGTTTAAGTGGTGGCCGCTAATCATTAATATACTGACAGGAACTTTAAGCATTTTAACCATTTTGGCAACACTTGCAGGAAAAGTGCAGGTTGTGCCGTACGGAGAGTATTGAGCTTCCGGGAAGACTACGCAGATGTTCTTATTTTTCTTCAGGCTGTGAATAATGCTTTTAACAATGCCCGGGTCGTTTATAAACCTGCGCTTTGGTATTCCGCCGCCAAGCTTTAAAAACGGCCACACCCAGTTAAACCCGAATCCGTCATAGCTGATTATGGAATTGAATTTGTTTGGCAGAAGGGTTTTTGCGGTTATGTAAAAGTCCAGAAACTGAGCGTGGTTAACCAGCAGGAGGTACGGCGTCTTTTTCGCCTCAATCTCGTGCATTCCCACTTTAACCAATGTGCGCTTATAAGGCATCAGGGCTATTGCGCAAATTATTCTTGATAAAAGAACAATCCAGCCCCTCATCTTCTTGGGGTTCCGGTAATGCTTTTCCCGCCTGATGCGGCACTTGTACGGGATTTTATTTATAAATATTTCATCATTTGTGTCTGATTTATGCATACAATAATTATACCTGATTATGCCTGTTTAGTCAAGCCTAAAGGGTTTAATACAATTATTGAAAAACCAGGCTTTGTGCCCGGTTTTTGTTTACCATGCTACCTTTCTGTATTCCAAGAAAATGGATAAATTACTGTTTGGCCAATAACTTTTTCCTATAGTAAAGTTTTCATATAGGCCGCTATAGATGTGCCTTGTGTTTCCTATAGTCAATTCAACCTCTTTACTAATTAATAGCTTCCATGTGCAGTTTATTGTGTTGCCGCCGGTAGTTGTAACAATGCCCGTTAAATCCGCGTTTAACTGCATGGCGTACATATCAAGAAGGCCATATGGCGTGATTTTGGAAAAGAATTCAGACGGGGTCATATAAGAACCGTAAAATCCGAAGTGATAATGGTCATTATTTATAAATGCCTGTGCCTGATAAAACAGATACGTTCCTGTGGTTGCAGCATAGTCATCTTCATTCGGGAGATAATTTTCTATATCAAACCAGTCAGGCACATTAACTGTTTCCTGGTGGCGTTCTAGAATGGTTTCTCTAAAAGTTTTACAAAATGTCGGATAATAAGTTATATTGCTTCCAAGACCGTTCTGGTAATTTCTGTACTCCAGTTCCTGCTGCAATATGGTAACCCGGTCACATTTTCTTTTTGTGTTAAACTCTAATACGATATTAGCCTTGAGTTCGTATCCGATTTCCATAGCATGGGTTTTAACTGTTGTGACATATTCTGTGCTTTTTCCTTGAAGTTTAAAAAGTTTATCCATATCGACAGTTATGGTAATGGTGTAGGAATTGTCCGGCTTAAAAACCTGTGTTATGGACTTTATAAATGCCGGATTGCTGGCTAAGCTGGCCGAGAATTCGGCCGTAATGGAGTCAAACTCAAAACCGTTTGCACCGTCGTTGAATCTGGCATGATAAGTAGGGCTTGTATGGTTTGGCCGCAACTTAGCCATGTAGTAATATTCCATATTGTCGGTTTTGCTGTAGTAAAAATAGTCCTCGCTTGATATATCAGTTTTTTCGCCGCCGGGGTAAGTTTGGTTTGAAAATTGCTCCTGCACTACAATCTCGTTTTGTCCTTTTACATAAAGCGTGTTTATATACTCGTAATCGTACATAACAAACGGCTGGTTTAACACATTGTCTGCATCCTGGTATCGCAGGGTATGGCTCAGCTTTTTGTTAGTCCAATCAGAAAATAGTCCGTCAGCAAGCATATTGTTTACATTGTCCCACTTGTCTATTTTGGCAATGGAACGCAACTGGCCAAAGGTAAGGATTCGTTCGCGCGGCGAGAGATTCCATTCGCAGCCGGCAATGCTAAACACAAACAACAGCGAAAAAGATAATGCAATTATTACGTTTCTAACCTTTTTCATATACCCTCCAACAATTTCAACATATTGTACCACAAGTCCTTGTTTTTTAAAAGCCTTTGTAAAAACTTTTAAGATAAACCAAAAGAGTCTTGACTGACGGAGGCGTCTCGTGTATAATTGCTTTATGGTTTTGCGGTCGTGGCGGAATGGCAGACGCGCTAGGTTCAGGTCCTAGTGGGGGCAACCCCGTGGAGGTTCAACTCCTCTCGACCGCACCAAAATTAGAAGGCGAAGATTTTCTTTTAAGGGGAATATAATGGAAGAAAAATTGCCGCAAGAAAAGAAAAGGGATTTTGCGCTGGATAATTTCCGCGGGCTGATAATAGTTTTTTTACTGTTATTTTTTTATTACGAAACAATCCCGTATACGCCGGCGTTTCTGCTGCACGCGGCTGACGGAGAGATAATGCGGTTTGCCGACTACATAGCGTCCGGCTTTATGCTGGCGCTGGTGTTTGCTTTTGCAATCGGCCTAGAAAAATACGCTGCGGCCAATGATTACAAGGGGGCGGTTAAGCGTTATGCTTCACGCTACCTTGCATTAATCGGAGTTGGATTTTTATTGGTTGCTATTCCTGCAATTATGGAGTCCGGTACACTTTTTAGGTTTAATGTGTTTTCTGTGTTTGGTGTTGCGGGCTTGCTCAGTTTGTTTTTTATAAAACTCAACAGGTGGTGGCAGCTTGGCATAGGCTGCGGTTTAATTGTTTTGTATCAGCTGCTTTTGTTTGTGCCGGCAATTGTAAACTACGTAACGCTGCCGCAAAACGACTTTGGCGGATTGTTTGGCGCAATAGCGTGGTGCGGATTTATAATGGCTGCCATGTTTTTAGCTAAAACCTACCGCAACAGCTTTAAGCAATTTTCATGGGCGGTGCTTGGCTTTGTGCTGGCAGCAGTTGTTTTTGGTGCGGCAAGCCTGGCGGTTAAGCTTACCGGAGGCGGGCTGGAATTTTTTATGGCCAGCAAAACAAGGGTTTCAATGCCGTTTGTATTTGTTACACTTGGTGCCGGTGCGGCGGTATTCTGGCTGTTTGCCAAGTTCTCTGTGACCAGGCAGATTCCTGTATTAACCTGGTATGGGCGCAACAGCCTTGTAATGTTTATTTTTGCTACCGGCGCAGGCAGAGGGCTTGCGGTGCTTACCAATCTGTTTATTACTTCAGCTAGCGCCGCTTACGTGCTTCCGCTTGGTATGTTGGCAATCTTAGTTTTGTCTGCGCTGTTTGCATATGTTCTGTACAGATTTAAAATAACAATAACGGTTTAAAAATCGCTTATTGACAAAAAAGCTTTATGAGTATATAATTGACATACAACAAGATAGCGGAGGGCTAATATGAGCCAAGAATTGATTAGTTCGTTAAACGATAAGATTAGTCGGCTGATGCAGACAATGCCTGAATTTTACGAATCCAGGAAAAACAAAGATAGTTACAGCTGCAGAATAAAGTTTAAACCGGCTGAAGATACAACCTTAGACATATCAAGGTCGCATGACGGCTATTTTACTACGGTTGCCTTATTCAAAGAGGAAACAATTAAAGATGAAAAGCGGAGCGAGGAATCGCATATAACAACCATTAAGCGGCTGGCTATTCATGGTTTGCCGTACAGGCAGAATATTGATGTGGGCAAAATTGTTAAACAGATGGACCAGACAGGCTCATGGGGCTTAAAGATAGACAAGACATATGACGAAGGGCGCGAAGTGACCACAAATGAGGGCAAGACTATTGCGGGCGAGATTTTGGCAACAGTAGTAGGGCAGTTGTACGGCAAATACGAAGAGGTGTGGGCACTGGCGCCGGACGGAGTAAAGCAGGCAGTGCTAAACAAAAGCACAAACTACCTGGATTCGTTTTATGTTGTTCCCGCCGAGTTTACAACCGGCCCGGCATATGGCATTATTACGGCCAATTTTGCGCGGAACGGCGCTCAGGTAGAAAAAGGAGTGCACTATTTGCCGGCGGGGAGTGAGATTGTGGAACACGAAGAAACAACCACCACCGAGGCGTATCAGGCAATACCCGGGTACGACCTGATTATTGACGGCAATGACGAGGCATACCATATTACTCCAATGGGCGGAAAACACAACGCAAAGGGGAAGGCGGGCCAGGATACGTTTTTTGGGTATGAATTACACCAAAACGGGCAGGATACGCACTTTGAACCGCAAAACTTTAGCGGTGCAATATCCAAAACGGCAGCTCCAAAATAAAAACAGGCGCACGCCTGTTTTCTTTTTTTGGTTTTTTATTGACAACCACCCATACCAGGTGGTATACTGCATTTGTTTTAATCCGAACCTTGGAGAAGTACCCAAGCTGGTCGAAGGGGCGTCCCTGCTAAGGACGTAGTGCTGAAAGGCAGCGAGAGTTCGAATCTCTCCTTCTCCGCCAATGGCGACAGAGTTTGAACACCCGGAGCGAAATGCAATACATTTTCGTTAGGGGTGTTCCGGGCATAGTCGCAAACTACGCCGGATTAAAACCAAAAACGCAATCCCGTTACCTAA
>WRCD01000008.1 GCA_009784185.1 Bacillota bacterium
GACTTGGCCCCTGCCCCGCTTGCAATTATTCCCCCCGATCCACCACCCCCCGCCATTTTACTTTTCCCATTGATATTCCTTAAACCCATAATACCCCCCCCCCCAGCCGTTTTGTCAATAGGTAAATACAAAAAAGTTTAAAAATAAAAAGAGCCGCTTGGCTCTTAAAACGCATTTTTAAAGTGGTGTAGTTTATCGTACAGTATTTCAATTACGTCGCAGCGTACTTTGCGGTTAAAAAGGTTGTTTGCGCGCAGATAATACGTTGCCACCGTTCGCACCTTGTTTTGCTTGTACGGTGTAACCGCCTCTCTTGGCAGGCCGTATTGCACGCTGTATCTTGCTTTTACCTCCACAAAAACAATAGTATCTCCGTCTTCGGCAATAATATCAATTTCACCAAGCTTTGTGGTGTAGTTGGTTGCAATAATTTTGTAACCCTGTTTAATAAGATATTCTTTGGCCTTCAGTTCCCCTGATACGCCAACCGGTTTTGTGTTCACGTTACCTCCATATAATTCCCCTTTACGAAGGGGTGGATGCGAGCGAAGCAAAGCAGACGGGGTAGCCGCCGCTATAAGCGGCGCAAAAACATTTTTACTTCATGCTTCTAGTTTTTTCTTTAGTTTAATCAGCTCGTAAATATCCGCCAGCTGCTCTTTGGTGTGTACAGCAATCTCTACCGGAAAAGTAGGCACCTTGCCGAATGTAGCGGTGTTGCAGATTAATTGCTTTGTGCCCTCACTTACTTTGGCGCTAAAAAGTTCCTGTCTGTTTTTCTCTTTAAACCACACCGCCACATTAAAATATCCATCAAAAAAATGAGCCCAATAGATAGTCTTTTCTTTATCCACCCCTCGCGGGCCGGTCCACCTATATTGCCCGCGGGCAAACCATGCCTTGTGAGGAGTGTACCATTGCCACTCCTGCTCTATTTCCAACTCCGGCAAAGCCTCCTGAAACGCAACATAAGCATCAAAGCTCTTGCCCAAAACCTTTTCCAGCACTTCAGGCGTTGGGTATTCGTCGTGATTTCTCAGACGCAATTCGTTATTCTTGTTTTCATCTTTTGGCATTCACAGCCTCCAAAGTAATTCGTCCCAGCCTGCCTTTGCGGAAGTCATCTAAAATTGCCCGTGCAGTACGCTCGTAGTCATATTCTCCGCCTTTTGTTACAAAGCCGCGGGATTTAGCAATTGCCTCCATTATGCTCACAGCAATGTCATTGCGAGTCGCTCCTGATGCTCCTTCAAACGAAGCAATCTCTGCGCCAGAAACACACCCCGTCACTTCGTGACACCCCTCTCCAGAGGGGAATTGCACTCCATATCTCTCGGTCAGTGCATCGGGAGCGATTGCCGAAATATCTTTAATAAACTCCAGTGCAAGCTCGCCTATATCTAGCACCTCGTCTTTTATGCTGCCGATATAAGCTAAATTCTTAGCAGTGGTCGGCTCATCAAAGCTTGGCCAAAGTGTGCCCGGGGTATCTAAGAGCTCAATTCCGCTGGCCATTTTAATCCATTGCTTACCCTTAGTCACACCCGGACGGTCGCCGGTGATAGCCTTATACTTACCCACCAGGCTGTTTATAAGCGTGCTTTTGCCGCTGTTTGGCACTCCAAGCACCATTGCCCTGAAAGTGGGATTAACTCCTTTGCTTGCGTACTTCTTAGATTTAGTTTCAAGCATTTTACGAATAGTCGGCTCTAAAAATTTGCTGATATTATTCATTGTGCTGTTTAAGCTAACCGCCTGACTATTGGGTAATTTGCCGAAATATTGCTGCCACTCTTTCGTCGCGCTCTCCTCCGCCATATCGGCCTTGTTTAAGATATACAAAATCGGCTTATTGCCAATTACTTCAGCAAACTTAGGGTTTACACTTGACGCGGGGGCTCTAGCATCCAACACATAAATAACAAGGTCAACAACCTTGACCTCATCAGACATCATACGCAATGCCTTTGTCATATGCCCCGGAAAGTACGAAATTTTCATTTAACCTCCACAATATGTAGTGTTTTGTATAAAATTTACCCAATAATAGGCTATATCTTGTGTTTCTGAAATAAATTGCCTGAAAAAGTTACACAAAGATTTTCCCGTTTTCATTCCCCTAATGCTATGCAATTAATGTAACATAATTTCGAAAAAAAGAAAAGCAAAGAATAGTTATTTCTTCGCTTTCATTCCCTGTAAAATAATTAAACTATTTCGGCTTTAATTCTTTGAATTCCGCTTCCAGTTTTCTCAATTGAAGTTATTTTGACTTGCCCGATCTCGCTGGTATTTGAAACATGAGGCCCGCGGCAAATCTCTTTTGAATAGCTCCCGATTGAGTAAACTGTGACTTTATTATCTCCGTACTTGTCCTTAAACTCACACTCTGCTCCGCTTTTTATAGCTTCATCAACGCTCAGCTCTTCACACCTTATTTGCAAATTCTTTGAGATTTGTAAGTTCACTTCGTTTTCAATTTGAGTTATTTGCTCATCAGAAATTTTTTCGTTGTAATTGAAGTCAAATCTAAGCCTCTCGGAAGTTATGTTGCTCCCCTTCTGCTTTATGTCTTTTGACAAAACATTCTTTAAAGTTTGATTCAGCAGATGCGTTACCGTATGAAGTTTTTTAGTATTGTCGTTGATTTCGGTTAGTCCACTCTTTGCACTCTCTCCACGAGAAATGCTTTTGTGCTTCTCAAATAGTTCATTGAATTTTTCTGTGTCCACTTTTAGTCCTTTTTCTCTTCCTAATTCGCAAGTAAGTTCAATTGGGAAGCCGAAAGTATCAAACATTTTAAAGCACTCTTGCGGTACGATTTCGCCATCCACTACCATGCCGTTTTGCCCGATTATCTCGTTGAAATATTTTTCTCCGTTGATAATCAACTTAGAGAATTTTTTACTTTCATTCTCGAATTCATTTACGAAAAATTCTAGCTCGTACTTCCAAACCGGGTGCAAATCTATATCATTCATATTCTTAAAGGTAAGTTCAACCACTTCCTTAATGTCGTCCA
The DNA here is from genome assembly GCA_009784185.1 of Bacillota bacterium. GTDB lineage: Bacteria > Bacillota > Clostridia > Christensenellales > UBA1242 > WRCD01. Next base: position 3,023 of record WRCD01000008.1, read on the forward strand.
CAAGTCCTAACTTAATCAGGTGTCGTAGTGTTCTCCTTAACAGCTGCTTTAGTATATAGCCTTGTTTTTTATTTGACGGCAAAACATCTTCATTCAGTAAAAATAAACATGAGCGTGTATGCTCGCAGACTATCTTTTGGCTGACTTCGTTGAAGTTTTTGCTGTTATCTTTAATCCAGTTCATCACTGGCTCAAAAACTTCCGTTTCGTACATATTGCTTTTGCCGTTCAAAGTGATGCTGAATCTTTCAAGCCCAAAGCCTGAGTCAGTGCACTTATTTTCTAGTGGAATGTATTTTGTATCAGGCGTTTGATAGTATTCCATGAAAACACCAGTATTCCAAATTTCAAGGTATCTTGTTTTCGTGTTGAAAACGCCTGTTTCTAAATAATCCTCTCCATCCTTCCCTATATCAAAATAGCATTCACTGCAAGGCCCGCACGGACTGCCATCATTATCTCCGCCCATTCTCCAAAAATTATCTTCAAATGGCAATGGAACTATGTGGCTTTTATCAATGCCAAGTTCTATCCAAATGTCGTATGTTTCCTGATCAAACGGCATCCCTCTCTGCTCATCGCCGCTGAAGACTGAGAAAAACAATTTTTCTTTTGGCATTTTGTAGTAGTTAAGCATTAAGTCCAGTGAGCGCGATAGCGTGATTTTCTTATCAATTTTTCCTATTGAAAAGCTTCCCAGCATGTGAAAAACTATATAGTGATGCTTGTCAGGCACGCTATCAAGGTCAACCGTTCTTAGGCAGGTTTGGATGCTGCACATATTTGTTTGTAGTGGTTTTTTATTTCCTAAAAACTCTTCTTTCAGCGGAGACATTCCGCTGTTTTCGAAAAGTAATGTTTCGTCATCTTTTGGCACTAATGACGAGTTCGGCAAAAGCAAATCGCCTTTGCTTTGGTAGTAGTTTAAATAAGTATCTCTTATTTGTTTAATACTCCAATTTTTCATTTTGGTATCTCCTTTATTTGTTTTAATTTTAAACTTTGGCTACAAGCCTTCTTTTATTTGTAGCCCCGAAGGGCAAATTTTAAATGAATCATAGTTTCTCTCCCTTTATTGTTATAATGAAAAAGCACTCGCTGTAACACGAGTGCTTTTAGATTTTGCTTTAATTTTTAGTTATTGCAAAAACACCGTGTTACAAACAAGGTTTCTTGCGGCTGCCGCTACTAAAATTGTTCTTTCGAAATTTTTCATGTTGTTATTATATCCCTTTTTAATTAAAAAGTCAATTTTATTGCACAATTTATTTCTGAATATTTGCTAAAATTAAAATTTGTTGTGAAACCAAGCATTAAACTCTCCCTATTATAGGGGCAATTTTATGCAAAAACACTGCTTTTTGCCTGAAGTTTTGCCTGAAAAATATATCAATTTCACCCAATTTTTCGACACAGATATGCTCACTTTTCGACAAGATACTACTATAAAACCACACATTTCAGCCCTATTTTAGCGACAACATAACCTGGAAACCAGTTAATCTTCACTTTTGCCTCCTATATATTGTGTTAATTTGCCCAATAATAGGGCTAATTCATACTAAATGTTGTGGTTTTGGGAAAGTGTCAAATAAAATGTCACTCGATTTTACAACCATTTTTTACACAATTATTCCCCCGCCAGTGACAAGTTAGTGTAACAAATTTTCACAGACAGAGTTTACCATAAAACCGGAAATAATACAACCTAACGAAACCTTTCATTACCAGCAACGCTGGTTTTTTTATATCTATTTAAAAGGAGTTTACTATGATCAAAATTTTACAGCTATTAGTCGATGATTATTATAACCAAAAGCCAACCGCAGAATATCTTTTGATGTTAAACAAGGTTTGTGAAGCAGAATCAAAATTTACCGCCACCCTAACAAAAAAACAAAGATTGGAGTATTTAAAGTTTGAAGCAGTCACCAACGAATTAACATCAGTTGAACTTGATGACTTCGCTAAGTTTTTGTTTAAAAATTTGAAAGGCAATTAGATTAATTCAAATCCAATATTTAGCAAAAAGTTATATGTACTATCATAAAATTCTCTTTTTCTGCTTAAATCTTGATCATCACCAGTCGGAATAAAAATAATCATCCCTTGGCGAGCACGTGTTAATAATACTCTATAAGAATTTTTTAAGTAATTCTGAAGCATTGAATTATTAATTACTTGCCAAGTTGTTCCTGTTTTTCTATCAGTTTTCAACTCATTAGATACCCATACTTTTTCTTTATCATTGTATCTATAATCTGCGTCCCAAGCAACTATTGTATAATCCAACTCTAAGCCTTGAATTTTAAATTCACTTGCAACCAACTCAAGCATATAAGAAGACCTAATATCTTCTTTATTATTTAAAAACCAATGCACGCCTTCAAAGAAAGATGATTTAGGATTTGACTCAGGGACAAAAACACCTTCTGCTCTAAGTCTTTTTGCTTTACTGCTAGCTATCATTCCAAACCGCTCTGTTCCTCGAGCCATTTCTTTTATCTTTCTCTTTGCATTTGCCAAATCTCTAGTTAAATATATAGGATAGCGTTGTTCTTGTTTTTGTGAGTTTAATTCCTTAAAAACAGAACTCGCTTTTTCTAAATTTCCATTGAGAATACAATCAACTAATTCGGCAAGTTTTACTCCTCTAAAAGAACGAGCAGAAACAGACAGATGTAAATTTTTTTCTGGCGATATGTTTGATAAACCATATTCAGTGATAAATTCTTTTTTCTCGTTCGGAATATATATATGCCAATCATTACGATCTTTTAATGCCTTAAACCACTCATTAATACCTGCTTCGCCTGTGTGGATTTCTTGTCCTTCTCCAACTAAACAAACAATAGCTGCCCATCCTTGATGCTTACCAATAACTCCAAGAAAGAATTCTGGTTCGCTTTGATCAATATCATTTCCATTATTCTTTTTTAAATATGATTTAAGTTTATCTTCAGTCCAAACTCTTTGTGCTTCGTCAAATACCACAACCCTTTCATTTGGAGCTTCATTCGGATGCTTTAAACAATCCCTTCTATAATGATAAGCATCTAAAATAAACGAATCGATAGATCGCGAAACCGCTGAATATTTTGTATCTTTATTTCTCCGCACTCTATCGCGGCTGAGAGCCGCTTTTAGAACTTCAACCAAAGGCCCATTGCCAGATATATAAATTGCGTTTTCTTCCGTTGTAAGATGCTTTCTTGAACTAACTAATTTTAAACCTACAAGGGTCTTCCCTGCGCCTGGAACTCCCGTAACAAAAATAACAGCCTTCTCATTATTCTGTTTCGTTTTTTCAATAATGTTATTAATTACGTCTGTTGTTAATGTTAAATTTTCTTTACCTTCACTATTAGATATCTCTTCAACTTTATGATCGCTAAACAATGCCTGCGCTGCTTCTACAATTGTAGGAGTAGGCGAATATCTAGAATCTTCCCAAGCGATATAATCAAACACTGCTTCATTGGCAAATTTTAAACAAACTTCATTTATAATTATTTCTAAATTACTAGAATTGCATTTAATTGGATCGACAACCCTGTCTGACTGCACAGTTATCTCATTATTTATAATTTGTTTATTTCGTGTCACTATTAAAATTGGTACAATTAATTTATCATGGCTTTCTTTTTGAAAATTCTTTAAATCCAAAGCGTAATCATGAACTTGATCTATTGAACTGCGTAGAAAACTTGACTCAGTATCTTTATATTCAAGTACAAAAACTATTCCTTTAATTAACAGTACTGCATCGATTCGTCTGCCAATTCGAGGGATAGAGTATTCAAACAAAACTCTACCGTCAAACTTTTGCAGAACAGTTTTTAAGTGGTTTATTTCATATTCCCAAACTCGAACTTGCTCTTTTTCTAATCTGCGAAAATTTCTGGAATACTCCGCAGTTATTTTATCAGTTATTAAAGCTACTTCTTCTGATCTGAAATCTTTAATATCTGCACTATAGTAAGCTTTCATTATATCTCCTTGCCTATTTTATTTAGGAATTTGAGGGACAATCCTTAATTACTTTAATTAAACTACTGAATGTATTCTCTCTTATATCTTTTTTTAATTCACATTCCCATATTACGATAACTTTCCAGCCTAATTCTTTTAAGTTTTCCATATTTAATATATCCCGCATCTTGTTTTTATTAACTTTTCCTATCCAATATTCTTCGTTTGATTTAGGCATAACAAATTCAGGACAATCGTGCATATGCCAAAAACAACCGTTAACAAAAATAACGGTCTTAAACTTTTTCAGAACTATGTCTGGCTTACCAGGCAAATCTTTAACATTCTTTCTGTATCTGAAGCCCTTTGAAAAAAGAAACTTCCGGACAATATTTTCCGGCTCAGAATCTTTGCTCTTTATTTGAGACATATTATAACTTCTAACTTGTTTTGAATGATTATCCATAAGTACTCTCATTGCTCATTTAGAATACTTAATATTTCAATTGCAATTCTTTCCACAACGGGAATCGTAACAGAGTTACCAATTTGCTTATATACTCTTGAATCAGCAAGTTTAGCAGGTATCTTAAAACTTTTTGGAAAACCTTGTATTTGCAGGCATTCTTTAGGAGTTAATTTTCTTATTCGCCCAGCATTATCAATTATCAGCGGCACATTGTGACCGCCCATTCCCATATTTGCCATTAAAGTTGGACATACACCTGACTTGTTTTCTCTTATATAGTTTCTGCGCAATTGATAAATAGAATTAACATTAGTTACGCTTTCCCTGAATAACGGATAATATTTAGTGGATTCTTTTTTATAATAATACTTGTCATCAACACCTGCATCTCGGTCTATTATTTTATCAAGCGTGTTAGATAATTTAATTTTACCCGGCCATTTTGCTTTGAACTTTTCAAGCTTGTCTTCATCGAGAAAACCCACAATATATATACGTTCTCTGCTTTGCGGAACATTTCCATACTCACAAGCATTTAACACTTTTTCATCAGTGTGATATCCTATCTCTTTTAAATGCTCTTTTATCTTTTCAAATGTATTTCCATTATCATGAGTAAGCAAGTTCTTAACATTTTCCAAAAAAACTACTGGCGGCAATCTTTTATTATCTTTCATTTCTTTCAACAGTTTAATAATTGCGAAAAATAATGTACCTCTCTCATCATCAAAACCTTTCCTATGCCCTGCTACTGAAAAAGCCTGACAGGGAAATCCGCCAGCCAAAACAGAGATACTCGGTATCTCTTCTGTTTTAACTTCAGTTATGCTTTTGCAGATTAATTCATTTTCATGGTTTGCATCGTATGTAACTTTGCAATATGGATCAATATCATTTGCCCAAACGCATTTAAATCCTGCTTTTTCAAATCCGAGATCAATCCCCCCGATACCTGCAAAAAGACTCGCTAAGGTATAAGTTGCCATGCTATGATAATAGCATATTCTAAATGTTATGTAAAATGATTTTTTATCGCTTTCGCAAATTCATAATGTAATTTAATGATATTTCCTTGATTTCATCTTGTGTCAGCGCATCAAGTATGCAAACCGCACCTTTGCGATTTATATATTTACACAGAGCACGCCATTCTTCTCTAGTAACTTCATTTTTTTGAGTGTCATTGATTTCTTTTATTGCTAACAGAATACCGCTCGTTATGTTTTTATTCATAGAAAAATTTACTTCTACAACACATTTACACAAATCTGAATTTGATAACAATAATTCTGTAAGAATATATCTATTGCTTGGATTGTCTTCTTGGTATGTCAAGTACCCAAACCACCAAAGCTGTGCTACCGAATTACGCATAAAACCTCTACGGTTGCCCCTTTCACTTCCGCAGAAAAACCTTTGCCTTAACTTCGCAATAGTATCCGCATCTTTTGACCATCTTTTAACCGAATACTTCCAATATTGTGTATGTGTTAAGTATGACCACAGTCTTGGCTGGCTAGCTTGCTTTGGATTTAATTTACCTTTTAACGAATCATACAACATTTTCACATTAATTATATCGCCAACTTCAACTGATAACGCTGGCAAATTAGCGTCTATCGGCGAATCCTTATAATAATGACGTCCTTTGAAATACTCTTTGATCCATTCATCAGTAGTTTTATAATGCTCAATATTTCTTTGCAGACTTGTAAAAAGATCCAAATATGCATTTTCTAAAAAATATCCGATTTTCATTATACCACCTCCGTCTCATCATTAAACATATCACCGCAAATCTTTTTAATTTTATCCAATGAATTATTAAACACATTAGTAATAATTTTATCAGCAACACCAATCATGGATGTCTCATTGCCTAAGACAATTGAATGTTTTTGCAGCTGCGACTCGATTGCTTTAAACCATTTACGGTTTTTATCATCTTCTTCGTACTGTCCATCCCGCATTTTTCGCAATGTTTCTGTTAAAACTGGAATAACAAACAATGCACCCAAAAATGCACTTACGTCCGGCGCTGTTTTAAATCTTTCATATTTGTCAAATAGTTCTTTCTTAATCCGTATCCCTATGCGCTCACCAGATTCGTCCACAACAACATTATAAGGCTGGTCGTCCGGCCCTATTGTTATTTTAAAAATTGAAGGCTTATCTTTTAATGGATCGTAATCGTCTAATGATACTTTCCATACATCTGTTATGGCAGCAATTCCACCCTTGTCTAAGCCGATTGAAGCACTGCTAAATATGCTGTTATGCTCATCTAATTTAAACTCTGAAATTTTTTTATTTGCAATAAGATATCCCTTAATGGTAAGCTCATCTGAAACATCGGTACTATTCACTTTTATTGTGCATTCAGCAGCTGCGTTATCAAAATATAATAACTTTCTAAAGCCTGTAACAATGCATTCTAAATAAATGGCGGCAGAAAGATCGCCATCAGCAATGCTTTTTATTACGCCTGGTGATTTTAACTCGTATTTTATATTTATTGCTATTATATTTCCATCAAAAACAGGAGCATCTGGCACTATTGCAAATTCATTATTTTCCTGATAGTCCTCTCCATTATTAAGAACAGGATGCGGGAAATTGATGTTTGTTTTTTTATTCATAATCACCTCACTACCAGCTCAATTGTCATTTTCTCGTTTAATTCCATATGCACAATTATTTCGTGCCTCACCCTTCCCTTTAAGTCCAATGGCCCAATTGAATAACTATTCGCATTTTTTGTCGCTCCGCAATACACATATTTTACAATCTTTAAAAATTCACTGTTCCCATCATCATGTCTTGCTTTAAATGCTAAGTAAACCTGCTTATCATCATCTTTGATTTCTAACAGCGTCTTGTATATTCCCATATGCGCCACCATAGGAAAGACGCGATTAAACCGCAAGTCTGGGACATTTAATTTTTTTGTTCCCGCGTCTGGTATGACAATATCGCCTTTACTTTCCTCATCTTCATCCCCTTCGCCAGGCTTACTATTACCCTGACCGCCACCGGCTGTATTACTAACTTCGGCCTCATTGGTATCTTTTTTACCTTCTGTTTTTTTGCCATCAACGGATTCACTTGTTATTCTAAGCGACCGCCTGGTTACTTGAGAAACACAGCTTTGTTCTGATAAATTGTCTTTCTCCTTTGACGGTGTTGGTTCATTCATTCCTGTCTCATCATCATCAAAAGGCAGGAACTCACTCATGCCATATGGGTCTAACTCTTGTGTCTGCTCACCACGGCATTCTTCTTTTATTATAGCGTTTACCCAATTTATAATTGTACTCTTCAGTTCCTTAGCTGATTTTCTTGTTTTTTCATCGCCCTCAATTTCGTCAGGATCCCAGTTGTCATGACAAGGCGGCTCCATTTTCTTCAACAAATCGTTTGTTTTTTCATCACGAGCAATAAACACTGCGGCAAACGGTGTCAATAAGTTTAAACCGCGAATACGAACACGCATCCCCGTCGCCCGCATTTCAATAATCTTTTTACTGAAGCTATTATCTTTTTTAATATATAGCTGCATACCATTAAGCGACTTTATGTTTTCCTGTGATATCTCGATAATTGTAGTGTAAAACTCTTGAGTTTGCCGCATCTTGATATCTTTGTCTATTTTCAAATCTAAGTTCTTCGCATAGTGAGCAATTCTATCTTTTAAAGTGTTTTTATTTAGCTCTAAATCACCAATTTTAACAACTAACATTCCTTCATGTAAAGCCATAAAGAAATTATTTATGATAGCACGCTCAATAACTTCTTCCCAGTCATCAGTTTTTTTATATCCTAAGACTATGACATCTGTGCCATATTCGTTATCTTGTCGCTTAAATATGTCGTAAAGCGCTTCTTGTTCATCATCAAACAACGGTTGTTTATCCTGCTTATTATAAAAGTAACCTGTGCCCTGCGTGCGTTCCCCATCTGCGCTATGCGTTATTAATCGTGCAACCCCTTGAAATGCTCTAACCTCATCTTTAGCAAGTGTATTGTAAAACACTGTCCTGAATGCAGAACAAGCAAAGGGGGCGCTCTTTCCGATTCCATGTGAACCAGCACTTCCTTTACTCTTCCGCGTTACACCGCTTGATTTAACCAAAGCTTTCCATACTGATTGATTTTCTTTTTTTGCGCCAAGCAGTCCAGTAGTATTGAAGTCTCGTACAACAAGGGTGTCTATAGTACCTGTGTCTAACTTTTTCTTAGCTTCTTTCAAAAAAGAAGTAAGCTTGTCATCATCTTCCTGATTAGCTTCGACTTGACATTTAGCAATAATGTCTTCAAGCTGTTTTATTGCAGAAAATTTAGTCTTATCCAAAGTTCTAAGCTGAAACTCCACTACAACAGGATTATTATTGTCTTGCTGTTTGGCATCAAGAGAGTTTTGACAAATCTCACGTGCTAAATGGTCGTGCAAATCCGAGCCTTTAAATATGCCTATGCCACCGTCATTAAAGCCTTGTTCTTGTCCATCATCAAGTTTTGGAAAACGCCATCCTATGTTACTCATTAAATTCTCCTTAATGTAAATTTTTCAGTGCTGTCGCTGCCGCCAGAAAATCTGCTTCTCGTATTTTTTATCTCTCTTTCAAGAACAGAAAAAATTTGTCTCACATCCTCTTCGTTATACTCATAATTACTTTTTTCTGAACAATTACCAAGTAATCTAAGCATGTCCAGAATTTTATTTGTTCTGGCCTCTGCAATTTTTATAAACCTATCTCGTTTAATATTTTGTGCCATATTTGCCTCCTTTTGTTGAAAATATAGCATATATAAAAGATATTGTCAATACATTTTCACAATATATTTAAAATGTAGTGGATATATATTGTTTTTTATCGCAAAAATATTTGTGTACAAAATTTTTAAAAACTTTTTTACAGATAACGGAAGTTTTGACATATAACAATATTAGAAAGTTAATTGCAAAATATGGGCGCAGCCATGGCACCCGCAGCAATGAAAACAATTTCCAAAACATCTTACACTTGTCCGGATAAAATGCATATAATCATAGTAGGAAATTAATTCTAAAAAATTTTACAGATATGGAAAGTTTTTTCGTAATAATAGTATTAGGGAAATCTGAGTTGTTAAACAGATTATAAAAACAAAATTAAGGGCTCTGCCATTCCCCATTCAAAACAATTCAATTGCCACAAAGACCATGCGCAGGGTCTTAAGTTTTTGATTGTAATTTTACCAAAGATAGAAAATTTATAAGAGTTAAAATAGGAGAATATCTTTGGGAACTGATCTTAATTATTTTATAGACGATGAAACGAGGGAAAAAGCACACAAACAGTGGCAAGCTACTGCTGACCATGTTGCAGGGATGCTTTGCCTTACAAACCCACAAAGCCTTTTGGAACTATTACAAAACATCCAACAGTTTATTATTCCATGGTCGACAGAGGTTGTAGCAGATGCCAAAAAAGCAATAAAACATAAAAACATAAATAACAAAGGAAAAAATAAAGAAATGAAATATTATGTACCTAAAGGGTGCTCCTTTTTTCAGCGCAATAATGATGGCCGCTGGGTGGGACGCATAAGAATAAGAGGCAAGCAAGTTGATGTTGCTTGCAGACACGATAAACGATACGTGTATGATGAATTAATGAAAGCACATAGAGCTAAGGAAAAAAATCCGATTCAACAAGAAAAAGGTTTTAGACTATTCGAATGGCTTGACCATTGGCACAAAGTTTTCAGATTACCAAAGAGAGGAATAGAGCTATCTGAAAGCTCTATTAAAAGCGACATATATTATATAAACAAAATTAAGAAAATTTTTAAAAATGAAAGACTTGAAGATTTAACCGCCGATGTTATACAGCAAACACTCTATTCAATGACTCAAGGCAGAACATGCGAAGGTGTTTACGGCATACTAAAACTAGCTTTATCTAAAGCAAGAGACAGAACCGGAGGCACAAGCGTGATGGAGCTTGTGGAAAAAGTTAGACATGAGCGTGTCAAAGGCCGCGCACTTAACAACGGTGAGATCAAGAAAATACTTGAAGCGACACGAAATGAAACAGAAAGAGACATAATCAAATTCTATCTTTATACCGGCTGCCGAGTAGATGAAATCAGTGCAACAAAAGTTGAGTTTATAAACCTAACGGAGGAAGAACGAATCATAACCGGTCTTCAACATAAAAATAGACCCATTCCTGATATGCGCCTACTCCCAAATGAAGTTTTAATATATGGAAGTAAAACCAGGCTCTCTATTCGCGCAATGCCAATCCTTCCGCCACTCCGCCCTATCCTGGAAAGAATCACCGCCAATAGAGATGGTAATGAAAGACTGTTTAAAAATCACACCACTGTTATGATCCGAAATTTTCACGAGTTAATTAAAGATGCAACCAAAATAACATTCACTCTAAAAGACTATCGTCATACTGCTGCTACAAGCTTTAAGGATGCCGGTATTCCCTCAGGAGTTTACTTCAGATGGTTTGGTTGGTCCGATGACACAATGGCAAGAAAAGTTTATACTCATGAGACGGAATACGAGAAGAAAGTTTCCCAAGAATGGGCACAAAAGTTTAATAATAGTTAAATAAAGTGTGTCGTTATTATTTCTTCAATAAGTTCTTTATTCCAAACGATTCCAAGTTGAGCAGCTAGCGCATCTTCACCTAAAATTCTGCCTGAATAAACACCCATAAACTTCGAAGAAATTCCACCGTTTAATTGAACCCTTGGACTAATAAAGTTTCCCCTATTATAATATATTACTGGAGCACCAGACATTCCTTCGCGTGTTGCTGTATCAATATAGAAAAATGGTTTGTCCGGAGTTTGCAAATCAAGTTCGCTGGCAATAGTAGCCTGTTTCCAAATTGGCGTCCCTTGCTCTCCAATCCCCCTCGGATAGCCTAGTACAAATACAGTATCAGTTACTTCTAGTTTTAGATTTTTCCAGTCTTTATCATTGATGCAGAGTCCATTAAAATTGTCATCACATCTGCAAACTGCGACATCTGCTATTTGTGATCCCTTTGTAACAAATTTCCATTCTTCTTTAATTATATCTTTGATCAACCAACCATCCTGTACCTGACCTTTTGTTGACGTTGGATACCAATAATGAATTTTCATTTTATTTGGAATGGCACAATTAGGATCTATAGGTTTAGATGTTATTGGGTTTAGACCAAACGCAACATGGTAATTCGTGACAAAATATTTAATGTTATTATGTAGGTAAATAAAAATGGTTGCCTTACTCAATAAAATATCGTTGAAAAAAATCTCCGCAAGGAATGATCTAACTGAAAAAGGATTATCTATCATTAAACCTCCAATTTATCCTATAATAGGGCAATTACACTAGTTTTCGCTACTCGATTTGATACTGTTTTCTCCCCTTTTTACTCCCGCCTTCTGCATATTTATGCAAAATATGGTCTAAAATGGGCAAAAATATAGTGATTTTATGCAATATTTCGCATATTTATCCAATAAACTAACCCGGAAACCAGTTAATGTTCATAGGTCGGGTCTCCTTTTTTTGGTTAGCTTCACGCTTTGTTCTGTCCGCCATTCCTTAATCCTTTGGTGGTTGCCGCTGAGTAAAACCTCCGGCACTGCAAGCCCGTTAAACTCTTGCGGGCGGGTATATTGCGGATATTCCAACAGTCCGTTGCTGTGGCTGTCGGAGTGCGGGCTGGATTCGTTGCCCAGCACACCCGGCAGAAACCTGGCTACTGCATCCAACAGCACCATAGCAGGAAGCTCGCCGCCGGTAAGCACATAGTCACCAATAGATAATTCCTCGTTTACACATAGCTCTATCACCCGCTCGTCAATTCCTTCGTAATGCCCGCACACCAAAACCAGGTGCTTCTTTTTACTAAGTTCAATAGCTTTTTTGTGACTTAACAGCGTGCCCTTTGGAGAAAGATAAACCACGTGACTGCCGCGTTTTTTAACCGACATAATTGCATCATACAAAGGCTGAGGCGTCATCAGCATACCTGCACCGCCGCCAAAGGCGTAATCGTCGCATTTTTTGTGCTTATCTTTGCTAAACGCCCTTATGTCTACAGCTTCCAGTTTGATAGTACCCGCTTCAATGGCCTTACCTATCATGCTGCTGTTCATTGCCGTAAACATCTCCGGAAACAATGTAATAACACTAAACTTCATCAGGGCTTGCCGCCTCCCTAAACTTTTTTTCGTTAACCGTCATGGTTTCGGTTGCAACACACACATCCAGCACAATATCGTCCAGAAACAGAAAATCAACCTCTCCCAGGACGGTATGCGCGGTAACAACATCACCCGCGCCGTAATTGTTTACTTCTTTAATTCTGCCTAAAAACTGGCCCGATTCGGTTACAAGCTTCATATCAACAAGGTCTTCAATAAAGTACTCCCCTTCGTCAACCTCGGGTGCCTCAGACTTTGGCACACATATATGTTTATTACGCAAGGTTTCCGCAGCGGTCATGTCCGAAATCCCTTCCAGCATAATATACGCCCAGCCGAACCTAACAGAAACGGAAAGGACTTTTATACGTTTGTCCTCTCCTTCAAAATAGATATATTTAAGTGTGTTAAACCATTCCGGGTCAGAAACTAAGGGTCGGACTTTAACCTCCCCCTTTGTGCCCTGCGGCTTAACAATATGACCTATAACAAGTTTGTCCACAAGTGCGCCTCCAGTGAATTCCCCTCTTGAGAGGGGTGTCACGAAGTGACGGGGTGTGTAAAACACGGCTCGTCATCCACCCTTTCGCAAGCAAAGGGGACTTTTTGCTACCCAATCTTCACTACGTATTTTGCGGTTGCAAAGCCGTTTTTGCCGCTCATGCTCTTTACTACTGTACGGATGGCCTGGGCCACTCTGCCGTCTTTGCCTATAACCTTGCCCATATCGCTTTCGGCTACCTTAACGGTAAAAACAGTTGCGTCACCGTCTACTGCGCTGGTAACCACCACGGCAGACTCATCTTCAACAATGTTTTTTACAATAAACTCTAATAGTTTTTCCATTTGCATTGCCCTCCCGGTTAAGCTTTTACCGCATCGATTACCGCTTCGGCGGCCAGTTCAACAACTTCTTCAACCCCTGCTTCTTCCACCTTCTCTTCCAGCTTTTGCTTTGGCGCCGGCGGCATCTTTTTTGGCTTTGGAGCTACATACTTAGCACCTTTTATCAACTTTTCCTTGATTAAAAGTTCTTTGGCTGTCTCGGTTGGAATTGCCCCAACTCCAAGCCAATACTTAACGCGTTCTGCGTTAATCTTTACCTCGCTCGGGGTTTTCATGGGGTTGTAGGTGCCAAGGTTTTCTATCACCTTGCCGTCTCTTGCGCACCTGCTGTCCGCCGCAACAAGGCGGTAAAACGGTGTGTGCTTGTCTCCAAGTCTTGTAAGTCTAATTTTTACTGACATTTTTTGTTTTCTCCTTAAATTATTTTTGTTGTTTTATATTAACGGTTGATTTCCCAATAATTCCCCTCCCCTTCAGAAAAGGGGAATTTTGGTTGTACCGTATTATATACTTACTCTATTTATCCAAACATTCCGGGCGGGAACTTCCCCTTTTTCTTTCCGCTTGCAAACTGCTTCATAAGCTCTTTGCTTCCGTAAAACTGTTTGAGCAATGCATTCACTTCCTGAATACTTGTGCCGCTGCCCGTTGCAATCCGCTTTTTATGGCTTGCCTTAATAATATCCGGATTCAGGCGCTCCCGCTTTGTCATGCTCTGGATTATGGCCTTGTTGCGCTTTATATCGTCTTCATCTATGTCCAGCTGCCCGATTTTGCCTTTCATGCCGGGTATCATGTTAACAAGGTCGTTTATGTTGCCCATTTTTTTAATGTTATCAAACTGGGCCAGAAAGTCGTCTAATGTAAAGCTGTTTTCCCGGAAACTTTTTTCCAGCCTGGCCATTTCTTTTTCGTCAACCGAAGCCTGCGCCTTTTCAATCAGTGTCAGCACATCACCCATGCCCAGTATCCGGCTTGCCATGCGTTCCGGATGGAACTGTTCAATATCACCCAGCTTTTCGCCAACTCCGCAAAACTTGATTGGCTTACCTACCGCCGCTTTTATGCTGAGCGCCACGCCTCCGCGGGTATCACCGTCAAGCTTAGTCAGCACCACGCCGGTTATGTCCAGTTTCTGGTTAAACTTTTCAGCCACCGTTACGGCATCCTGACCGGTCATTGAGTCAACCGTAAGCAATATCTCGTTTGGTTTAGCCAGTTTTTTAATATCCAGCAGTTCGTTCATCAGCTCGTCGTTTATATGCAACCTGCCGGCTGTATCTATAACAACCACATCAAAACTTTGCTTTTTGGCTAGAGCCAGTGCCTCATTTACGGTTTTAACAACCTTTTGAGTGCCCCGCTCAAACACCTCTACACCCGCCTGCTTGCCCACTACCTGCAACTGGTTTATTGCAGCCGGCCGGTATATGTCTCCTGCAACCAGCAGCACCTTTTTGCCTTGGCTCTTAAGCATTGCGCCCAGCTTACCGCACATGGTGGTTTTACCGGCACCCTGCAGGCCGCACATCATAATAATTACAGGCGGCGCAACCCCAAAATCTATTTTGCTGGCCGTGTTGCCCATAAGCGCAATTAATTCCTGGTTAACAAGTTTTATTACCTGCTGGCCGGGCGTAAGGCTTTCCATAATTTCACTGCCAACGGCCTTCTCGCTTAAAGCATCTATAAACCGCTTTGCTACCAAAAAGCTTACATCGGCCTCAAGCAGCGCAACACGCACCTCGCGCATGGCTTGCCGGATTTCAAGCTCGGTAAGCTTACCGCGCTTGGTGAGTTTGCTAAAAATGTGATTTAACTTATCGGATAAATTTCCGAACATTGCCATATGCTTCTGCCTCCTTTGATAAATAATTCCCCTCTGCAAGAGGGGTGCCACGAAGTGGCGGGGTGTGGTTAACAAACTGACCGCTTTACCGCCACACCCCGTCTGCCCTCGCAAGCTCGGTCATCCACCCCTCTTATAGAGGGGAATTTTATTGTCTCCATATTTTGTCTATCTCTTCTTGTGTGGTATCGCCCTTAGTTAATTGCTTGGTTTTATCAAGCTTTTTTACAATTTGTAATTTAGCTTCGTAATCTTCAAGTATCTTTACAGTGCGCTTAACAAGGTCTGCCACTGCCTGACGCGTTACTTGCAGTTCGGATGCAATTTCAGATAATCCGCCATCATAATTAATATAACTGTTAAGCACCTGCCGTTGTTTGCCCGTCAGCATTGCACCGTATACGTCCAACAACTGGCCGATTCTGATTGTATCCGATAGATTCACCACAAGCCCCCGTAAAGCAAAACTACTTTACATAGTATATATCATAAAAAACCGTTTGTCAACACAATTTTAAAGAAAAAAGAGCGGTCAGCTCTTTTTCTTTTTATTTTTACCCATTCTGCCACTTTTGCGCCTCAGCGTTGTATTTGTACACAAGTCCTTGACTGCCTTTTGTTGCAACAATTTCGTTATCGGTTTCAACCACATTCCACTCAAGAAAAAACAGAAGCGATTTAACAACCAAACCGAACTCTTCCTTAGTGCCGTTAAAATTATCCGCGGCAAAAAAGTCAATCAACTCTCCCACTGTCCAGTCAGGATATATATCTGCAGGCAGCTTGATAAAGAAGTAAATGTCATAATTTGGTTCTTGCGATTTAAAAACAATCCCGCTCTCCCCTGAAAAAGCCGAGCAGATTAGCAGTAAATCATCTAACATCGGCGCCGTCATCAGTTTCATAGCTTTAATCGGGTCTTCAGGAAATCCGTTTTCATTATAAAAACCCGATGGTTTTACATTAAATTTGTTGGCCCATCCAAAATATTTAGCAACATTAAGTCCTATTTGCTTTTGCTTGTCGGGGATATCAGGCTCCGCCATGGGCGTATACCAAACATCATTATCCACTATACATATAAACTCCATGTCGAATTCGGCATTGCCAAACCTTGCCTTTGCTGTTTGCATATCCCACCAAAAACCTTTGGTGTTATCCGTTTTAATCAGGAAATTATTAAAGGCTTGGTTTTTAAAAAACGAAACCCCTTTAGTGACATAAAAAAGCTGGTCTGCATCTTCCTTGTCAAATTTAAGTTTATCAAAATATCTATAATTCATACTTGTTCTCCTCAACCCTCTTTCTTTTTCCCCGGAAGCGCATCGGCAACAGGCTCATCTTTAGGCAGCTGCGTAAGTTCCTCGGGCAGAACAACCTTGTCCGGTTGCTTCTTAAACACAAACACCAAGCCAACTACATTTAGCGCAAACACCGCCACGGAAGCGGCACCGATTATTATTGTCTCCGTCATATCCCCTGTAACGCTAAGAGCAATGCTTACACCTATAGCAAGCAAAATAAGCACAAGCGCAATAATTATAAAGGTCAATCTGGCTCCGCGCTTCCAGTTACAAACAACACTGGCAAGAAACAGCCCTGCAATTATCTCGTATACAACTGCGTAAGCCAGCACAAAAATCATGATAATCACAAAAATTGCCGCCGCAAGCCCGCTAAGCCAACCGCCTGAAGGTGGCGGGGGATTAAGTATGCCGACAACCGAAAAGATTATTAAGCCAAGCCCGTACAAGAGCATAACTCCTGCAGTAATTAGCGGTATTAATTTTTCTTTTCCCATTTTTATATCTCCTTGCATAATAATTACAAATTATCAAATATAAAATATCAATTGTTGGGCAGCACACGCTCCGATAAGTTCTTCTCTTTCCCCTAGATAGAAGCACCAATCCTCGGGATTGCTTCGCTAGAAAGAGCAAGAAGCGGTCTCGCAATGACAGTTATATTATTGCTTCTGCAAATTCTTTGGCGTTAAACAGTTCCAAGTCGTCCAAGCCCTCGCCTGTGCCAATAAACTTAATTGGGATACTGTTTTCGCTTACTACCGCCAGCACCACCCCGCCTTTTGCAGTTCCGTCAAGCTTTGTGAGAACCAAACCGGTTAAACCTATAGCATCGTCAAAGTACTCAACCTGGCTTATGGCGTTCTGCCCGGTTGTGGCGTCCAAAACAATCAACTTCTGATAACTTGCGCCGTTCAGTTCTTTTTCTGCCACACGATTTACTTTTTTCAGCTCTTCCATTAAGTTAACCTTGTTGTGCAGTCTGCCGGCAGTATCTATAATAACCACATCGTTACCTTTAGCTCTGGCGGATTGCAGCCCGTCGTACACTACGCTTGCCGGGTCTGCTCCTTCTGCGTGCTTAACAATCCTTACGCCTGCCCGGGTTGCCCACCCGCTTAACTGGTCGCTTGCTGCTGCCCTAAAGGTATCCGCTGCAACCAGCAGCACGCTTTTGCCCAGATTAGTGTAATATTTAGCCAGTTTGCCGATTGTAGTGGTTTTGCCAACTCCGTTTACACCAACTACCATGATTACAAGCGGATACTCATCTACAGGCGGCTCGCTTTCCGATAAGATTTCTGCCATAATATCTCTAAGCGCTTGCTTAACATCATCTTCATTTCTAAGTTTCTGCTTGCTTGCCCTTGCCCGCAACTTCTCAATAATGATATCTGTGGTGGCTGCGCCTACATCTGAACTCAGCAAAACCATCTCCAACTCTTCGTAAAACTCGTCATCCAACTCGCCGCCGCTAAAAATAGCCACAATTTTATTGTCAATTGCAGCTTTTGTCTTTTTAAACGCATTACCTATTTTACTAAATATGCCCATGTAACTCCTATAATTCCCCCTTGAGCCAAGGGGGTGGCACATAGTGCCGGGGGTTGTGTAGAGCAATAAGACACAACCCTCCCCGCCTCCGGCGGTACTCCCTTTGCTAAAGGGAGAATTTTTGCTTTACGCTTCCGCGGTGGCTTTAATTGCGTCGGATAGTTTAACCGAAACTATTTTGCTTACGCCCTTTTCTTCCATGGTTACGCCGTACAGGCTGTCAGCCAGTTCCATAGTAGGTTTACGGTGAGTAATTACAATAAACTGCGTGTCTTCGGCAAACCTGCGCAGGTATTTAGCAAACCGCTCAACGTTAGCGTCATCCAGTGCCGCTTCAATTTCGTCAAGCAAGCAGAACGGCATTGGCCGCAGCTTTAGTATTGCAAACAGAATTGCAATTGCGGTAAGCGCCTTTTCTCCACCGCTAAGCAGCGACAGGTTTTGCAGTTTTTTGCCGGGCGGCTCAGCTATAATATCTATGCCTGCGCTTAGCACATCCTGACTGTCGGTGAGTACTAGCCTTGCGTTTCCGCCGCCAAACAGCTCTTTAAATGTACGGCTGAAGTTAGCATTAATCTTTTCAAACTCGGTTTCAAAGCGGGTTATCATTTCGCTGCTAAGTTCCGCAATAATTTTTTGAATATCCTGCTCTGCCTGAGTCAGGTCGGTTACCTGTGTAGACAGGTCATCATACCGCTCACCCATAATTTTAGAGTCTTCTATAGCGTTTACGTTAACATAACCGAGTTTGGATATTTCTTTCTTAAGTTCTACGGTACGTTTGCTGCCGGCTGCCAAATCATACTCGTCTTTTCTATATGCCTTGGCGGATTCGTATGTAAGCTCGTATTCTTCCCATATTCTCTGCTGCATTGCTTCCATATTGCTGTCTATTTGACCAAGCTTAGCTTCTTCATGATAAAGCTTTTCCTGTGCGCGGCTCAGTTCCTGGCTGATTAAGACCCGCTCCTGCTCAATCTCGGCAAGTTTTTCCTGCAGCTTAAGCTTAGCCTGCTCGGCTTCTGTTACCTTGGTTTTTGTTGCCGCCAGTTTCTTCTGGTCTACAGCCACTGCGCTTTTGTCTACTTCGGTTTTACTCATAGCCAAAGCCGTTTCTATTGTTTTGGCCGCTTTAGCCAGCATACTGGTGTTTTCGTCTATAAGCGCGTTTAGCTCAGCTTCCTCCTGCAGGAGCCGTTCTATATCATTACCCACACTTGCCACATCTGTTTCAATGGTAGCAATCTGAATTTTGACCTCGGTAAGCTGGGCGTTGAGCTTTGTCTGGTCTGCCCGGGTTTTGTTTTCAAGCTGCTCAATCAACTTTCTTTGTGCTTCAACCTTCTGTGCTGCTGCAACCAGTGCCGGTCCGATGCCGGCAATTTCCCTCTCGCGTGACAGCAGATTGTTTATCTCGGTCTTTTTACTGCCGCCGGTAATGCTTCCCTGCGGGTTGATAACATCACCTTCAAGTGTTACAATCCGGAATCCAAATCCGCTTTGTTTAGCAATATTGACCGCAACATCCATGTTTTCGGCAATTACAGTGTTGCCCAAAATACCACGTATAATTTTATCCAGGCGCTTGTCAAATTGTATGAGTTCGCTTGCAACACCAAAACAACCGCTTGTCTTCAGCAGGTGTTTAAATTTATCATCTATAAACCTTGGTTTTACACTTGAAATAGGCAAGAAAGTTGCCCGGCCAAGATTATTCTGTTTCAGGTAGTTTACCAGCACCTTGGCATCCTCTTCATGTACCGTAACTACGTTTTGTACGGCAGCGCCAAGGGCCATTTCAATAGCGGTTTCAAACTCCTTCGGCACACGGATAAGTTCCGCCACAACACCCACAATTTTGTTTTTAAGTGCCTGGTTTGTTGTGCTGTCCTTCAGCAGACGTTTAACGCTGCCCTGATAACCATCATATTCGGCCTGCATTTCATGCAAAAGCTTTTTTCTGCTTTCAAGAGCCGATTGCTCTGCTATTAAAGCAGCAAGGCGGTTTTGCGCCTCTGTAATTTTTTGCTGACTGGCGCCTGCCTCATCCTCACCGGCCGCCAGCCCAAACTTAACAGCCTCGGCCCTCAGTTTGCCGGCTTGCTGGTTTTGTTCTTTTACATATGCACGCTTCTCTTTTAAACTTGCGCAAACTTCAGTCAAATCCTGCTTGTTCTTATCCAGCTCCTCTTTAGTGCGCTTGCTTTGCTCGTTTAAGTAATTCAGTTTTTCGGCAATAAGCTGGCTCTCGCCTGCCTGTTTTTCAATTCCCACCGAAAGCTCCAGTATCTCATCACGGAGCTCGTCAATCTGTCTGTCCAGGTTTTTAATGCCCGCCATACTCTCGTTGTTAGCCGCAACAGCTTTATCCATCTGCTTCTGCTTAAGGTCAACCTGCTCGGCATAGCCTTTTATGCGTTCATTTATCTGTTCTTTTGCAACATGAACGCCTTCAAACTGGTGCATATATGTGTTAACTTCCAGCAGCTTAAGCTCTTCTTTAAAATCTAAAAACACCCTGGCGGTTTCAGCCTGCTTGCGCAGCGGATTAAGCTGGCGTTCAATCTCGCCTACTATGTCTAACAGCCTGGTCAGATTTTCGTGCGTACGTTCAAGCTTTCGCTCAGCATCTACCTTACGTGCTTTAAACTTAGCAATACCTGCCGCTTCTTCAAAAATATTACGTCTGTTTTCGGGCTTGCTGGATATAATTTCCTCCACCTTGCCCTGCCCTATAATAGAGTACCCGTCACGGCCGATGCCGCTGTCGTGTAAAATATCAACCACATCTTTAAGCCTGCATGGTGTGCGGTTTATGGCATATTCACTCTCGCCGCTTCTAAACAGCTTGCGCGAAATAACCACCTCGTCGTATTCAATTTTAAAGATACGGTTACTGTTATCAAAAATAAGTGCAACCTCACAAAAACTAAGCCCTTTTCTGCGCTCGCTACCCTTAAAAATAACGTCCTGCATACTGGAGCCGCGTAAAAGTTTGCTGCTCTGCTCACCCAGAACCCAGCGGATGGCGTCTGCAACGTTACTTTTTCCGCAGCCGTTTGGGCCTACAATAGCAGTAATGCCGTTGTCAAACGAAATATCAAGCCTGTCGGCAAACGATTTAAATCCTGAAACCTCTATTTTTTTGAAACTCATTAGAAAAATCCTTTTTCAAATATAAATTATTGGTCGCTGCGCTCCAGGTAATTTAATTAAAATCCTTAATTTATATTTTATAATTTATATCTTATAATTTTTTAAAATATCCCCTTGCTGCTTCTTGTTCTGCCGTGCGTTTATTGCTGCCCGCTGCCGTTGCTGCTTCTGTGCCGTTTATCATCAGTTTTGAAACAAATTGCGGCTCATGTGCTGACCCTTGTTTTTTGGTGGTTTTATACACAATTTTTACATTGCCCTTTTGCTGCAGCTTTTCCTGTAGTTGGGTTTTGTAATCCGTGCTGTCCTGTAAGTAATGTTTCACTTTCTTATCGGCCAGATGCAATGTGGTAAGCACAAATTTTCTTGCTGCCTCCAACCCGGAATCCAGATAAATTGCCGCAACAATGCTTTCGTATAAGTCTGCTTTTACGCTGGGCTTTTCGTGAAGCCCCTGCCCCAAACTACCCTTGTTAACTATTAAAAACTTACTTACTCCCAGCGCATCAATTGCTTTACTAAGTGCCGCTTCAGATACAAATTGGCTTTTAATTCTCGTCAGTTCGCCTTCGTTTAATGCCGAATGTTTGTAAATATAATCACTTACAATAAGCCCAAGCACGCTGTCACCCAAAAACTCCATACGCTGATTGCTTGCGGTTTTATATACGTTTGCGTACGCGGCATGAGTAAATGCCGTTTGCAGAATGGCGGACTTTTTAAACTGTACCCCCAGTAAACGGCTGATTTCGGCTATATCAAATGTGTCCGGACTTTTTTTCAATTTAATCCTCGCTCAAAATTTTCCAGAAGCTTACTGTTTTCCATTTTAATAAGGTTATCAATTGCGGCCGCAACCGATTTTGCGGTACAACTGCCATGTGTTTTGAGCACATACTTTTTTACGCCCAAAAACGGCGAGTATCCAAACGCTTCACGGTCCATGCTGGCCCTTATAGCCTTAAAAGCCTTACCCATAAACAATTTATATCCTATTTTGGCCATAAAACTTGCCTTAATTTCGCGCTTCATAATACGCATAAAGCTCATTACCGAGCCTTCAACACCTTTTAGCAATACATTGCCCGCAAAGCCGTCGGTTACAACCACATCAAACTCGCCCGACAGCGTATCATACGCCTCCATGTTGCCTACAAAGTTTATATTGCTCTGTTTTTTTAACAGCTGATATGTTGCCTTAACCAATTCGTTGCCTTTGGCCTCTTCTGTGCCGACATTAAGCAGTGCCACACGCGGGGACTCAATTCCATAAAGTTTTTTCATGTACTCGCTGCCCATTATTGCGCTTTGAAGCAGTACATCGGGCGTACTGTCCATATTAGCACCGCAATCCAGAAGCAGCACCCAGCCCTTTTTTACAGTGGGCATAACCGGCGCCAACACAGGCCTGGATATACCTTTAAGCCTGCCCAGCTTTAAAAACGCGCCGGTTAAAATTGCGCCCGTACTGCCGGCACTTATAAGCCCAACACAATTTTCGTTCTGTTTCAGATAATCCAATGCAACAACCATACTGCTGTCTTTCCGGGTACGGATAGCTTCTACCGGAGCCTCGTTGCAGGATATAACGGTTTCGGCAGGAATTATTGTTGTTCTGCCCGCGGGAATCTTTTCGGCGGCAATAATTGCTTCAAGCTCGGCTTGCCTGCCCGCCAGAACTATATGCAGGTCATTATGGTTTTTTAGTGCCGTTGCGGCACCCTTAATAATTTCGGCGGGGCCTAAGTCTCCGCCGTGTGCGTCTAAAATTATATTCAAAATTTTCTCCTTGAATTGTAAAATAAATAACAGTTAAGTATAGCATAAACGGATTGAGGTAACCAAACAAAAACCACGGTTTCCCGTGGTTTTTGTTATTTGTTTTCAGTTTTCTTTTCTTTCTCCAAAACAAGCTTCTCTGCTCCGTCGTAATAACCGCACTTTTTACATACTCTGTGATTCAGCTTCGGTTCGTGACAATGCGGACACTCCGCAATGCTCGGCGCAGAAATCTTCCAATTTGCATAACGGGAATGCTTTCTTGCTTTGGAGGTGCGTGATTTAGGAACTGCCATAGCCCTATCCCCCTCCATAATATATTGTAACAACTGATTACAAGAGCCATTATAACGCACCTTTCGGCAATTGTCAAGGAAGTTGGAAAGAAATTGTTGGAAAATTTGACTGAGGTGTAGTATAATGAACGAAGTAAAAAATTCCCCTCTATAAGAGGGGTGGATGCCGAAGGCAGACGGGGTGTGGCTAGGCCCAAAGTTTATAAGCAACCACACCCCGCCTCGCAAGCTCGGCACCCCTCTTATAGAGGGGAATTTTGCAAGGAGATTATCCCATGAAACTATGCGCTGTAATAGCCGAATTTAATCCTCTGCACAACGGTCACAAGTATATTTTACAGCAGGCACGCTCACAATCGGGTGCCGATGCCGTTTTGGTTGTGCTTGGCGGCAATTTTAGTCAACGCGGCGAGCCAAGCATTGTAAATAAAACCGTGCGAGCCAGAATGGCTCTCTCTTGCGGCGCGGATATTGTTGTGGAGCTCCCCACGTACGGAGCGGTACTCAGCGCACAGGATTTTGCATATGAATCGGTTAAAATAGCCGGTAGTTTCAGCTCGGTTACGCACTTAATGTTTGGCAGCGAATCCGGTGATATTGTAAGCATATCCGAGCTGGCCGAGTTTTTAACGCATGAGCCGGATTACTTCAAGGCCGAAATCAGCGCAAGCCTGGCCTCGGGCAATTCTTTGCCGGTAAGCAAAAGCAAAGCACTGAGCGTAATAATATCCGACAGATACAAAAGTTTTACTAATCCCAAGATTGCGAGTGAACTCCTAAACAAGCCAAACAATATTTTAGGCGTGGAATATGTTAAGGCACTGCTAAAACTAAAAAGCAAAATTGTTCCGCTGACAAGCAAGCGCATGAGCAACGAGCTAAAACCCGCCGGCAACCCGCTCTTAGACTACACCAGCGGCAGCGCAATCAGACAGATGATATACGAGAACAGAAGCAACACCAAGCTGCGCAACTATATGCCGAGAGAAAGTTTCATGATGCTGAAGCAGGAAATAGAAAAAAGCTGCATTCCCGACCTAAATATATTCAGCAATGCAGCCATGGCTGCCCTGCGCACAAAATCGGCAGGCGAGTTAGCGCCCGTTTATGACATGGCCGAAGGCCTCAACAATAAACTGGTATCCACGGCATTAGAAACAAACTCCTTGCCCGCTTTAATTAACAAAATAACCAGCAAGCGGTATACAAGCGCACGAATCCAGCGGTTAGCACTCTGCAGTTTGCTTGGTATTAAGCAAGAAAGTGTAAATGCGTTAAGAAAGCAAAACACTCCTGCATTTGTTAAGGTGCTGGCAGTAAAAGATAATCCGAAGCTCTTAGCCAGCCTTAACTGCTCCTGCCCGCTGCTGCTGCGCCAGAATGACTATACCGGCCTTACCAACCCATTAAGCCGGGAACTAATACGCGCCGAAACCGCCGCCACAGGGATATACGGACTGCTGTACAACTTTAATGATGAACAGCTGGAAAAATACTTGCAAGCAAACGGATTCAGAGCAAAAACAATATTTGTGTAAAAAAAACTTGCCCGAGCAAAATTCCCCTTTTATGAAGGGGTGGCTGTGCGAAGCACAGACGGGGTAGCCGACACCGTAGGTGGCGCAAAAAACCAGCCTAAGCTGGTTTTTTGTTTATTCTATAAGTTGAGAATTTTTACCAGTTATGGCAGGTCGCTTAGTTTGCTGCTCCAACGCATCTTTTGCGCCGCGTGCAATAACTCCGCCACGCTTTGCCACTTCCTTGCTTTTATTAAATGTTTTAGGATTTTCAACCAAACTTATTTCTTTGGTCGCCTGTTCGGCCAGCAGATTTAATACAAGCTCCAGGTTTGTCATATTGTCACGCAGATTTTCCTTGCTTAAACCTTTAAAGTCTTTATATTGCCTTGTGGACATATCTGTCCAGGCTTTAGTCATTTCATCGGTTAATATTGCGTATTCTACCCCTTCTTTAACTCCCGACCGCTTCCATTCGTCTGTAAGTTCTTTTCGCATTTCAATTGTTTTTAACCGCTGGTTTATCCAATCTTCGCTATAGCCTTTCTTACGGTAAAAGTTTAGTGCCCGCTGAATTGCTTTTTCCGGGTCGTAAATTTCGTCTATCCTGTCATTGCCTACTTCAGCCAGCCAAAGTTTAAAAGGCTCTGCCCGTGGCGAAGGGATTGACTGGATAAGCCGCAAAAGGCCTTTAGCGTCAAAAGTGTCCGTATCATACATTTTACCGTCGTGCGGAGATTTCATTTTCAGTTGGTAACAAAATGATACCAACTGACTACCCTCGTCTTTCAGGCGCATTTTTAGCACTTTCCAATATTTTCTGGCATCGTCATAATCTTTTTCTGTTAAGATTCCTACCACATCCACCACGCTAAAGTACCATTCTTCTTTAGCACTATCCCAATGCGTGCGGATTTTTTTATCATTAAATAGTTTTATGTTGTTCATTTTGCTTTTACCTCTACGAACAATTGTACCATAAGCTTAATGTAAAGGCAAGCAAAAACCAGCCTAAGCTGGTTTTTTGTTTATCTCCGGCCGTATTCAGTTTCTGAAACCTTAAGCTCCAGAAACAACACCTGGAATTAAAACAATACAAAATTCACCGTAGTCATGATAAGAGTGAGGGTGGGCTATGTCGTAACCGAAAGTTTTGTGTCTTGCCTTGTCATTGCCAAACCAAACAACAATATATTCGGATGTTTTTGCCGGGTTCTCCCACTTATATTGAGCAACTTCATAATCTATTTCTTCATGTATCCATGTCGTATTCGATGTTTTGCTGCCTGTTGTTCCCATAATAGTATTCACTTGTGCCAAAGTCATATTTGCATTGATAGCCAAAAACTTGTTCAAAAAGCCTATTGTTACATTAGCAGTGTCCAGTTGCCCCTGTACATTATTTTTATCCTGCTCCAACTGACTTTTTTGCTGCTCCAGTTGACTTTTTTCTTGCTCCAGTTGACTCTTTTGCTGTTCCAGTTGACTCTTTTCTTGCTCCAATTGTGTAATTTGACTCTGCAGTTCGTTGTTATCATTGGTACACCCCACAAATGTAAACACCGGAATAACAAACATTACCGCCAACAATACAAAAAATACTTTTTTCATTTTTTTACTCCTTAATTTTCTTTTACTATAACAGTATAGCCCCCCCCCTACGCATTTGTCAAGAGATAAAGGCGAAATAATTTTAAAAGTTTTATGTTGCTCATTTGTGTTACCTCTGCAAGCAAAAACCAGCCTAAGCTGGTTTTTTGTTAGATATTATCGGCTTCTGATGGACGATGGATGCGGCTGACGTGACATTGCGTGTGACGGCTCTGCATGACCTAAACTTGCTGTTTTTGTCAGTTCGTCTGCCCTGCCCTGAATTTGTTTAAGATAATTCCATTTCCCGCCAAAGGGACAGTCGTCTCTCACAAAATCTCTCATACTAGATAGATAGTCCTTTAAAAAGGTTTCCGGCACCCTCGGAACCTCCCAATCAGCTCTGATAGCCATCAATGCTTCAGCTTTTTGGGTCAACGTCTCCGGAGAATCGTCAAACTTTATGGCGCCATCCGGACCAACTGTTGTTTCAGTTAAATTAAATATCTTTTCCATATCTTCAACACTTGCTTCCAGGCTACTCTCGCTGTAGCCGTCTTTTACCATATCGTTGTGGCTTTGTATGATTATCATGCCTTTCATTCCTGTTTTCCATGAATAAAAAGTCGTACCAAACCTACCCACACATTCTTTCATCGAAATTTCGCCTGTAAGTATTTTTTTGTCAACCTCGTTTATTTGTGCCATCTCATTTCTCCCTTCACTTTATATCATCCATTATAGCCCCCCCCCCTACGCATTTGTCAATACTAAAGTCAAAACTTTTTCAAAAAGTTTTAAACCACCCCGCCCCTATCGGGGCACCCCTCCACGGAGGGGAATTTTGCGGCGTTACTTCAAATACACTATTCCATGACCGCCACCCGTATCCGCCCAACATACTTAATAGTGTTTTTGCTCATTGCCGCATTTACCGCGGCTTTAATTGTTTCGCCCGAGATTTATATGAAATCAGTTTCGCAAGGCATTCTGCTTTGGGGTCAGGCCGTGCTGCCGGCGCTGTTTCCGTTTTTCTTTTTTACCAAGTTAATGGCCGAACTTGGAGTAATAGATGTACTTGCGCAGCGGCTTAATAAGCTTATGCGCACATTATTTAATGTGCCGGGGATTGTCAGCTATGTGTTTTGTATGAGCATAATAAGCGGGTATCCGGTTGGCGCAAAGCTGATAGGCGAACTGCACGATAAAGGCGCATTAAGCAAGGGCGCGGTGTACCGGGCATTGGCGTTCTGCTCTACTTCCGGTCCGCTGTTTGTAATAGGCACGGTTGGGGTAGCCTTTTTTGCAAGCAAGCTTGCAGGCGTAATAATTCTGGTAGTGCATATTTTGTCTGCCATAATCAATGGCTTACTATGGCGCAGGCTTGGAGTTAGAAAAGAGCCGGAAGCACAGCTTGCCGCATCTGCCCCGCCGCAGAGCTTAGGTAAGGCACTGGGAGACAGTATTTACAACTCTGTTATATCAATCTTAATTGTTGGCGGATATGTTGCAATATTCTTTATGATTATAGACATCCTCAACAACTGGCATATATTAAGCACCGCAGCAGCCGGCATCGGCTGGGTGCTGGGGCTGTTTGGAATAGACCCCGAGTTAGCCTCCGGCATATCCGGCGGAATAATAGAAATTACCCGCGGCACGTTTGACCTGGGTAAAAGCGGAGCCGGGCTAACTGCAATGATTGTTGCGGGCAGCGCAATAATATCATGGGGCGGGCTTAGCATACATATGCAGGCACTGACTTTCCTAAAAAACTGCCGCTTAAACCTCGGCATTTATTTTGCACAAAAAGTAACCCACGGCATAATTGCCGCGGGCATGGCGTTAGCTATGTGCGTGATAATTCCCCTCTAGAGAGGGGTGCCACGCAGTGGCGGGGTGTGGTTAACCAAAGCTTTTGCGCTTGGCTGACGCCAAGCGACTACCCCGTCAGGCTGCGCCTGCCACCCCTTCGCGAGCAAAGGGGAATTTTTACTCCTCAGGCAGGAATGAATAAAACTCCGATACACGCTCCTGCAGTTTCTGGTTAAGCCTTTTTGCTCCGCGGGTCTTGCTCAGCAAAAAGTTAAGGCTTATAAGCAGCGCGTTTATCAACTTAAAGTTTTGAAGCGCACAGGCTTCCTCAAGAGCTTCAATAGTTATAATAATCTCGTCTCTGCGGTCCTGCTTAACGCTCATGCCGTTAACTTCCTCAGCTATATCATCTAGTATAGTACACAGGTCATAGAAAAATGTCTGAACGTAATCCAGTTCGTCCTCACCGCACTCTTCCCCGCAATCACACTCAGTGCAATTGCAATCTTCACAATCACATAGTTCTTCTTCAGAAGTTTCTTCTTCATTATCTTCAAACATAATCTGCTCCCTAACCACCTTTTCCTGTTTGTTTGGTTCAAACCCGGCTGCCGCACAAAGTTCGTCTCTAAAAGGCACAATAACCGCAGTTACAAACTTATCAAAGCACTCGCTTGCGCCGGCATCATTACTGCCGAAATATTCAAACAGAAACTGGTGCAAATCTATTCTTTTAGAATCAAACTCGTTTAACAGGCAAAACCCGAGGGCAATTACTTTCTCCCGTTCAAACGGCATCCTGAAGCCAATTGTTTTTAACTGGTTTTTAACCTGAGCCTTACTTAATTCAGATTCAAAGCTGAACCCGTTTATACAATCCGAAACAATATCAATTAAAGTCTGACTGGCAGATACCGCCCGCAAAATTTTGCCCAGCCTTGCATCCGCCAAAATAAACTTAGCCCCGCCAAGGTTGCTGCACGCTTCGTAAAACTCTGATATGCGCTGTTGTTCCTGTTCGCTCATTTGCTTCTCCTATAGTAATTCCCCTCTAAGCTAGAGGGGTGGCACGGAGTGCCGGGGTGTATGATTGCAATCCTCAGTCACCCTTCGGGTGCCAGCTCCTTTCATAAAGGAGCCTTGTCATACACCTCCCCCGCTTCGCGGGTACTCCTCTATCTTAGAGGAGAATTTTGAGAGTCCAATTGCAAAATTCATTATAGCATAACAAACGGCCATAATAAAGCAAAAAGCGCTAAAAAAAGATAATACTATTTTCCTTGCGCAACTGGCTAAACTGTGCTATAATACCCGCAACACATTCCGGAGCGTAAGCGACCCGTCAATGTTAAGTATTCAGTGTTAAGTATTAAGTGAAAGGAGCGTAAGCGACGTTGGAAACAGATTTTGTAGCAGACAATATGGTTAACAAACTGATTTTGTTGTTTGTCTTAGAAAAGATGGAAATTCCGCTGACCGAAAACTCGCTCTTAGACATCTGCACCAGCCGGAACACCTGGCTCGGATACATGGACTGCAAAGAAATACTTTTCCAGCTGATAGAAGCAAAGTTTGTATATACTCCAAGCGAAACCCCCAAAACACAAAGCAGATACAACCTGACATATGAAGGGCGCAATTGCTTATCTATGTTTTTCCAGCGGATACCACTATCCCTGCGCGAAAACATAACGGCCTTCTGCAAGCAGAACCGCACATACTTTAAACGCAGCCAGGAATACACCGCAGAATATCATAAAAACACCGACGGCTCATATACGGTTGTGTTCAGAATAAACGAGCCGTTAATCCCGGATGCGCTCTTAGAGATTAAAATAAAAACCAGTACCCGCACCAGCGCAATTGAGGCCTGCAAAAAATGGAAGGATTCCGCGCCGAATACATATGAGCACCTGTTTGAAAATCTACTGACCTAAATTAAAAATTCCCCTTCTCCGAAGGGGTGGATGCCGAAGGCAGACGGGGTAGCCGCCGAAGGCGCAAAACCAATCTCGCTTTATCACATACCCCGCCACTCCGTGGCACCCACAATATCCTAAAGGGGAATTATAAAAAGGAGTTATCATTCAATGGACGCATATCGTACAAAAAGCACTTGTGCAAGGCAGATAATTTACTCGGTAGACGAAAACAACTGCCTGACCGACCTTAAGTTTTTGGGCGGCTGCCCCGGCGGCTTGCAGGCTATTGCTAAAATGGTTATCGGCAAGCCGATTGATGAAATAATAGAAATATGCAAGGGTATCCGTTGCAAAAACGATACCAGCTGCCCCGACCAATTGGCAGCGGCACTGGAAGATTACAAAAAAGCAAAAGCCGACGAAGCAGCAGGGATTGTAACCAGCGTAAAGTATAAAGTGTAAATAAAAAAGCATTGCGGCCAGCAATGCTTTTTTTGGCTACCCCGTCAGCCTGACGGCTGCCACCCCTTCGAAAAAGGGGAATTTCCACTATTCCAACTTGCCTTTAATAAACGCAACTACTTCGTCTACGGTCATGCTTTGTTGCTGCATGGTGTCGCGGTCACGGAGAGTTACAATACCGTTTTCTAATGTGGTAAAGTCAACGGTTATGCAATACGGCGTACCAATTTCGTCCTGCCTGCGGTAGCGCTTGCCAATGCTGCCCGCTTCGTCGTAGGCGCAATAAAAATGCTTGTTAAGAGTATTAAATACTTCCATTGCCTTTTCGCCAAGGTTTTTCTGCAGCGGGAACACCGCCGCTTTATATGCCGCCAGTTTCGGGTGCAGTTTCAGCACGGTTCTGGTATCGCCGTCTTCCAGCTTCTCCTCGTTGTATGCCTCGCATAGCACCGCAAGCATGAGTCTGTCCGCACCAATGCTGTACTCCACTACCCACGGAATGTATTTTTCGCCTGATACGGGGTCAAGATATAGCATGCCCTTACCGCTATATTCCTGATGACGGCTTAAGTCATAGTTGGTGCGGTTATGAATACCGTTAAGTTCGCTCCAGCCCATTGGGAACTTGTAGTTTATATCACACGCCGCCTTTGCATAATGACTTAGTTTGTCGTGCGGTTTGAACTTAAGGTTCTCCGCCTTAAAGCCAAGGCTTAATAAAAAGTCCCAGGCCTTGGTTTTATACTCTTCGTAAAACGCCTCATCCTGACCTTCTTTGCAAAACAGCTGATGCTCCATCTGCTCAAACTCAATTGTACGGAAAATAAAGTTGCCCGGCGTTACCTCGTTGCGGAACGCTTTACCGATTTGCGCAATACCAAACGGAACTTTTGCCCGCATGGTGCGCTGAATGTTTATAAAGTTTACAAACTCGCCTTGGGCGGTTTCGGGACGCAGGTAAATCTTGCTCTGTCCGCCCTCGGTTACGCCGCGGCTGGTTTCAAACATAAGGTTAAACTGGCGGATATCCGTAAAGTTGCTGTTGCCGCACTTAGGGCATTTAATTTTGTTGTCGGTTAAGTATTTGTTCAGTTCATCGTCGCTCATACTGTCGGTGTTTACCGGTTTGCCCGTTTTTGTGGCATGAGCCTCAATAAGGTTGTCGGCTCTGTGCCTGGTTTTGCAGTCTTTGCAATCTATTTTGGGGTCGGAAAAACCAGCCACATGGCCGCTTGCCTCCCAAACTCTTGGGTTCATTAAAATTGCCGCATCCACGCCAAATGTGTTGGGGCTGTTGTAAACAAACCGCTTCCACCACTCACGCTTAATGTTGCTTTTAATTTCGTGGCCGATTGGGCCATAGTCCCACGTGTTGCCAAGGCCGCCGTATATTTCGCTGCCCGCAAAAATAATACCGCGCTGGTTACACATATTTACAATTTTTTCCAAAGTCAGGTTTTCCATAAAACTCCTCCATTTTAAGCAACAAAAAATCCCTACACAAACAATTTCTTGCTGCATAGGGACGATTCAATCTAAACCGCGGTTCCACCCTAATTCTCGTTTTAAGAGCATCTTTATTTAATTCAATCCTAACGGTTTGCCAGACCACTCAAACAGATTACGGAAGCATTATATATTAAATGTGAGGTAAAGTCAAGTGGAATTTGCCAATTTACTTAGGTGTCATTGAGTCTGATTTGCCGCCGCCTTTAAGCCCCGGGTTATCTTCAAACAATCTCGCTTCGTATCTCTTGTATGCTGCCTCAGAGCCGGCAGTTTGCGCAACCTCACGGGTAAACTTAAAAATTTCTGCAACCCTGCCTCTTGTAAGACTCTCATTTTCTTTAAGCTCCGCTTCAATTGCTTTTGCCTGTTCAACATCCTCGGCATATTTCCCTTCCCTTATTGCCCAGTGCTTAAATGTCCCGCCGCTTGCCTGAGGATAAAGGTCGCTTTTTTCGCCTTTCTGAAGTTTCTTATTTCTAAGCAATGAAGCATGAAGTGAATATGCGTCTTTAAAGACCGCATCTATCGATTCGCCCGAGAAAAAGTCCAGTTGGTCTTTTTCTGCGCTTTCATACAACGCCGGAAGCCAGTTGAATTCGTAACTCTGAGTGCCGCCCTTTCCAGGACCCTCTTGACGGTTCTGATACATAACCCAAACCGCAAGGTCATTTATATTCACCATTTTTTCGGGGTCCTTAAGCGGAGCACTGTCCAGCAATGCGTTGGTCTTGGCTTTATCAATACAAAAGTTTCTCCATTTTACTCTAACCCGCTCAAACTTGTGAAGCATTTCAGAATCCATGTAATCGGAAATCCATGGGTCGATAAACTTTATTGCGCCTGCTTCGTCAACTTCAGCAAAAGTATCCGCCTCGCCAAAATCTAACTTAACCGCAATTTTCATTTCTTCCGGCAGGTCTATGTCCTTGTTTGCGGGCATATACTTGTCTTCGTAAGAATCATATTTTACATCTCTAAGCACATATCTTGGCTCAATCAAGTTGGCTGCAAAGAACTTAAAGATTTCGCCCGTTCTGATTTTATATATGGTAGTTTTGTTTCTGTTCATGATATTTCTCCTTCTATGCCATTATACCCCCCCCCCCCCCCCCCCCTTTCTAAAAGGAAAAAAAAAAAAAAACAAAAAAATTTTTTTTTTTTTCCCCCCCCCTCCCCAAAAAAAAAATCCCCGGGGAAAAATTTA
>WRCD01000009.1 GCA_009784185.1 Bacillota bacterium
CGGTGGCAAAAGCGCTGGAAATACCGCTGGAAAACGCACATCGGGCACTGGATGACACTGTTGCAACCGCAAGAATATTTATAAAGTTAATATAAAACTATTGATTTATTTTGTGTTGTGTGGTAATATAATAAAGTATTAGAACTATGCTGATATGAGTGGGATTTGTCCCGCTCAAATTTTTTAAAACAAGAGGGAGAAAACAATGATTAACAGCAAGGATTTTTTTATAGCGCTTGACCTATTGGAAAAAGAAAAGAAGATTAACAAGGAATACTTTATTGAGTCGCTGGAGGCTGCACTTGCTTCTGCTTACAAAAAAATGTTTGGCGAGGCAAAATCGGCAATGGTAAAGGTGAATGCCGAAAAAAACACCATTAAAGTTTACGCCTACAAAACAGTTGTTGCCGAGGTTGAAGACCCCGATAAGCAGATTAGTCTTGAAGAAGCGCGTGAGCTGAAGGCAAGCTATAATTTGGGCGACATTATAATGGAAGAAGTAACTCCAAAAAGCTTTGGCAGGATTGCCGCTCAAACAGCTAAGCAGGTTGTTATGCAGCGTTTGCGCGAGGCTGAGCGGGCTATGGTAAGCTCGGAGTTGTCGGACAAGGGTGATACGCTTACAACCGGCATTATCAGGCGGATTGAAAACAATGTAGCCTATCTGGAGGTTGGAGGAATTGATGTAGAAGGCGTTATGAACGAAGGCGACCAGATTCCTAACGAGCGGTACAAAGAAGGTGACAGACTGCGTATATACGTAAAGCGTGTTAAGGAAACAAGCTACGGGCCGCAGGTCCAGGTATCGCGCAGTAATCTGGGGTTTGTTAAAAAGCTGTTTGAGCTTGAAATACCCGAGATAGAGTCCGGCGAGATTGTCATTAAAAACATCGTTCGTGAAGCGGGGTATAGGACTAAAATTGCTGTATATACCGAAAATGCCCAGCTTGACCCGGTTGGTGCTTGTATCGGCAACAAGGGAGCCAGAGTAAATGCAATAATAGCTGAGCTTAACGGTGAAAAGATTGATATAGTTCCGTATAGCGAAGACGCTTTCGAATTTATAGCTGCTGCACTCAGCCCTGCCAAAGTAATGAGTGTGGAAATTAACGAAACCGCAAAAACTTCCCGTGTAGTTGTGCCTGACGACAAGTTGTCGCTCGCCATTGGCAAAGATGGGCAGAATGTACGGTTAGCGGCAAGACTGACCGGCTGGAAAATTGATGTTAAACCTGCCAGTAAAAGCGATATAGCCGAAACTCCCGCGCCTGCAGAGGCTGATAAGCCGGCAGACAATACAGCCATCGGCAGCAGTCTGGAAGATACAACGTTATTTGAGGATTTAGAATGAAACATATCCCAATGCGAACCTGTGTTACTTGCCGGGTTTGCAAACCAAAAAGTGAGTTTTTGCGAATAGTTAAACAGGCTGACGGCGCAATAATTGTGGATTTAACGGGCAGAGCTGACGGCCGTGGGGCATATGTCTGTAAGTCGGCCGAGTGTGTGGAGCAGACGGCAAAGAAAAAGAGTTTAAACCGAGCCTTTAAATGTAATATAGACCCGGAGGTGTATGTTAAAATAAAGGAGTGCTTAAATGGATAACGCAGCTCTCGCTAAATATGTTGGGCTTGCAATAAAAGCCGGATATGTGGTATTTGGCATAGATAACATTAAAACATTAAAAAATCTTAAAAACACGGCTGTAATCTTGTGCCCAAGTGCAAGTGAGAATCTGAAGAAAAACGCTGTTCGGCTGGAAACTGAAGGGTGCAGGCTAATCAGGCTTGATGGCATTAGCATAGATGAGTTAATAAAAACCACCAATTGCAAGCTTTTATGTGTTGTAAACACCGAGTTGAGTAAAGTAATAATCAGTTTATAGGAGAATCATAGGTTTGGACAAAACTAATCAGGAGCAGACACAGAAACAAGGCGTAAGTTTTTTAAACTTAAAAACCTTAGCACAGATAAATTCTGATCGTCTTGCAAAAATGAACAGAGAAATTAAGCGAGTAATAACTCAGGTAGACGGTGTTGCAAAAACCGTAAGAGATAACCTGCGTAGTATTTCTGCTGTGCCTATTAAAGAGGAGTCTGTTGCGGCCCCTGTGGTTCAGGCAGTTACGGAACCTGTTAAGCCTGAGGCTGTACAACCCAAACCGGAGGTTAAAACCGAGCGGCGTGAATTTAATAATCAAGCTCAGCAGTCCCGAGGTTTTCAGCCAAGACAGCAGGCGGGCGGAAGAGACGGCCGTCCTCCGTTCCAGCCGCGCGACAATCGCGGTTTTCAACCGCGGGAAGGCGCTCAAGGCTATAATAATCAAAACAGACAGCCGCGTGCGCCGTACGGGCAGGGCGGGTTTAACCAGAATCGTAATACCGGCGGTACAACCTTCCAGGGCGGAGCAAGGCCGCCGTACGGTGCCGGAAGGCCTGCTTTTGGAACCAAACCCGAACGTCCGACAGAAAGCTATCCAATGACCCAGAAAAAAGTGTTTGATGTAAACGCAAACAAGCGTAAAGACTACGATAAATACAACAAAGACGGCGATAAGTTTAACAAACGTGCGCAGGCAAGGCGAGGGCTGGCCGAAGAGGCCAGCATTGAAGAGCGTATTATGGGCAGCCGCAAAATTAAGTTTAAGAAAGCTAAAGACCATCAGGTTGTACACACGGTTATTGATAAAGCAATTATCACCACAGAAAATGTTTCGGTAAAAACACTGGCCGAAAAAACAGGCAAGCCGGTAAGCGAAATTCTTAAGCAGCTTATGGTTTTAGGTGTTGTAAGCAACATTAACAGTGTTATTGACTTTGCTACCTGCGAGCTTGTTGCAGGTGAACTGGGTATTGCGCTTGAGCAGAAGATTGA
This sequence comes from Bacillota bacterium, assembly GCA_009784185.1. GTDB lineage: Bacteria > Bacillota > Clostridia > Christensenellales > UBA1242 > WRCD01. Next base: position 2,876 of record WRCD01000009.1, read on the forward strand.
AAAGAGTTATGAAGAGAAACTGGCTGACGAGTTTGCGGCTCAAAAGAAGGGCGTTGGAGTTTCTGCCAACAAGCGTCCGCCCATTATTACAGTGCTCGGTCATGTTGACCATGGTAAAACATCGCTGCTGGATTATATCCGTAAGGCAAATGTTACTGCAAGTGAATCCGGCGGTATTACGCAGCATATAGGCGCATATCAGATTGAGAAAAACGGACAAAAAATTACCTTTATAGATACTCCGGGTCACGCGGCTTTTTCTGCTATGCGGGCCAGGGGCGCAAGCGTAACGGACATTGCGGTTTTGGTGGTTGCGGCCGACGATGGTATAAAACCGCAAACCAGAGAAGCTATTAAGCATATAAAAGATGCTAAAGTGCCAATGATAGTTGCGGTAAATAAAATGGATAAGCCTGAAGCTAATCTGGAGAAAGTTAAAACCCAGCTTACAGAAGAAGGTATTTTGCCAGAAGAATGGGGCGGTGACACGGTAATTGTGCCGGTTTCGGCACTGACCGGTCTTGGCGTGGACAAACTGATTGAAATGGTGCTGCTGCTGGCTGACCTTCAGGAGCTTAGTGCAGACGTAAATGAGCGTGCGCTGGGTATGGTTATTGAAGCCAAGCTTGACAAAGGCAAAGGTCCGGTTGCTACACTTATCGTGTTAAACGGAACGCTTAAGGTTGGTGATACAATAATTTCCGGGCTTGCGGTGGGCAAGGTCAGAGCCATGCTGGACAGCAGCGGCAAAAATATTAAGCAGGCGCCTCCAAGCGCTCCGGTGTCTGTATTGGGCTTAGACCAGGTGCCGAATGCGGGTGACACCTTGTATGCCGCAGATGAAGCTATGAGCAAAAAAGTGCTTCAGGAACGTATGCGTAAGGTTCAGACAGACAAACTTGTTTCAAGTAAATCAGCATTTAGTATCGAAGACTTTTTGTCCAAATCTGCTGATTCTGAAAAGAAGGTGCTTAATCTTATTGTTAAGGCCGATGTTCAGGGCAGTTTTGAAGCCCTTACATTAATGCTTAACGAAGTGCAGAACTCCGAGGTTAGGGTTGAGTGCATCCACGGCGGCGTAGGCACAATTACCGAAAGCGATGTTATGCTTGCTAAATCGTCAGGTGCAATAATTATTGGCTTTAACACAAAGCCGAGCGTGAGTTCGGCAGAGCTTGCCGATACCAACAAAATAAAAATTTATCAGTATAGAATAATTTACGAAGCACTGGATGAAGTTTCTAAAATCATTAAAGGCATGCGTACTCCTGTGTATCAGGAGAGGGTTCTCGGGCATGCTACTGTTATCCGCCTGTTTAAAATCAGTAAAATAGGAACTGTTGCGGGCTGCATAGTAAATGACGGAAAGATAACTAAAAACAGCAAAATCCGGCTGTTTAGAGGCAAGGATAAAATTGCTGAAACAGGTATTGCAACTTTACAGCGCGAGAAAAACGATGTAAAAGAAGTGCTTAGCGGGTTTGATATGGGTATTAAGCTTGAAGGCTGGAATGACATTGAACTGGACGACAGGCTTGAATCTTACATTATGGAACAAGTTGAGCTTGATTAAAAGGGGGATTAAGGTATGAACAGCACCAGAGTTGAGCGTATTAATTCCGAAATTATGCGGAAAGTTTCGGATATAATTGCTAACAGCTTAAAAGACCCCAGGGTGACCGGAATCATTAGCGTAACAAGCGTAAAAACCACTCCCGATTTGAAGTTTTGTAAAATTGCACTCAGTATATACGGCGTTGGTTCTGATATTGCTGACATAAGCTTTAATGCTATTGTTGCAAGTAAGGGGTTTATACGCACAACGCTGTCTAAACAGCTTGACTTAAGGTTTACGCCGGAACTGATTTTTGAGCGTGATACCGGCATGGATGAGGCAGAGAAGATTGAAAAGCTTTTAGCGGAGATAAACAAGAAATAAATTGACGAATGACATACACCCCGCCTGCCTCCGGCAGCCCCCGGCGTCGGACATAGCCCTAGCCCGCTTTGGCTATAAATATGCCCCCGGCATATTTACTTAACGCGTCGCGCCCCTCTAACTTAGAGGGGAATTTAAGGAGAATGGTTTGAAGTTTGCTCAAGAAAAGAAATTTAAAAAAATGATACAAAATGCAAAGCGGATTGCAATCCTCAGTCATATCGACTGCGATTACGATTCGCTTTGTTCCAGTTTTGCGCTCCAGAGTATGTTGGTTAATGCCGGCAAGCTGGCAAACGTATATTTTGATGCGCCTCCGCCAACTAGGTTTGAGTATATTATGGAAGGCAAAACATATCTGCTGCCGGATGAACAGAAATATGACCTTTCTATCGTTTTTGACCTGGCTAATATTAAGCGCTTAGGGAGTTCGGCCGGGGTGTTTAAAAACTGTACCAACAGCATAAATGTTGACCATCACCCAGAAGAAAGCAATTTCACCGACCTTACTATCCGCGCGCCGGACATATCCAGCACTTGTGAGATACTTTATTGGCTTACAAGAAAGCATTTTAAATACGACAGCGAAGTGGCAAAGCTATTATATATAGGCATAAGCGGCGATACGGGCGGCTTTGTTTTTGCAAACACCGGCAGCAATACCTTTAAATGTCTGGCGGATTTGTACACATTCAATAACAAGTACGACGAAATTGCGCGTGATGCGTTTAACCACAAAAGCAAAGAGCAGATTCAGCTGTTCCGTATGGGGCTGGAATCGGTGCAGTACTTTGATGAGGGAAGAATATCGGTTTCGTTTTTGCCCGAAAAGGCTTTTAAGGATACCGGCACTATGAGAGAAGATGCCAGTTTTCTGGTTATGCTGCTTCAGCAGGTAGAAGGAGTATTGGTTTCGGTTAATATTTGCGAAGATAAGCCGAAAGACTACCGTATCAGCTTGCGCGCCGCACATAGTGGAATAGACGTGTCGGTTATAGCCGGAGCTTTTGGCGGAGGCGGGCATATGCGCGCGTCCGGCTGCGGTGCAAAGGGTGAGTTTGTTAAAGTCAGAGACAAAATTGTGGCGCTTGCTAAAAAAGCTATAGCAGAGCGGGGGGATTGATTGGACGGGTTTCTTAACATAAATAAGCCTGTTGGGTTGTCTTCGGCTCGGGTTGTGGCTCAGGTTAAAAGGATGCTTGGCGGCAAAATTAAAGTAGGGCACATGGGCACCCTTGACCCGATGGCAACTGGCGTGCTTCCGATAGCTGTGGGTAAGGCCACACGGCTTTTTGAGTTTTTACTGGACAAAACAAAAACTTATGAGGCTATATTCAAATTTGGAGAAGAAACCGATACCCTAGACCGGGAAGGTAAGGTTGTAAAATCCGGCGGCAGACTTCCATCTGAAAAAGAACTGAAGGAGACGGCTAAAACTTTTGTTGGCAGATACGCGCAAACGCCTCCCATATATTCAGCTAAGCTGGTTGCCGGCAGGCGGGCATATGATTTGGCCAGGGCCGGTGTTGAGGTGGTTCTAACTCCCAAGGAAGTTGAAATATTTGAATTTGAACTGGTTAGGCAAATATCCGAATCCGAATTTTTATTCAAAATGGATTGTTCCAGCGGCACATATGTGCGTGCGCTTGGTAGGGATTTAGCATATAAACTATCAACATATTGTACTACGCAAAGCATATTACGCACAAAGAGTGGTGTTTTTGAGTTAAATAGCAGTGTTGGGCTTGAAAATGTAACTGTACATAATCTTTTGCCAATGGATATGGTTTTGGCTGATATTCCGCAGGCTGCAGTCAGCGAAACAGACCTTAATAAACTCCTTAACGGAGTACCGGTTACGCTTGACTTGCTTGAAGGATTGTATAAACTGGTTGGAGGCTTGTCATTGCGAGACCTGCCCGAGACGAATTCAAACGAAGCAATCCCCTCGATAGGAGTTATCGGGTTGTTAAACGTAGACAGCCAAAAATCAGCAAAAATAACGGTGCGATTAGCGTAAGCACGAAAACCCTTGCCATTTTTGTTAAACTATGCTAAAATACCACATACATTATTTCAAGGAGAATTTATTATGATTTCAGCCGGGGATGTGAGAAAAAGCATGAATTTTGAGCACAACGGAGTGGTTTTCACTTGCGTAGATTTTCAGCACACAAAGGTGGCGCGCGGCGGGGCTGTTGTTTGGATAAAGATGAAAAACATAAAAACCGGAAGCATTACCGAAAACACATTTGTGCCAACCGATAAGTTTGAGCGTGTATCGTTTGAAGAAAAACCGATGCAGTATCTTTACCGTGACGGCGACCTGTTTTATATAATGGATTTAGAGAGCTATGAACAGATTCCGTTTGATAAGGCTTTTTTAGGTGACACGCTGGATTATGTTGTTGAAAACGAAAATGTAATAGTGCGATTTTTTAAAGACCAGCCGTTTAGCGTTGCGCCGCCGCTGTTTGTAATCCGCGAGATTACCGAATGCGAGCCTGCCGTACAGGGCAGTACAGCAAATGCTTCTTTCAAGCCTGCTGTGCTTGAAACCGGTTTAAAAGTGCAGGTTCCGCTGTTTGTAAGCAACCACGACAAGATTAAAGTAGACACCCGCACCGGCGAGTACGTAGAACGGGCTTAAAACAATAGAACTCACAAAAAACACCCGTAGGGGTGTTTTTTGTCGCAATTTTGCCGGCGTTCTTTTTTTTTATGGGGCGAAATAAGATATAGCACGGGTTTTTTCACATACCCCGTCGGCTGACGCCGCCACCCGCAATATCAAAAGGGGAATTATATGAGGAGGTAAGTTCGTGCTTGACCGGTTTTTGCCAAAAACTGTTTATGACAGTATTTCACGCAATTTAGATTTAAGTAAATTGACCGAAATCCGCCTGCGCAGCCAGCGGCCGGTTATTGTTGAATATGGCGGCTATTATTACCTGAGCCCGCTTGGCATAACCGATGACAGCACAAAAGCCATAGTATGTGACAGCGGCAGCCTTAATGACCTTGTATTTAAGGCCTGCGAGTGCTCCATATACAGCCACAATGAGCAGCTGAAACAGGGCTTTATAACCGTATCCGGCGGCTGCAGGGTAGGCGTTTGCGGCGAGCTTGTTACAGACAAGGGCGAAGCTAAAACCATGAAGAATTTCTCGTCTGTAAACGTACGCTTTCCGCATCAGATTAAAAACTGCAGCTTGAATGCGCTGCGATTCATAGCCGACGAAGACGGCATAAAAAACACGCTGATAATTTCACCGCCCGGCGGAGGTAAAACAACTTTTATAAGGGACCTGGCATATCAACTGTCCGACAAGCATTTATGCCGTAACGTGCTTGTGGTGGATGAGCGTAATGAGATAGCTGCGGTGGTAAACGGCGTGCCGCAATTAAATGTGGGCGAGTATACCGATATAATTTCCGGCAGCAGCAAGATGTTTGGGTTGGAGTCGGGTATACGCACCATGAAACCGGATGTAATTGTGCTGGACGAACTGGCTAATATCCAGGACGCATTGGCAGTTGAATTTTGCATTGGGGCAGGCGTTAGGCTGATAGCCACCGCTCATGCTAAAAACCTGAATGAGCTTAAACGCAAGGCTGCATTAAAAAATTTGCTGGACGGTTCGGTGTTTGACAGGTTTGTGGTGCTTAGCGAGCGTGAAGGCGCAGGTACATTAGAAGGAATATTTGACCAGAATTATAATTGCCTGTATTGCGGATAAAATTCCCCTTTGCTTGCGAAGGGGTGGCAGGCGGAGCCTGACGGGGTAGTCGCCACCGAGAAGGTGGCGCAAAAAGCTTTTACCCCCCCCCCCCGCTACTGCGTAGCACCCCTCACGAAGAGGGGAATTGCTTGGAGGTGCTAGCATGATAAATGTTGTTCTGGGCTGCGTTCTGCTGGGCATTGCTTCTTACATTGGTTATCAGTTGGGCAATGTATACCGCAGGCGGCAGATGTTTTTTGAAGACATAGTTGTTTTTTGTGTATTGCTTGAAAGCGAGGTTGGGCTGTTTCAAAACAGCTTGCCGGAAGTGTTTGGTAAGCCTATGGGACGAAAAGACTGGCAGATGATACTGGCCGGATGCAGCAATGAGTTAAAACAAAACAATCAGATTTCTGCTGAGGCTTTAAACTCTGCTTTGGCTAAACTCACGCATTTAAGCGCAGGAGAAATTGACCAGATTGGCGATTTTATTTTAAGCCTCGGCAGGCTGGATGTGGACGAGCAGGTAAGTAAAATTAAGCGTTTTAGGCAGGCTTTTGAGCAGCGCTTATCCGGAGCCAAAACCGACAATAAAAAGAAAGGCGGGTTGTATACCAAAATGGGAGTTATAGTTGGTGTTTTATGCCTGATTTTGGTTATATAGCGAATAGTATGCAAAGCATAATACAACATCTTGTGTAGAATACATAAACAACTGTCATTGCGAGTCGGTCCAGCGAAGCCCACAAACGAAACAATCCCCCTGTTAAAAGTTCTGTCCATGGGATTGCTTCGCTGGAAGGGCAAGAAGAGAGGCTCGCAATGACAAGGTATATTTGGGAGGACTTAATATGGGAGTTGAGATAATATTCAAAATTGCGGCAATAGGCATACTTATTGCCGTTGTTGGGCAGGTGCTTAAGCAGGCCGGTAAAGACGAAATTGCTACATTAACAACCTTGGCCGGGCTAATTGTGGTTTTGTTTATGGTAATAGAGCTAATCAGTCAGCTTTTCAATACCGTGCGGAATTTGTTTTTCTTGTATTAGAAAGAAGTTTGTCATTGCGAGACGGGCAAGCAAAGCCAGCAAGCGAAGCAATCCCCAGAATAGAAGTCCTAACCATGGGATTGCTTCGTTAGAAGGTGCAAGAAGCAGGGCTCGCAATGACAGGCGTTTACCAACCTGAGGAGGCTTGCAATGGAATCGGAAATATTTAAAATAATCGGCATTGGGTTAATTACGGTAATTGCCGTAATTATTGTTAAACAGACCAAGCCTGAAATTGCAATACTTGTTGGCGTTGCAGGCAGTGTGCTGGTTTTTTTCTTTATTGTTGACCTCTTAAGTTCCGTGTTTGGCTTGTTTAACTACATAGTGGACAAATCCGGCATAAACAACCAGTTGTTTACCTTGCTGCTTAAAATTGTGGGGGTAGGATATTTAACCGAGTTTGCAGCAAACATTGCCTCCGACAGCGGAAACAACGGCATGGCAAGCAAGATTCAGCTTGGCGGAAAGCTTACAATATTTGTGCTGGCAATCCCGATTATTACAGAACTGATTAACATAATTGTGGGGATGCTGCCATGACGGATAATAATGTTGAGCAAGAGCTCAGCGAAAATGTAGCAAATCAGCTTAACGGTATTGACCTGTCTGTGTTTGAAGAGATATTGGCAAGCCTGGGCAGCGGTGTAAAATCCTTTTTTGGCGGGACAAGTTTCTGGCAGAAGATACAGAGCATTTTGTCCGGCGACTTTGCTGATGGTTTCAGTTCGTTTCTGGACGCAATACTCAACGCCTTTTTCGGAGAAATTTTGGGGTTTTTGCCGCTGCTGGCCACCATAATTGCAGTAGCAGTACTCAGTAATCTTATATCAGGCCTTAGGAGCGACGGCACTAAATCGGTTGCCGAAATTACGCACTTTGTATGTTACGGCGTAATTGTGGTGGCGGTGAGTGCTGCGGTTATTGTTCTTTTAAAAACCACTACCGATACGGTTGGCCTGCTTAAAACTCAGATGGACGCAATTTTCCCGATTCTGCTCACGTTACTAGCTTCCGTAGGAGGAACTGTTTCGGTAGGTATTTTTCAGCCGTCTGTGGCAATTTTGTCGGGTTTAGTGGTTCAGATATTTACGGTTGTTGTTATTCCTGTCTTTATTTTTGCGTTTATATTTCAGGTGGTGGGTAATATATCCGGCAACGTGAAACTGGACAAATTCAGCGGCTTTTTTACAAGCGGGCTTAAATGGATTATCGGCACGGTGTTTACGCTTTTTCTTACTGCTATTACAATTCAGGGTATTGTTGCGGGCGTATACGACGGAGTATCGGTGCGGGCTGCCAGATTTGCCGTAAAAAGCTATATTCCCATTCTGGGAGGCTATTTGGCAGATGGCTTTAATATAATAATTGCAAGCAGTGTGCTTATTAAAAACGCCATTGGCCTAGCGGGGCTGCTCTTGTTGTTTGCAAGCATTGTTCTGCCGGTTGCAAAAATTATGGTGTTTTCGCTGGGGCTTAGGCTTACAGCAGCAATATTGGAGCCGATTGCGGACAGCAAGATTTCTAACTTTGTAAACTCTGCTGCAAAATTATTAAACTATCTGGTTGCAATTATACTTGGAGTAGCGTTTATGTATTTAATTTCGGTTGCACTGATTATGATAACGGCAAATGTGTTTTAAATGCTCCAAAATTCCCCTCTATAAGAGGGGTGGCAAGCCGGCAGGCTTGACGGGGTGTGGAGGGGGCAATATGAGTAATGTTTCAATTTATTTATTATCAATTGCGGGCGTAGTCCTGCTGGGCGTAATCATCGACCTTATTCTGCACGAAGGCGCCACCGGCAAATACATAAAAAGCATATTTGCACTGTTTGTAGTGTTTGCAATAATTGCACCGCTTCCAAAGCTCTTAAACGGAGATATTAAGTTAAGTGACTTGTTTGCCGTCAGCACGTATAATGTGGACAACAACTTCTTAAACGTGCGCAAACTGGAGCAGGCAGAAAAGCTTAAAGCCGACTCGGAACGGCATCTGTCCGCAAACGGATACAGCAATTTAACAGTAGATTTCAGCCTTGATCCAAACACGACCGACTTGCGGCTCCTGCTTGTTTATGTCGATTTTACAAATGTAGTTCTTAGTCAGAATAAGACGCATATAAATAAATATGCCGAGGTCAGAAATCTGCTGGTTCGATTTTTAAATGTGGAGGAGGGCAAGGTATTGATGTATGGCTGATGATGTAAAAAAACAACCATTCCTGGCCCGATTTTCCTGGTTCAACAAGCTAAAGGGCATTAAACACATAGAAATTATTGTTGTAGTTGTGCTGGGAGTAATCATCTGCTTAATATGGTTTGCCGATTTTGGCTCTGGCGGCGGTGCTGCAGCCGGAAACACATCCTACACCGCAATGAGTGCCAGTCAGTACGCCAGAGAACTGGAGACAAAACTGAACACGGTGCTGAGCAATATTAACGGTGCGGGCAAAGTAACCAGCATGGTTACGCTTGAATCGAGCAGTGAGTTAAAAATAGCCAGCAGTACCGAAGAGCGCACAAACTCCAGTACAACCGGCAACAACAAAACCGAGTCTATAACAGTAGTGGAAACGCCGATAATAATAGATTTTGGCGGAAGCAAAATGCCGCTTGTGCTGATGGAAATTATGCCGAAGGTAACAGGGGTGATTGTGGTGGCTCAAGGGGCCGCGGACGTGCGGGTACGGCTGGAAATGCTGAAAGCTATACAAGCACTGTTTAATGTGCCGCCCGGAAGTATAGAGATATTTGTAGGTAAATAAAATAAGGATGGTAATAAATATGGTTATAAGCAAACGAAACAAAATTATTGCATTAAGCGCAATGCTGGTGCTGCTGGTAACAACGGGGTTTTTAAATGTTTTTTTAAACAACTCCGCACCAACAAACACGGATGAGAATTATCAGGGTAATTTTTTTGCCAACTATCGTATGATGAGGGATAGCGGGCGCAGTCAGGAACTGATGTATTATCAGGCTATAATCAACAATGCAAACGCATCTGCCGAAGCCAAGACAGAGGCTGAAACAAAGTATCTGGCACTGGCGGCCACCATTAACGCCGAGCAGGTGCTTGAGGGGCTTATTGTGGCTAAAGGCTTTGAAGATGCAATTGTGGCATCAACCACCAACAACATAAATGTTATGGTTAAAGCAACAAGCCTGACCGCAAGCGAGGTAGCGCAGATTGTTGAAGCTGTTCAGACCCAGACCGGAAAAAGTATAGACAACATAAAAATAATTCCCGTTGTATAGTTGATTACCGCCGCCTTGTTGTGATATACTTAACACAATAAAAGGGGCGGTTTTTATATGCAGGTTGAGAGCAGCGGAAAGGTTTCATACAATAAAAACATATTGTTGTCGGTTATAAATCTGGCGGCTAAAGAAATTAGCGGCGTAGCAGGTTTGTGCCGTAATTTTGGCGGTTCCTGGCTGGGGAAAAAAATGAGCGGCAACTATTGTGAGGGCGTAAGAGTCAGTCAAAGCACAAACGGACTTGTGATTGATATTTATTTAAACATATACTCCAATTACAAGGTGGCCGAGGTTGCGGCACGCGTGCAGGAAAATGTTAAGAGCGGGATAACCACCATGATGGATGTGGATGTTAATGCAATAAACATCAGAGTTATGGGGATTGAATTTTTGCAAACTGCGCAGGATGAAGCTAAAAAATGAGCAGAAAACTGGCCAGGGAAACAGTATATAAATTGGTGTTTGCTTCGTTGTTTGACGGCGGGGCCGGTTTTGATACGCTGCTTCAGTCCGCTGCGGAGGAAGGACAGTTAATATCGGGCGAGGACTTGGATTTTGCGAAGAGTCTGTTAAACAAGGTATTGGAGAACAAGGCAGAAATTGATAAAACAATTGAAGACAATCTGGTAGATTATACATTACAGCGTGTGGCTAAATCGGATTTGGCGGTGCTTATGGTTGCGGTTTGCGAACTTAAGTTTTGCAAGGACACACCGGAAAATGTTGCGGTAAACGAAGCGGTTGAAATAAGTAAGAAATACTCCGGCGAAAATGGATATAAGTTTGTTAACGGTGTGCTCAGTAAAATTGTATCCGGAGCCGGAGCATGAGCGAGAACTTAATCAGGGTAGCTCAGTTTAACGGATTTGTTAAACAGCTGATTGAAGGGCGTGAAGAGTTAAAGAATATTGCCGTGTTTGGCGAAGTGTCCGGGTTTGGCGTAACACGCGGTACGGCGTATTTTTCGGTTAAAGATACGGAGGCAAGTTTAGCTTGTGTTAAGTTTGGAATAACCGAAACCGGATATATACCTAAAGACGGTGATATGGTTATTGTGCGGGGTTCGGCAAACTATTACGTTAAAGGCGGCAGGTTCAGTTTTAATGTGTACAAAATTGAGCCGTATGGACAGGGAGTGCTGTATGCACAGTTTCTGGAGCTTAAAAACCGGCTTGAGGCTGAAGGGCTGTTTAGTGCAGAGCGCAAGGTGCCGCTGCCAAAATATGTGCGGCGCATTGGAGTAGTAACATCGCCCACAGGCGCAGTTGTGCAAGATATAATTGATATAACCAGGCGGCGGAACCCTTCGGCAGACATTGTAATTTTTCCAAGCAAAGTGCAGGGTGTGGGGGCAGATATTGAAATAGCCGCCGGAATAGCTGTTCTGGATAAAACTGACGTGGATGTAATTATTGTAGCAAGGGGCGGCGGCAGTGCCGAGGACTTAAGCCCGTTTAACACCGAGCTTGTGGCCAGAGCAATTGCAGCGGCAAAGAAGCCGGTTGTGTCGGCAGTAGGGCATGAAACAGACTTTACAATTACTGACTTTGTGGCGGATATGCGCGCTGCAACACCTAGCGTGGCAGCAGAGCAGGTAGTGTTTGATTTAAATGCGGAATTGGGCAGGATTTCGGGTATTTTACGAAGAGTTGAGGCGCTGGTGTCGGGTGCAATTCGGATGCAATGGGTTGGAATTGAGGGTTTGGCAAGAAGGCTGGCCCATGAATCGCAAAGTGTGTTAGCCGGTGAAACAAGCTGTTTGCGGGAATCGGCACTTGCTTTGCGTACGGCTGTTGTAAACATGATAAACGAAAACGTTTCAAGCCTGAAAATGCTCACCGGTATGCTTGAGGCAAAAAATCCGCAAAAAATACTTGCCTCGGGTTATGCAAGGATTGAGAGTGCGGGCACGGCTGTAAGCAGTGTAAACGGACTGGAGATAAATCAAGAATTAAACATTATTCTGTATGACGGAAGCATAGATGCGGCAATACAGAAAATAAATAAAAAGGCGGGGAAAAAATGACTTACGAACAAAATGTTAAGCGTATAGAGGAAATTGTGGAAAAGCTTGAGGATGGAAAAATCGGGCTGGATGAAGCCGCCAAGCTTTTTGAAGAGGGCGTGCAGCTATCTAAAAGTTGTTTCAATACGCTTAAAGAGCATCAGGGCAAAATTTCTGTGCTTCAGCAGGAGCTGGGTAAATTTGTAGAAAAGCCCATGTAAACAAAAACCGGTGTCACCGGTTTTTTTATTTGCGTTATTATATTAGAGTATGACTAATATAATATTGTGTGAAAGAAGTTGAGGTTCTAACAAAAAAGCGGCGGAAATGGCTGCCCGGCAAATGGCTTTTGGTCATTTCTGTATTATCGTTTGGCCTTACTATGCTGTTTGGAATGCTGTCAAATCTTGTTGCGGTCAGCTCCAGTTTAATTGGCTGTGCGGTATTGGTTTTGGTGCTGATGCTGGTTAATATTGTGTTTGACACTGTTGGCATGGCGGTGGCGGCAAGCAGTGCAAAACCGATAGTAGACCTGGTCGGTAAAAATGTTAAAGGAGCCAGGCAGGCATTAAAACTGGTTGTTAATGCAGACAAGGTTTCATGCTTTTGCTGTGATGTTGTAGGAGACATCTGCAGCATTTTAAGCGGTGCTGCCGGAGCAGCAATTACACTGTTTATGATAGACAGTGTGCCGCCGGCAATCAGGGTTTTTCTGGCGGCTATTGTAAGCAGTTTTATTGCTGCGGCCAGTGTGTTTGGCAAGGCAGTGGGCAAGGAATATGCCATAAATTATTCAACCGGGATTGTGCTTTTTACCGGAAAAGTAATTGCAAGTTTTACAAAGAAACAATAAATTATATCACAAAATCCGCATACTCCTGTGCGGGTTTTTGTTATGTATAAGTATAAGCCTGGCAGATGCCGTGGCCTTAAAAGCCTTTATTCATGCGGGTTATAGCCTCATGCATAATTATGCAAAAACATTTTGTATAATTATTCAAAAACCACTTGCATAATTATAAATTGTGTTGTATAATTATTTCACTTTAAAAATTCATTTATGCATAATTATAAATTTATATTTATACACACAGCAAGGAGGAAGCGGTAGGCTTATGGCACGCAGCGCAAGACAATCTAAAATACTGGAAATAATTTCAGGCAATGAAATAGGTGCCCAGGAGGAGCTTGTTGCTTCATTAAAAGCAGCAGGCTATGATGTTACTCAGGCAACAATTTCCCGTGACATTAAAGAGCTGGGGTTGATTAAAACAACAACCGAGTCCGGCAAATATAAGTACGCTTATGTTGATTCGGGCGAACAGTTTTCTGCCCAGAACAAAGTGGCCGGAATTTTTAAGGAAGCTGTTATTTCTATCAAGCCGGCGCTCAATCTTGTTATTGTAAAAACCTTGCGTGGTACTGCAAGCGCCGTATCAAGTTTTATAGACAGGCTTGCAATTGAAAATGTTTTGGGATGTGTAAACGGTGATGATACAGTAATGGTAATTCTGCCGGATGCCGGTGCGGCACCGTCTATCAGTGCCCGGCTGAATGAGATACTAATCCAGGGATAAAATGCGCAAAGGACGGCCTGTAAAACGGTTGTTCTTTTTTTTGTTTTTTAGTATAATTACAGCATTGATATATTAAAGGTGAACCAATGTTAAACAGTATTAAGATTACTAACTTTGCGCTTATTGCCGAACTGGAGGTGGAGTTCTGTAAGGGGCTGAATGTACTTACCGGTGAAACCGGCGCGGGAAAGTCTATTGTACTGGACGCGCTTAACTTTGTGCTTGGCGAGCGTGCGGATAAAGACCAGATACGCAGCGGTGAAAAACATACGGCAGTTACAGCTGTTTTTGATATAAGTAACAATGCCGGGGCAAAAGAAGCAGTAAACTCTTTTGATTTGGGGTCCGGCGATAATCTGCTGATTGTTTCCAGAAAACTGACGCTAGAAGGTAAAAACGAGGTGCGAGTAAACGGCAGCGTAGTAAGCCTTAATATGCTGCGTGGTATTACAAGCCTTATAGTGGATGTATACGGTCAGCATGAACATCAGAGTCTGTTAAAACCTGCCAGCCATATCGAATTTGTTGACGGGCTGGATTCGGCGGGAATAGCTGCTATAAAAACCAGACTTGACGGGCAGATAAAAGAACTAAATACAGTGGAATCAAACATTAATGCAATCGGCGGTTCATACGAGGAAAGAGCAAGAAAGCTGGATGTGTTGGGGTATCAGGCAAACGAACTTGAAGGAGCCAAGCCTAAAGCCGGGGAGTTTGCCGAACTTACCGAACAAATGCGTAAGATGCAGAACACCGAAAAGGTTGTTTCGGGAGTAAAGTCTGCATTAGAGCTCTTAGATTTGGATGACAGTTTGTACAATGCCAAGAAACAGTTATCGGTGCTAAGTTCAATTGATACAGAAACCGGCAAAAACAGTGAACGGATTGCCGGCTTGGAAATTGAACTGGCTGACATAAAAGCGGCTTTAAATGACTTGCTTGTGTCATATGACTTTAGTCAGGCAGACTTTAATGAAATTGACTTGCGCATTGACAGCTATAAAACTCTTGCCCGTAAATATGTCTGCAGCCCGGATGAGCTGCCGGGCAGGCTTGAGCAGATTCGGCAGGAAATTGAATTGCTTAACAATGGCGCCGAAACATTGGGCAGGCTCAACAAAGAGAAAACCCGGATTCTGGCTGAAATCGATACGGTCTGTGCGGAGCTTACTGCGCTCAGGACCGCATTGTCGCGCCGGTTTGAACAGGCAATTAATCCCGAACTAAAAACACTCGGTATGAAATCGGCTGAGTTTAAAGTCAGAATAGGCGGATATGATGATATAGAATTCATGTTCAGCGCAAACCTGGGCGAACCGCTGAAGCCTTTGGTTAAAGTAATTTCCGGCGGAGAAATGAGCCGTTTTATGCTGGCGTTTAAAGCCGTATCAGGTGCGTCCGACGGTATAGGTACGCTGGTTTTTGATGAGATAGATAACGGAATATCCGGCAATATGGGCCAGATTGTGGCCGAGAAAATGTTTGAGATATCCAAATCTGCCCAGATAATTGCTGTAAGCCACCTGCCGCAGATTGCTGCTATGGCAGACACCCATTTCATAATTGAAAAACAAACGCGTGGCGGCAAAACCATATCAAACATAGCCGTTTTAAATGCAAGCCAGCGTATAGCCGAGGTAGCAAGGCTTGCCGGAGGTAAAGACGGAAGCGCAATTGCCAGGAGTCACGCAAGCGAAATGTTGGAATACGCCAAAAACTTAAAGAATAAAATCTGAAGTAAAAACAAAACTAACTCTTATGAAAGATAATAAAGTTTTACATTTTGCGGTGCTTTTTCTCTTTATCGGTTTTGTGTTTTTTTATTGGACAGTTCCGTTAACGGATGATATTGAAGAAGTTGGTATTGTACCCGCAACAAGAGTCTATCTTGGCGGGCATACCGTTGGATTTAATATTGAAAACGATGGTGTGCTTGTGCTTGGGAAAAGCAATGTGCAGACCGGAGAGGGCGCAAAGACGCTGATTGAGGACGAACTTGCCGCCGGAGATATAATAAAAAGCGTTAATGGAATTACAGTTAATAAAACCAAAGATATATTTGCAATTATTAACAGCCGGCCGGATAACGGTGAGGTGTTAATTTCCGCAGTCAGAAAAAACAAGGAATTTGAAGTAAGGCTGAAGCCCTCATACGACGTACTGGCAAAAAAATATAAGTTAGGGCTATGGGTTAAGGATGATGCTTCAGGCATAGGCACACTTACTTATGTGCGTGAAGATAATCTGCGTTTTGGCGCACTGGGGCATCCCATAAGTGATTCCGCTACCGGCGTTGCCGCCGATGCACGCAGCGGAATTGTATATCCGTGTGAGGTTATGGGCATCAACCGGGGAGGCAGAGGGGCGCCGGGCGAACTGCGCGGGCTGATTTTAAAGGGAAAGGCGGAGCAGGGCTCAATAAGCAAGAATAACAAACACGGGGTGTTTGGCAATTTAAAGAGTGATTCGGTGTTTTTAAATCCAACGCGGCTTCTGGAGGTTGGCGGCAGGGCAGCGGTAAAGCCGGGGAAGGCCAAGATATACAGTTCAATAGAAGGCACAAAGGTAGAAGAGTTTGACATTGAAATAATAAAAACCAATTACCAGGCAAGTTCAAATGAAAAGAGCCTGGTTTTTAGGGTGGTTGACAAAGGACTAATCAGCCGCACGGGCGGAATTGTGCAAGGAATGAGCGGCAGTCCTATAGTGCAGAACGGCAAGCTGGTGGGAGCGGTTACCCACGTGTTTGTAAACGACCCCACAAAGGGATTCGGCATTTATATAGACTGGATGCTGAACGAATAGGGGAAAGCCAAAATGGACTAAAACCCAATATTTTAAAATATTTTAAAAAATAGTAGATTTTTTAAAAAAATTATGGTACGATGTGTCCAAACTTATGTGAGGTAGGAATCATGCAATCAATAACCTTTGCTTATTATTTGGTAGGCAGTAAAAACGATTTGCCGTATCATACCAGAAACTCGTGTTCCGATATGGGTATAACTTTAATTTATATACATAGCATGTCTGAACTGCTTTCAAAAATATCTTATACCAACCCGCCAATAGTTTTTTTTGATTCCAGCAGCGTGCAGCTGGGTAAAGAGTTTGTACAGTTGTTTTGTAAAGACTCAAACTACTATGTGCCGTATGTTATAATAATATCCGACACCCTGACCAAAGAATCGCTTAACATTGCATATGACAACATAATTTTTACAAGCATCGGCAATCTTTGTGTTACAACACAGGATTGTATTCAAAGCTTAAAATCCAGCCCTAGTATTAAGGGCAAAGGTATTGATATCGGTATTGAGCATTCCGAAAAAATTATGAATTATTTGCTAAAACTTGGGTTTACCCATAAGCATTCGGGATTGATTCTTTTAAAAGAAGTTATCAAACTTGCCGTTGCAAACAACGGCATTATATCAAGCCTTCACAACGATTATTATCCTGTGCTGGCACAAAGATTTAATTGTTCGGTATACTGTGTTGAGCGTAACATACGAAACGCCATTGATTACGCATGGCGCAATCTTAATATTAATGAGGCGGAGGAAGACTTTCATACTCCGTCATGTTTTTTTAAACAAAAGCCGTCAAACAGAAAGCTTATAGGATTTTTAACCAATATGTTTTTAGAGCAGTTTGTTCAGGAGTACAAATCTGTAGCAAACGGGGCATAATTCTGCTTCGGTAAAAATATACTGTTTTATGGCAAGAAGTGCTAAATATTACCGAAGATTTTATGATTTAAGACAAATTATAGCCGACCACTTTAAACTGCACAAATCATTTTATATTATGCTTACTGTTTGTTGTGTAGCCGGGCTTGCAATAGGTCTTGTTTCGGGATTCCGATATAGCGGAGAAATTAAGCCGGACAACTTGGCTGATGGCATTCTGGTGAAATATATTAAGAGAGATGTTTCAATTTTAGCCTTGTTTTTTACACGGATTCTGAGTGCGGCGGGGTTGTTTCTGCTTATATGGGCGGTTAATTACAGGCCATGGCTATGTTTTTTTACTCCGCTGGTTTTAATTTATACCGCGTTTTTAGCCGGGCTTAATTCGGCCGTGTTAATCCTGTTGTTTAAGCTTGGCGGAGTCATTAATGTAGTGTTTTTATATATCCCGTGTCAGCTGCTTATTATGGCTGCGCTGATTATATGGGGTGTGGTATGTCTGCGGCACAGCTTTTATGCCAGGCAATGCGGCGTGCCGGTAATCAGTCTGCCGTTTTTGAAATGTAATTTAAACGTGCTGATTATATGCGGTGCGGTTTTGCTTATAGCATTTTTGTTTGAGACTATCCTTACTCCGGTGCTGACTGCATCGTTTTTTATAGAAATCTCATAAGAATATTTTGTTTAAAATTACAAAACATAACTTAAATCAGTTAAAGGGGTTTATAGTTATGAAATTTGTTAAGTTATGTATGTCTGCGGGGATTTGTGCTTTAGCAGCGGTATGCGTGCTGTCGGGCTGCAATTACAACAGCATGATTGCGGCAGTATCCGCAGCAGAAGTGCCGGACACCAGTAAAAGCCATGTGTTAATGGATTATGCCACCGGCACAATACTGAAAGAAAAAGAGGCGGATTTAAAACGCCCTATAGCAAGTGTTACAAAACTTATGACAAGTTTGCTGATTTTAGAGGCAATTGAGCGGGGAGAATTGACTTTAGAACAAAACATTACAATAAGCAGTAATGCCTCGGGCATGGGCGGCTCTCAGATATTTCTGGACGCATACAGTGAGCATACCGCAGGGGACCTGTTTAAAGCAATTGTGGTGTCATCCGCCAACGATGCAAGCGTGGCGTTTGCCGAAACCATTGCGGGGAGCGAATCGGATTTTGTATCAAGAATGAACTCCAGAGCGGCGGAGCTTGGCATGACAAACACAAACTACGGCAACAGTACAGGCCTGCCCGCTGCGGGAGCGTATTCAACCGCCAGAGACGTGGCAACAGTAACCCGTGAGGTAATTAAACATCCGATATACTTTAAATACAGCAGGATATGGATGGATGAGTTTAAGCACCCGGGCGGCAGAATTACCGAAATGGCAAACACAAACAAGCTTATAAGATTTTATAAGGGCTGTGACTTTGGTAAAACCGGCTCAACAAACGAAGCGGGATATTGCTTAAGTGCATCGGCTCAGCGGGGTGACCTGAGGTTAATCGGAGTGGTAATCGGTGCCGAAAACAGTACCGCCAGGTTTGGAGAAACTTCCGGATTGTTTGACTGGGGTTTTGCCAATTTTGAGTGTAAGCGCCTGTTGGACATATCTAAACCGGTTGAGCAAACCTTAAAGGTTTCAAAATCAGGCGTTGACTCAATTAAAGTGCTGCCTGCAAGTGATTACAGTATATTAAGCAGAAAAGGCGAAAAATCAGATATAGAAATTACTTACGAATTACCGAACAGTGTTAGTGCGCCAATAAAGGCAGGAGCCGAAATAGGCCGGGCAAAGCTGGTAAAGGGCGGAGAAGTTGTTAAAGAAGTAGCGCTTATTGCCGGCGAAGATGCAGACGGATTAACATATTGGGAGACCGTAAAGGAAGCGCTTGGCGGCTGGAAAATTAAAAAGAATTAATAAAAAAACCACCATAATAGGTGGTTTTTGTTTTACAGGGTTAATGTTGTCATGCTCTCGGTAGTACGGTCGGTAGATGATTCTGTATCTGCCGAAACCGGTTGTGTCTGATTGTCCGGCTGACAGTCAAACACACATATAATTGCATCTAGTGTTTCGTTAAGTGAGGTGATAATAGTTAAACGGTTTTCGGCATGAGCTTTATACGCAAGAGTCTTTGCCTTTCTGTAGCCTTCAACCGTCTTGCTGTTTTGTTCGGCGTGAAGCGCTTCGCTGGCGGTCCTTAAGTCTCCTTTAGTCTGTCTAAGCTGGGTAGTCAGCTCGTTCAGCACTTTTACGTATCCGCTCAGTTCGGCAACCTGTTCATCGGACAGTCTGTGGCCCTTGCTCATGTTTTCCTCCAGTGCTCTGGTTGCCTGGGCTATCTTGTTTCCCAGTTTGCTGTAAGCCTGGTTTAATTCGGAATTAGCTTTGTTTGCAGAAAACGACCTGCTATTGTTAATTTGTGACCTGTTGTGGTTTTTGGTCTGGTTTGTTCTGCCCCTTGCTTCGTTGGTGGTTCTTTTCATTGTATCAATGTTGCTGGTAAATCGTCCGCTGCGCGGTCTGTCGTTTTTAATCTGCGGCTCTGCTGCAAGGTCACTTGCGGTAACTTCATTTGCGCTTACACTAACTGCGGCCCTGCCCGGTTTTTTTATTGGCTGTGCATCCGGAGCCGGAACAGAAACAGGAACAGTTTGCGGCATAACAGCATTTGGAACAACTCCGCCAACCATATTAGGTGCAGCAATCGGGTTAACGGTGTTTAGCCCGGCATTCGGAACAACCGCACCTGCTCCGCCCGCAAGCGGATTAACCATGCCCGCGGCTCCGCCCATCATGCCCGGAGCTGCAATTCCGCCGTTGTGTAAAAGCGGTTGAGAGGGCATTCCCATCATCGGCAGGTTAAAACTGTTTACATTGCTTATGCCATGCATGGTATTTGTGGTGTTTGCAAACCGGCTGCCTGCGGCTGCAGGGTTGTGATGTGCAATTGTTAGGGTATTGCCATTGCCGTAGTCCATGTTGTGGTGTTTGTTCATGTAGTCTGCCTCGCTCTGCATCTGGTTATAGTCACGGTAATATTCAGAGTTGTACGGAACAATTCTGGCATCGTGTCCGTTATGGTCCAGCATAAAGTCATGATTCAGCATAAGTTCGTTTTCCTGAACCATGTCCATTTCTTTAACCGTGTTGTTTAGCCGGTCTAAGCTGGCCTTAAAGTTTACATTGCTTGTAGCGGGTGTGTTCTGGCAGCCTGCAAATGCTGTGCACATAAGGGCAAAACCGATTGAAACTGCAATAATTTTTTTCATAAAAATCTCCTTATTTTATTTATAATCGGGTTTAGTGTTTGCAATATTGTCAAAAATATTACGAAATAAGGAGTGTAAATATTTGGTAGACGAACAAACAAAAAAAAGCTATCAGCAATACGTAGAAGCAAAAATCCCAAAAACCAAGGCCTGGCCAAGCCTTTTTCATGCGTTTTGGGTAGGCGGGCTTATCTGCTGTCTGGGGCAGCTCTTAATGGATTTGCTGCTGGAGTTTATGCCCGGCATGAGCAAGGCGGGGGCAGCTGCATGGATGCTGGTTGCGCTGATATTTCTGGCATCGTTTCTTACAGCAATCGGGGTGTTTGACCGGATAGGCGCCTTTGCGGGAGCCGGTACGTTTGTACCTATTACGGGTTTTAGCAACTCTATTACAAGCCCCGCTATGGAATTCAGGCACGAGGGGATTGTGTTTGGCATGACAGCCAAGATGTTTATAATAGCCGGCCCTGTGATAGTATTCGGTGTGGTAGGAAGTATTTTGGTTGGGTTAATCAGACTGCTGACCGGAAATTTGCTTTAGGAGATGAATATGAGTACAGAGAACAGCCAAACCATATTTTTCAAAAACGCTCCGCGGATTTTAGCCGGATATAGTGTGGTTGGGCCAAAAGAAGGGCAGGGCGCATTTAAAGATTATTATGATAAGATTCTGGATGGTGACCAGCTTAAAGAAAAAAGCTATGAACGGGCGGAGCGCCTGATTTTTGAAATGGTTATTGAAAACGCAATTAAAAAGGCCGGTTTAAAGGCGGGTGATATAAATGCACTGCTCAGCGGTGACCTGTTAAACCAAATAACTGCCTCAGGTTTTTGTGCGGCCAAGTTTGATATTCCATTTCTGGGCTTGTTTGGAGCCTGTGCCACTTTTACGGAGGCTATGGCGCTTGGGGCAGTGTTAATTGACGGCGGCTATATAAAGCACGCAGCGTGTGCTTCCGGCAGCCATTTCAGTTCGGTAGAGCGGCAATACAGGTTTCCGCTGGAGTTAGGAACGCAGCGCCCGCCGACCGCTCAATGGACAGTAACAGGCGCGGGCTGCAGCATATTGGGTGCAGGCGGAAAAGGGATAAAGGTTACAGCCGCCACTATGGGTAAAGTAATTGATTACGGAATTAAAGACGTAAACAATATGGGCGGTGCCATGGCGCCTGCTGCCATGAATACAATTGAAGCACATTTGCGTGATACGGGCAATAAACCGGATGACTATGACATGATTGTAACCGGTGACCTGGGCAAATTCGGCAGCCAAATGCTGCGGGAGCTTATGGATAACAAAGGAATAAAACTCGGCACAAACTACCATGATTGCGGCGCAATGATATTTACTAAAGGGCAGAAAGTGCTTCAGGGCGGCAGCGGAGCAGGCTGTGCTCCGGTAGTTTTTAATAGTTTTATATTAGAAAAAATGCGCAGGGAAAAACTGAAAAAGGTGCTGTTTATTGCAACCGGTGCGCTGCTTAGCACGGTATCTGCCCAGCAAGGGGATAGCATTCCTTGCATAGCTCATGCAATTTTAGTTGAAGGAGAATAGTATGTTAGACCCGATTCTGTATTTAAAAGTATTTGCCGTGGGCGGTCTGATTTGTTTAATCGGGCAGGTTCTAATTATTACCACTAAAATTACGCCCGCAAGGATATTGGTAGCCTTTGTGCTGGCGGGTGTTCTGCTGGAGGGCATTGGTGTTTACAAATATATTACCGAGTTTGCAGGCGCAGGGGCAATTGTTCCTATTGTTGGCTTTGGGGCCGCTATAGCCAAGGGTGCAATCGAAATGGGAGCGGCCGACGGAATTATGGGAGTGCTGGCCGGCGGGCTGGTTGCCACCGCTGCCGGTATTGCGGCCGCAGTTGGCTTTGCATTTGTGTTTGCGCTTATTTTTAAACCAAGAACCAAGAAATGTTAGGGCAAGAAGTAGCAGCGAAGCTGACAGGGTCTGTTAGGTGCCTTCGCAAATCACATCCCCCGTCACTTCGCTGCCACTTCTTGCTCAGACGAGGTTAATTATTAAGTGTTAAGTATTCAATGTTAAGTGTTCCCGCATATATTACTTCATGCAATGCTACGTTCCGAAAGCCAAAAAACACCGGCGCAGATTTCTAACATTTACAGCAATAGTTTTATTGCTGGTTGTTGGCGTTTTGTTTTTTATGGCCTACTATATAAACCCCATAATAGTTGCTATAAGCGAAGCACGGGTTAAGTCGTATACCGTGCGGGCGGTAAACGATGCTATTCAAACGGTGTTTCGCTCCAGCAACATATATGATGACCTGATTGAAATTTTGTACGATAACAACGGCGACATTTCGGCAATTCAAACCAAATCTGCCGCAATAAATTTTTTGAGCAAAGAGCTGGTTCGTGAGGCATTAAACAATGTGGAGGATATGGGCGCAAACGGGTTTGGTATACCCATAGGCTCTTTTACGGGAATGCCGATATTAGTGGGGCGGGGGCCTGAAGTAATTATCAGGCTTATACCTATAGGCTCGGTGCATTCAAACTTTATATCGCAGTTTGTGGCAGCAGGAATAAACCAGACAAACCACCGGATTTATCTCAACATGGAAACTCGTGTGAGTTTAATTCTGCCGGTTGTTCACCGGACCATAACATCTGTAGCAAACGTGTTAATCTGTGAAAGTATAATTATAGGCAAAGTGCCGCACGTGTATTTCAGCAGCAATAATCTAACTGAGATGCTGAACCTTGTTCCTCATTAAAATGATTGACTTTTATCCGTTAATATGCTACCATACAGGCACAACTAATCTAGAGGGGAGCCCGTGGCTGAGAGGCTTCATTTATTAACTTCCGTCCTAGAGTATAGGGGCGGGATTTTTTATTAAAGGAGACGAAACATGGAAAAACAATTAGAGAAAATTATGTCTGAAGCCGAAAAAGAGATTAGTGCGTGTGACAATAGTCAGGCGCTGATTCTGGCTTCGGCCAAGTTTGTAGGCAAACAAGGATTTATAACCAATCTCCTTAAGGGATTGAAAGATGTTGCGCAGGAACTTCGTCCTAAAACCGGCGCATTAATAAATGCAGCAAAACAACAAATAGAAAAACTTGTTGAGCAGCGGGCAAACGCGCTGGAAAATGCGCTTATAGCCAAAAAATTATCAGGCGAAAATGTTGATATAACCATTCCGGTAAAGCCCTATCCGTACGGTACCGAGCATCCGCTGATGCAGGTTTTGGGCGACATATGTGCATTTTTTGAAGGGCTGGGTTTTACAGTTAGCAGCGGTCCGGAAGTAGAGACTGATTATTACTGCTTTGAGGCGCTTAATATGCCCAAAGACCATCCCGCAAGAGATATGCAAGACACTTTTTATGTTAGCGAAGATGTTGTATTGCGTACCCACACCAGCAGCCAGCAAATAAGATACATGGAGGAGCACAAGCCGCCGCTTAAGCTTTGCTCGGTGGGCAGAGTGTATAGAGTGGACGAACTGGATGCCACGCACAGTTTTGCGTTTTATCAGGTAGAGGGGCTTGTGGTTGACGTTGGCATTACCATGGCCGACCTTAAAGGCACGATAGAGGCCTTGTTTAAGCACCTGTTTGGAGATAAGGTAAAAGTGCGTATGCGCCCCAGCTTTTTCCCATATACCGAGCCAAGCGCCGAGTTTGATGTGACCTGCCTGAAGTGCGGCGGTAAGGGATGCGGCGGATGCGGCGGCTCGGGCTGGATGGAGCTTGGCGGCAGTGGCATGGTGCATAGCCAAGTGTTGGAAAACTGCGGCATAGACAGCAAAAAATACAGCGGCTTTGCATTCGGCATGGGAATAGACAGGCTTGCAATGGTTAAATACGGCATTACGGATATCCGCGACCTGTACGAAAATGACATAAGATTACTAAAGCAGATTTAGAAAATTCCCCCTTGAGCCAAGGGGGTGGCGGCACAGCCGCCGGGGGTTGTGTTGAAATAGCAAAACACAACCCTCCCCGCCTGCGGCGGTACTCCCGCGGCTTATGGGAGAATTTAGGAGATAATCTTGCAATTGGATTAAACAAGAGTTTAAAAGAGCAGGAGCAATAAAGGAGAAACAAGTATGATAGTAACTTTAAACTGGTTAAAAGATTTTGTGGATATTAATCTTACGCCGGCCGAGCTTGCAAACAAGCTGACTATGGCGGGGTTTGAAGTGGAAAATATTACTGACTTAAGCCAAGGGCTAAGCCAGGTTTTTGTCGGCAAAATTACAGGAATCACCAAGCACCCAAACGCTGACAAGCTGCAAGTTTGTCAAATAGATTTTGGTGCATATAAAAAGCAAATTCTCACCGCTGCAACCAATGTTAAGGTTGGTCAGCTTGTACCTGCCGCGCTGGATGGCGCAAAACTGTGCAACGGGGTGGAGATTAAATCCTCGGTTATCCGCGGAATTGAGAGCCAGGGAATGCTATGCGGCGGCTCGGAAATAGGAGAAGAAGGAGACGACGGGATACTTGTTTTAAAGCCGGGCTTGGCCGAACTCGGAACTCCGATAGCGGACGCGCTGGGCAGAAATGATTGTGTGTTTGACATCAAGGTTTTAGCAAACCGCCCGGATTGCCAGAGTGTAATGGGCCTGGCGTATGAAATTGCCGCAATTACGGGCACTGGGTTTAAGGAGCCAAATCTAAGTTATAAGACAACAGAAACCGAAAAGCCGCTTAAGGTTGAAA
>WRCD01000010.1 GCA_009784185.1 Bacillota bacterium
ATAAAGGGGTGGCAGCGTAGCTGACGGGGTATGTGAAAAGGCTGATTTAATTTTTTAACGCTGGATGCCACTTTAACATTGTCATAACACCGTCTAAATTAGTTTTAACATCAATATCCAAAATATGAATAACTGTAACGCCTAAAGCTTTAAGATATGTTTCTCGCTTCTTATCATGCTCGTACTTGAAATCGTGTGTTACACCATCAATTTCGATAGCCACTTTCTTGCTTGCACAGTACAATTCAATTATATATGGGCCAACCGATTTTTGTCGTGTAAAAGTCAGTCCGTTCAACTGCTTACCCTTCAACTGCTGCCACAATAAAACTTCTGACAGATTTTTAGCGTTTCGCAATTCGGTTGCAAAGGCTTTAAGGTTCTTATTTGTCGGCAACTTGTTCTTTGTCATTCTATCCCACTTTTTCACATACCCCGTCGCTTCGCGCCACCCCTTTATCTTAAAGGGGAATTTTTGATAATTGATATTTGACTAGCTCGTTACTTACGCCGATATCGGTAATATCATAAACCTAAACTTATAGTTTGCATTAGGAGACATAGGATTCTTTACAACATCAAACACAAACTCAATGTAGCTTGTGCCGGCCTCTGCATACACCACCGATGTGCCCCCGGATGGAGATAAGCTTGGCACGGTTACATACTTCTGTGCCAGCGTGTAGTTTGCAGCAGTAATGTGGTGCCCGCGCCCCGGGGCAGTTGCAGCACTTGCAAATGCCGGAAGCTTCAATCCTACAAGCCCTTCAAGTCCGGGCTCTTCGGCAATCTCAAGCTCTATATAATTACTGTCTTCTTCAAAAGCAACATTGCTGCCCGATTTAAGCTCCATGGTTGCCAGGTGCTTTTGTATTACAAGCACGCCGGCGTTTAACACCCGCATACTTACATTAATCTCCATATTTGTGTCCGGGTCAAAACCTATTATAAGCCCCTCCATTTCAATGTTTTCTTTAATCATAAACACTGCATTTAAATATTCCTGACTCTCCATTGTAAGCCTGGTTGTGTTGGTTTGCGGATTAACTCCCGCCTTTCTTATTGCTTCATTCGGGTTAAGGTCACGCACTTCAAGCTTTAAAGCATACGGAAACTCCAGGCTGCATTCGCCCACAATCCGGTCTATAGTTTCGGTGTAATTTCTAAAATACAGCAGGTTATTCATGTTTTCGGTATATGTCTGAACATAATAACCCAGTCCTGCCAAATCCAGAAACTCTTCTCCCGGTGTGTAAACTCCGTCACTGTTATCGTCTATAAACGGAGTTGTATACGTTTTTGGCCTGCCGGCCGTATCCTGACTTACCGCACTTGCGCCAATCATTTCATCCAGCAGCATTGTTTTTATCTGACCCTCATGCGCAGGGCTAAACCCAAGGGCCGGCGGTGAAGCGTACAGCTGCGTAAGGCGGTCTTCCAGTGCTGTTATGTTTGTGGTATAAGCCGTAGCCGGCAGCCCGGCCGCAATTTCATACAGCCTTACCATTATAAAGGGTTTGTATCTGGCAACAAAAGCAGAGCGGTAGGCTTCGGCCGTAATGCTAAGCACAGAAAAGTCACTCATGTTAAGCAGCCACCTTACCGACGGATTAATTTCCGGCTCAAATCCGGTGCCCGCCGCAACCGCACCAACCCTCGGCAGGTCAATGGCTAAAAAGTTGGTATCAAATATGGTAATGTTTGGTGCAGCCGGCTGCAACCCTGCCGGAAAATTATATGGCCCGTACGACGAACCAAAACCCAGGTCTATTTCCGTACCTGCGTCAACACCCTTGCCGTACTCGCCCGCAAGGCCTGTCAGCAGCAGCTCGGCCATTGCTTCCATCTGCTGCGCGGCGTCGGTATAAAACCTGTTGCGCTCAACAATGCTTTGCTGATGATTTTCGGCGCTTGTGTTGCGGTCATCATAATTTACCGCGTACGTTACCCGCACACCGTTCATTGTGCCGCGCATTTCATTGTATATTTCATCTTCAAGCGACTGACCGTCAAAGCAGCCCGCAAGGCAAACAAAAAGGAAGCCGCAGCACAAAAACACACTTGCCAGCTTACGCGTTGGTTTTTTCATGCTGCCACCTCCCCGCACAAGGAACAAGTAACAGGTAACAAGTAACAACTATTGGTCGCTTTGCTCCGGTTGGATATTCCTTGCAGTCTTAATAGATGTAATTAACAACTTCAACAATTCTTTTATATCTATAATTATAGAATCAAATTCTTTTTTGTCAATATAACCAGTCTCATACAACAGTTCCAGCCAGTATTCTGATTCGTTGGCCTCTTTTAGTGCAATACTTAGTTTGTTTGTAAAGTCCAACTTAGAAACTGCGTAACGGCTTTCAGCAATATTTGCTCCAACACTGGTTCCGCTTCTCAACAATTGTTTACTTATAACAAATTCCTGTTTACTGTCTTTCAAATAATTATATAATTTAATTGCCCTGATTGCAAAAGCCTTGCTCTTATCAACAAGCATAGTGTTTTTCATTGCCCCACCTGTTCCTTGTTACTTGTTACCTGTTACTTGTTCTATAAAGTAGAAACACTCCTATGCTAGGAGTGTTGTGCTTTATTTTATTATGTTGTCGTGGTCGGGACAGCGTTAAACAATTTTAATATCTCCGGCATGAAGTTTATAACAAGTTTCATAATCAGCACCAGCGCTATAATTGATACAAAGCCGATTATTGCATTTATCATACGCTTTTTGGCTTCGTCACGCTTTTCGGTGCTCTCTGCCTTAGCTAGGTTAACACCCAGCACAATTGCATATATTATGCCTGCGGTTGCAACAAGTGCCAGAATCGGATAAAGTACCACGTCAATCGCATCAGTTATATGCTTCAACCATAAAAAAGGCCCCCAGCCCTCATTTGCCCCACCAGTCGTAGTCGTTGTGCTTGTACCAAGCAGCGCTATAAAGCCGGCCAATAACGTGTTCATAAAAATACCTCCAAATAATTTTTACTTCACTTTTAAATTAGGTTTTGCCTGCCGCTTGATTTTATGCAATGCACTACCTACATTTATGTAAGTATGTTACCAAAAAAAATTGACAAATGCAAACTAATTATATATACTTTTAAAGATTTTTAAAAGAATTTGTTGTTGTTTTGGATAAAATAAGATGGTAAGCAAGTTAAATTGTATAACAATGTGTAATAATATCTAGCATTTAATGACATCAAAACAGGTACGAAGCGGATAAGGCAACCAATATATAGTAAGCAAGGAGATATATGTCCAAGAATAAAATGATTGTTCAGGGCGTTGAAGATTCACAATCCGAATTTTAATTATGGCGAATTTGCCACAATTAGAGGCAAAGCTGGGTTAAACAATTTTAAAATCGGCGTGCAAGAATTTGTTAACAAGACAAACGCAATTTCTATACTCGCAACAAGTGGCCGCTATGGCGGAACATATGCACACAAAGACTTATTAAATTAAACGATATGGCCAAGCAACAAATAAAAGTTTTAATTGAGGTTGATAACAAACTATACTTAACCAAGAATAAACAGGAGTAATTTTATGGGAAAAATAGCAAAAACAATTCTGTACACTTTTCTGATAATAATAGGCTGTTTTCTGCTAAGCTGCATTGTGGGCAGTTTGCTGCAAACCGGTACCATTGAGTTTGGCCCCGGTATGTTTGGCGGCTGGAACTTTGGTATATTCGGCATACTGGTTGTGCTGGTTGTTATTTACGCCCTCAGCCGTATTATGGACGGCAAGCCGCTTTTTGGCGGCGGCGGAGACAAAGAACAGAAACAATATTACGACAGTAAGTGGCTGTCTGAGTCTGCAATGAACAAAAAATATGTGTACAGCACTTTTGCCAATTTAGGCACCGTGCCGGACGGAATTGTATTGCGTGCGGAAAAAAGCGGACACAACCTGAAAATAAACATAAACAAAAAACCGATTCACACAATGATTATAGGAACAACCGGCTCAGGTAAAACCGAAGGCTATGTTATTCCTACAATCCAGATTCTGGCTAAAACCAAATCTAAGCCCGGCCTGGTTATAAACGACCCTAAGGGTGAACTATATAATAAGAATATAAATCACTTAAAGAAAATGGGCTACAATGTTAAGGTTTTTGACCTCCGTAATGCATACGCCTCTACCCGCTGGAATCCTATGGAAATTGCTTATAATGCGTATGAGCGCAGCATTAACATCCACAGAGAGGTAAAGGTACACCTTAATGTTAATCCAAAAGACAAAGGGCTGAAAGTAATATCCGATGTATACAATCAGGAATGGTATGAGTTTAACGGAATTGCCTATCCAAGCCGGAAAACGCTTGAAAACGACCTGGACGCAGTACGTAAGCAGTTAAACGACGAAGCCTACGAAGAACTGAACGACATTGCTACAGTGCTCTGCCCGATTGAAAGTAACACCGACCCTATTTGGGAGCGCGGCGCACGTGACTTTGTGCTTGGAACAATGCTTGCCATGCTAGAAGACAGTGCATTTCCGGAGCTTGGCATGACCAAGGAAAAGTTCAATTTCTTTAACGTATACAAAATCTGCAACTACCGTGACCCGGACGGCGATGCACCGTTTACATCTCTGCGGAAATACTTTGAAGGGCGCGATAAGCTGTCTGTAGCGGCATCGCTTGCAGGGCCCATTGTAAACAATGCGCCCACCACCGCACGAAGCTACTTTGGTATTGTGTCCCAGCGTGTAAGTATGTTTGCAGACGGCGGTATGTGCTTTGCTACAAGCGCCAACGAAATGGAGTTTGATAAGTTTACCGACAAGCCTACTGCCCTGTTTGTAAAAATTCCGGACGAAAAGGAAACGCGTCACACTTTGGCAAGTATGATTATTCTTCAGCTGTATAAGCAGTTGGTAGCAACCGCAAACAAAACCCCCAAGCTGGAACTGCCGAGACACGTGTATTTTGTAGTAGACGAGTTTGGCAATCTGCCTAAGATTGCTAAACTTGACAGCATTATTACCGTAGGACGTAGCAGACGAATCAGCCTGCTGCTGGTTGTACAGAGCTACACCCAGATAAACATTAAGTACGGTGATGCAATTGCCGACACGCTAAAGAGTAACTGCAACATTCATGTATACTTTGGTACAACCGACCAGAAAACCAAAGAAGAGTTCAGCACCCGCTGCGGCCAGACATCTGTTAAAACCACCTCTACAAGTAAAAGCAAGGGCGACGGTAAAGGCAACCCCGGCAGCGAGTCTACAAGTACAAGCACGGCCAGCCGCCCGCTTATCTACCCCGACGAGCTTGGGCTTATGCCGGACGACAGCGCAATTGTAAGCATATTTAAAGAAAGCGCCATTAAAGCTAAATGCACCTTTGCGTGGAAGTGTCAGGACATATACGACATGACCCCTCCTCCGCAGGAATATGTGCCAAGCAGACACCTGGACGAGAATGCGGTTTATTATGACATAACCGAACGCAACCGTAAGGTGTTCCGCAGCAGAAGGCCGGGCAGCTTTGACTTTTAAAAGTCATATATGATAATTCAAAATTCCCCTCTTAGCAAGAGGGGAATTTTTGTTGTTTATCAATAATATTTATCCATTCATATGCACACATTAACATATGTGTAAAGATTCCCAAAAACCGGCTTAATTATTTGCTAATATTCTACAAAATATGCTACACTGTTTGTAAGCGTTTTAAAGGGGAAAATGTATGTGGGGGACAAAGCCGAAATCCTTTCCTAATCTGGCGGCCATAATACTTTTAGTTTTACTTAGCGCAAGCCTTGTAGGAGGCCTGCTTATTTCAGTTTTTGCGGGCAATGGCACCGGTTCAAAAACCGAACTTAGTCAAAGCCAGTTTAGCAATACTTTGCGCGGTTATACTGCCCCAGGCGGACCAAATCCGGACGGCACTGTTTTAACCGTAATGCTGGGCCAGGTTGACATTAGCAAAGACCCCGCAACCGGGCTGCTTGCTGACAACAGATTTACCAAAACCAGTGATATAAAAAACGGACAGTTTGCAAGGCTCAACTATGATATTACCGACCACGGCACTCCGCCTCCTCCTACAAAACAAACCCGTGACGCAATTTACATAGGCTTTGGTGTAACGGGCGAAAGCGTTGTAATAACTGCCGTAGATATTAAACTGAACGGCAATATCAGCCTGAGCGCCAATATCATTGAGCAGCCGGACGAAAACACTCGTACTTTTGCTCAAGAGTTTTTCGCTATGCCGGCCAGCTACATAAACGCCGTAGACAAGGATGAAAACCCTATAATAACTGACACGTTTAAAGAGCAATATTACACAAAATCTTTAACCGGCAACAACCTTGAAGCGGTTGAAGGAATGTACACTATCCAGATTGATTACCGCAGACGGACCGCAAACGGCCTGTTAGGACAGCAGACACTTAACTTCAGCTTTTATCTTGTTACCGAAGAAAGCTATAACGACAGTGACTGGTTTAATATAAAAAACACAGTTGTAGACAAAACTCCGGCATCAGGTTCAATTTTGCAGAAGCATTATTTTAACTTCAATAATTTTTATGATGCTAACGGCAATCTCAACAAAAAAAGTGACGGTGAAGGCGGCTTTAAAAATAAAGAACAGGACGATTTTACCCAGCTTGACTACCCCACCGCTTATTACAACCCCGAAAAGTTCAGGATTTCATACATACGGGAGTTGTACGACATTAAAGAGATTGTTCAGCTTGGATTCAGAACTACCGGCAATGGCGCAAGCGAAGAAGGTTTTGTTACCAGAACAATGACACGCAACGGTGTTAACGTGCCGCTTACAGATATCCCGCTGGGAAAACCGGTTGGCGGAGAATACAAGGCAGAGTTTAAGTTTGATGCGGTTGGAGAATATACCTTTACAAAGCAAACCATTATTAAGCGCGGACAAAACGACTACTTTGTGCTTGCCGACTCAGCAATTGTAAACGGCGACCCTGCAATGACACAGCCCGAAACCCTAACCATATACGGTTTTGCGTCCATGTTTAGCCAGGGCGGCAACCGCAATGCACCGTTTTACGCCGTTGACCCATACGGCACCGGCATTGACTTTGTGTCAGACGTAACCTTTGCCAACCTCGACTTTATGTCAAAAAGCAATAATTATTTTCAGCCCGGATTTAACAATCCAGCTCCGGATAATGTTCCCAACCTAAACGGTGCGAAAAGAGCAACGACCAATCAGGGCCCGGTTTTGTTTGAGTCATACCTGTTTGGCGGTGCAAAGCTAACCACAACCGCCATCGGCAGCAACACAGAGCCCGACAGCTATTATGTACACACTTCATTGCTTGGTGTAAAAACCCGCGTTTCTATCAACAGTACCAATGTACGGCTTTCTACCGCGGGCACATATGTGGTTGTGTTGCAATATTCCAACCCGTTTTTAAGTTCTTCAGGCAGCACGTATGCCGGACAGAGCAATTTCAGACAGGTGTTTACATTTACCATAACCTCCACCCCGCCGGTTGTTACACTTTTTAGCGGAGATGTTGAGGACCCATCCGACTTACAGATTGACGGGTTGGGTATGCCGGTCGGCCTGCAAGCCAGCCAGATGCCAAGCGGCTGGGATACCAACCAGAATGTCTGGATTCAGCTGGAACAAGCAGGCCCGTTTGATGCACCAATAAGAGCAGCATACAACTACCGGGCATTACCAACTGCCGGCTGGTCCACATTTACCGCATTTAACCCGTTCTCGTACAAATTTGACGGAACAAACAAAATCCCAACAACCAATGCCGAAATATTTAAAACCGCCGGCCAATATGAAATAAGAATATACCACACCAACTCAGACAGAGTATATGCGGTATATAGTTTTATCATTGACCGGACACCTATATCCGGAATTTCTGCCGTTGAGATTCAGGGTTCTTTAAACAACTATCATGTCAGTCTCAACGCCTCCATTTCAAGTCAGACAGAGTTTAATCTGTTTACAGACAAAACGTTCGGCTTTACCTGGGGTAACAAACCAAGCGAATCACCGATATCCGCAAGCTACATATATGCCCCGCTAACCACTGATTTAAGCTTTGTAAATCATGAAGGTCTGATTGTGAATTCTGACCTGTGGGTCACGGTAAACGCAATGTTGGGCGGGCTTACGGCACCGGTGCCTTATACCAAAATTATTCCGGACAAACATTTAGCCGGAAGCAGCACCCCGCTTTCAAACAGTCAGGTATTCAGTCAGAATATGTTTGTAATTCTACTGTTAAGCGACCGGGCCGGAAACACTGCAATGTTTCCTATTATACGAGAAAACGTTAGTCCGGGCTTTTTGCGCACTCAGGCTGTAGACCTTGATAGTTTTAATGTGGTAAACGAAGAAGAAGCCGAGCAAAGCAGTGCCGGCAACACAAGAATCACCTGGGGCAGCCACAAAGCAATGGGTGTAAGCACCGGACTGTATGACGCTCTTGAAACCTACAAAACCACCAGCAAAATTAACGGTGTTGAGTATGCGCCCGCAAGCGCTTCAATTATTTCCGAACTGAATAAGGTCATAAAGAAGGATGCCTCTGTTGAGTCTCCCAAAACATGGCTGGCTATTCCGCTGACTACGGTTACGGCTTTAGTAGCCGACAATACAGAAGAAGTGGCTCCGGGTAATCCTCCTGCCTTTACACTGGATGCATCGTTATACAGATCAGCCATAATAATTGTGGACTCCGATGCAAAACCGGCAACAGCAACACTTAAATGGGGCATCCTCCCCAACCAAAACAGTCCTCATAACCTGCATACTGAATTTGATAGGATTATATTTACGTTTAATATTGCTGCTCAGCGCGGAAACCATACTACAACCGTTGAAATCAACTTAGATCAGTCACTCGGAAAATTAATGTCTTACACCAACGGCGAAGAACATCAAGTTTCACAAACACGCTCCACCAACCGTCAGCACATTCAGTTTCAGTGGAAAGACGAGCTTGGCCAGTTTGAAATTGAAAGTGTTATATTAGAATTTTATCCGCTCGTGTACGACGATGTTAATAATGCGGCAACTTTCCCGTACAGGTCAACGCCTTCTATTACCGCAACCTTATTCAATCATCTTCAAGGTTTTGGCGCATTAACCTCATTAGCTGGCAGCAAGTGGCAAACCGGCGACCTGCTTTCCTCATATTCGTCAGTGTTTGGCGACACCGCCTCCACCGCAGGCAAATACGTAATTATCAGAACTTATCTGCATTTAGATGACACTATCAACGCTGCAGAACTTAAAGGTGACAGAGCTGTACGTAAATATGTGTTTTATGTTGACCGCAACAAACCAATCAGCAATGTTGACCGGATTGCAGATGGCAAGCCTCCTGTTTACACAATCGGGGAAGATGTCCGGCTGGAGTTTGGAACACTGAGCTCCGGAATTGAACCCTTTAACAGTTTCAGCAGGGGCACGCCGCACAGTTTTACAGAATCATTTTCCTCCGATTTTTCCTCTACCTCCGGTGACCTTACAAAACCAAGAACTGGCAACCCAAGCATAGCAAGCAACAAACTGCCCGCCAAAATAAATAGTTCTAGTAATAAATACATTGATGCCGTAGAAAAATTACTTGCCATGAATATGTGTGCGCTTGTTCAGTTCCAGCCTAAAGACAGTGAGGATGTTGAGCAGACGTTTTATTACAACGATTCATTGCGGCTGGCAAATAAAGCCTTTACTCGGATTGGGACATACAGAGTTGTAATGTTTGACTTGTCCAACTATAATCACGCATTTCCTATTTCGGGCGAGTACGACGCCGAAGCAGCCGACGTGCTGTACGAAATGTTTAAGGATTACGCAAGCTTTACCTTTCAGCCCAACTTTACTATTTTCACCTTTGAAATTGAAGGAAGGGTGCCGGAAGGTGAATATCAGCAGCACGTATCAGGAAACGACTACATAAACCTTGGAAACCTGGCTTTTACCTCATCAAACGAAATACGATTCATGTTTGAAGACCCCGCCGGTGCATACGCAGCAAAAATCAACACTAATTCGGTTAGAGTTACCCGAACCATGAGCGGACTAACCAGGTCGTTTATCCTTAACAATTCCGACATTGTTAAGGTAGCAGACAACAACGCACTTAATACAACCACCTTCCCTGCCCCAAACTCCACCCCGGGCACTTTCACAAAGTCGGATATTAAATATGTTCAAGTTCCTATTGCCGGCAGCAGCCCGGAGCGCTACAGATATTACATTTTACTTGCCGGCAGCAATCTGGATTGTTTATATGAAGTATTTGTGCAGTACGAAGGCACTCGTGCTGATTATGCTATAGGCGAGAATAAAGACGACTACAGCAATTTTGAACGTGCATTTGTAGTTAATATTGACCACACCCCGCCTACCAAGAACCTGCTGTCATTTATTGACGCAGACAAGTTTTTGTCAATCGATAGGAAAAATGAACTTACACAACAGATTAACGCCAACACCCTGAAGGCTGAAAACATTAAATTTTTAAAACATTACGCTTTTGCGGTGCCATATGACTCTAAGCTCACAATCAGCGATTGGGGTAAGGACTACAGTGAATTTAATCCGGACGGACAATTCTGGTACAGGGCATACGATAAGTATAACGGCGATAATTATGACAAACAAACAGTGGTTCCCGGAGACGAACCGAGTTTTACCAACGAATCATGGGTAAAGTTTATTTCAACAAATCCTATGTTTAAAGCCGTCGGTTACAATATTACGCCTAAAGGTATTGTTGATCATAACGGCGGCGGCGGCTATTTTGACATTATTGAACGTGATGCCGCAAACAATTACCGTGTGTACACCTTATTTATAGACGATGCTGCAAACTCATTATCGCAAATAGAAATTGAAGCAAGCAGCGAGCGCGGAGTGTTTAAATTAATTAACACTATTACATCCGGAAGTCAGATTTTTCTCACTCAAACAACAGGCGGCAGTACGGCAATTGAGGGCAACTCTTTCAGTTCGGCAGATATAATTATTAACAGTTTTATTGCATACGATAAATGGTTTGAACTGTCCTTTAGAGATATAACAACAAACTCGTCTGCCCCATACACATCAATTTTCCGTACAAATGAAGAAAACGTGTATTCGGTAACTTTTAACGCGCTAAGGGCAACGCTCAACAATTTGCTCACCGGCACGGACAAGTGTTTTGAAATCAGGCTTACAAACCGTTTTGGAGAATCGTTCAGCTTGTTTGTTAAACTGCCGGGCGCAATGCTGAGCAATCCGTTTGTTTATACTCCTGCCGTAAACGGCAACTCGTTTACACTCGCCTTGCCTACGGACTCTCCTTCAACCGAATATGTCGGTTTCTTGGTATGGAGGGCAAACATCAGCGGCTGGGAGGAACACCCTTTAACACAAGATGACGGGTTGCCTCCTCCAAGAAGAAACCTTGTAGATTTTAAAAACCCGGCAAACTACACTAACGGAAGGATAACCTTCAGGTTCCAGATCAATAATAACACGAGCTACAAGTTTGAGTTAACCGACAACTTTGGCAGGGTTTACAAGTTTGATGTATACGGCTCCGGTGACGTGCGTGAGCTTACACCGGACTCGCCATGGCTGCAGCATAATGGCTTAAACCACACTCACGATTATGTAAACTTCCGTTTTACCACTGACCGTTATGATTTTGAATTAAGCATATTGGACCTGACAACAAACCAGCCGGTTGCTCCAGTAGATAACGGCACGCTTTACGAAAAAATCAATTATGGCGGATTTACAATATACAGATTCGTTCCGCCGGCAAATGCAAGCTATAAATACACTATTACGCTTAAATACGACGAAGTTGAGTTAGCCCCGATAGAATTTGTTATATACAACATATTACCTGACGTAGAGTTTTTAGACTTTGACCTTAACCCTATCTGGCCGGCAGCCGGCGAAAAAGTAACCTCTCGTAATGTAACCGTAAACTGGAGTAATGCAGGCATACTTTTTGAGCCGTACGCAGAATACAGAAAAGATAACGGTCCTATACAGCCGCTGGACAGCAATACAACCTTCAGCCAGGAAGGCAGATACGATATATTCATGCGGAATTTACTAGGTAAAGAGATGCGATACCAGTTCACAATCCGGGCAGATGCAGTTAATGTGTATGGTGTATTTAGTATAGAGAGAGTTGGAAGCACAGACATACGCACACCTGTAAGCGCAATAGCGGCCTTGTATAGTTACACAGACCTCACATTTGGGCAAATGAACATACCAAACTATGTTTATGTGCTTAAAGACATAACCCGGCCGGCCATAGTTGAAGTAAACGACAACAAAAGCCTTCAGTCCGAGTTGATTGCTACCCTTGGCAATACAAAAATCTATAGAGTGTACGGAACAACCACCCATAACATATCACTTTTCTTTGCAGTAACTTCGGTATCAAACATCAACAATCTCACCAGTTTTTCAATGAATGGTAACAGCACCGGCAGCTCCCACCGGATAACTCCGCCGGATACCAAAGCCGTGTTTAAGTGGAATGCTATGTATACCGACACATCTTTCTCCGTGTCCTCTCCAACAGCTTACAACAATTTCTACTTTGTGGTGGTTGAATACGAAGGTCATTACGTAGGCACTTTTAATGCAAACGGGAATCCTGAAGGCAGTATTGAGCTCACCGAGTCTGGCACCTACCGGATTTATATACGCGACGTTGCCGGGCGCGAGCACCGTTTTACAAACTCCGCATTTTACTCAGTAACTATACTTACACAGATTAACTATCGGGTTAACACTCTGCCTGCTATTCAGGGAGCAATATACAACGGTGCAGTCAGCCTGCAAATAACTCAGCTGGATCAGTATCTGAATACACCTGTAGTTACGGTTTGGCACAACAAACAACAAATTCACACAGCAGTAAGCGCAACCGGCTTTTACAGATTTACCGATTGGGGCTTTTACGAAATTGAGATGTCGGCCAACCTCAGAAACGTATCCTCATCAGTACCCGCAATTAAAAGCTTTTTAACCTTTACTGTCATAAACGCACTGGAAGCAAGGCTGATGTACGAATTTACACCTATAAGCGGATATACTATTACCAAAATAGTGAGAGCAGGAACAGACATCACCGAGCAAGTACGAGCAGACCAGGAAACAGCAACCGGCGAATCAATACCGGACTTGCGAATGTTCTTTGCCTCACCCGAGGTGTACGGAATTGCCAGTTATACAATCTTCGTTTCCGTTGCGGGGTCCGGATACCTGCCGGCAATGGCATTCAACTTTAGTTTCATAATAAACAACGCCGTACCTGTCTTTACGCCTTCTGTTCCGTTCGGCACAGAAACAACCGAGCCGATAACAGTTAAATACAATCCTGCTATAGTTTACAGCCTTGTAGGCGAAAGCATACTGCGTGTAACAGGACGGGCTGATGTAATAATAAACGCCAGCTCGGTATCGGCCGAAGTAACCATACCTGCATTTGTTACTACAGGAACATATTATGTGCAGCTGTTCAGCACCAGCGGAAATCTGATTGCAAGTTACAGATTTGTAATTGCCGAACCGCTTAGCACAGCCGCTATTGTGTTAATATGCGTAGGCGCAGCGGTAGTGCTGGGCGTAACCGCAACATTTATATTCTTAAGAACCCGTATGCGGGTAAGATAGCAGCCCAACAAAAATCCACCAAAATGGTGGATTTTTTTGTTATAGATATTTCTTAACTATTTCCTGAGCCTCTTTTTCGGTCTTACTTTTAACCTCGCGCCTAAAAGCATTTAATTTTTTCAGCTCGTCTTCGTCAAGCACGCTTTCGGGGTTGGAGTTTTCGGAATCCAGAAGACTTATAGATTCTATACCCTCGCCTTCGGCAGTCAAGGCTATCATACAATTTGCAACCCTGTGCAGTTTATGTATAACAATTTGTGTCAGTTGATCCGTGTTTTTTGTCGCAATACCTCCTATTACAGTAACGCTTCCTGCATCGGTTGTATTCCTGGCACAATTCAGCATCTTTCTTATGTAAGTAACAACCGAGTAATCCATCCCGCCCAAAATTTCTCTGCGATCCCCTTCTATCAAATGGTCACATAGGTGCAAAAGTTCCATCAGGCCATCAACTATTACCACAGCGTCAGCGCCTTCTTCGGCTTTGCGCTTTGCCCGTTCAATCTCCATTTCAAACGCTCTCAATTGCGGCTTAGATTGTTCTGAAAACACACGAAAAACAAGCTTGATATTCAGAGCGCTGTCAAAAGTAAACCTGTCCTCCGGACGTTTGTCCAAAGCAATGTAAACAACATCAATTCCCTGCTTTGCGGCAGCAACCGCTATTTGCTTCAATGTAGTTGTTACGTTTTTTTCCGGACCATAAACAACACACCTCTGCCCAAAACCGCTTGGAGCAACAAAGCTTTGCTTGGCAAAAGCCGCATCTGTGGCTTCCAGTTTTACCCTTTTGTTTGGATAGCATACATTAAGTTTATCAAAATTGGTTTTCCTGCTATATGATACAGGCTGTCCGTTTAAAGTGCTTATATCCGATAAAAAACTTTTCGTGCCGTATGTGTTCAACGTTGCCACACCTTCTATATAGTCGGCGTACCTTAAATCAAACTTGGTAATTGCGGCATCAGAAATGTAGCATCCAATAGCGGTGTTTTCTTCCTGTCCGGAAACATAGCCCCAGCCTTCGGGGTGCAACTCAACCAGTCCGCTTACTTTGGTTTGTTCTCTGCCCTTTCCTTTGCTTATGGCGTCCATAAAAAACCCGGTCTGCTGGCTTCTAATCTGATAGTCCTCCCGGGAGGCATTGTATACGCTTGGCGGCAGCCAGGTGTGCTGAGGATTTGTTGGGATGCCGGGAACTAATATATCTTTCCGGGGTATGCCTTGATAATTCTTTGGCGGTCTGCCCTTTTTTGTTGTGCGTATGTGCGGTTCTTCGTCACCATCCAAAATGGCCATTATTTTAACAATCAACTCTTCCTTTTTCATCTTGGTTGGCAAATGCACGCCGATTTGCCGGCCAATTACTCTCAACTCATACAAATCACAGTCGCTCAACGCTGTCTGTTTTATTTTGTTGTTATCGCGCAATTCCCCTCCCCCCTATTCTAATTAAGTCCCAAATTATAGCAAACTTTAGACATTTTGTAAAGTATTTACAAAATAAACAACGATGGATTTAAAAAAAGCTACCGCTTTTTTTAAAAAAATTATTAATAATGTCCGCCAGTTTGCTTTGGTACACAACACCTGACGGCTGGTCTCCTATAAAACAAAGCGGCGGATATATTACACACCACCAATTGCTGCCGGCTCCTGCTCCCAAGGTTACAATCAGGCTATCATACACTCCGCCTGTCAGCACCAGATTGTTATATGCCCTGGTTGGAAACTCCTCGGTTTTAATACCGGCTTTAGCAGTATAGCTAAACCCATTTTCCAGCAAAGCACCGCGGGCAGCTTGTTCAACCAGCTCTATACTGTTTTTTACCGCCAGCATTGCTGCCGCCTTGGTTGTTGCCTGGGCTAAATACGGGGTAAGAACCTCAACCACAGCATCCTTAACGGCATACTTAACACGCTGGTCGGGCTCTGCGTCCGAGTTAGCCCTGATATGCACTCTAAAATATTCGCTTGCAGAGGCTTCCGATTGCTCATTAATTCCTTGAGGAACAAGTAAAAATCCGCCGATTAAAGCAACCGAAACCAATAATATAACCAACACTACTCTTAAATTTTCCATGTGTAAGATTATTGACAGGATTCAATGCGTTAAACGTTTCTTTTTCTGTAAATCACTGCGCTTTGCGTTCCGTCACTCGGAAACATCAGCTCAGGGTTAAACTCGGATAAAACCTGCGGGTCAACATTAAGCTGCTTGGCTGCATCCCAGGCTTCACTTGCTCCATGTATAAGATACACTCCAAGTGCCGCTCCGGTTTGCGGCTTAGCCTCACCTTGCGCAACATTGCTGATTACCGCTCCCTGTTCCGGTCTGTATAAATTTACATTAAACACAATATCGGCCTGAACATCAATTTCTCTGCCTTTTTTATTTCTTGCATCAACTTCCGCTACAACTGCGGTGATATCAACAACCGAATGAGCTGTTATCTCATGTAAACCAAACGAACTGCTAAACGGCACTTCAATCCTAACAGAAGTTATCCCTCCTGCATCATCTTCGCTTAAATACAGCACGTTTGCATACAGCACGCCTTCTATATCCAGCTTTCCGTCGGATGGCGTTATTGCGGTAAGCACCGCATATGCTGCACTGCCGCACAAAATTTTATCAATGCGCTGTGCTTCTTCACCAAGTATTATATTGCCGTCCACCTTATCTGTATGCTTCTTGTAAATTATTGCAGATTGTCTGGTATACGACTCGGTAGTTAACTGCAAATGATGGCTGGTAGAATACGCATCCTTTATACAGCCGAGAGCTTTGTCTTCGTTACATATTACGTTTGCATTTACTCTGTTTTTAACGGCCAGCACCGCCTTTCCGCTGGAGAGTTCGCCCAATACATTAAACTCCGCACCGCCGGAATATATTTCGGCAAAAACCTGAGCCGGCGCACTGCAGCCTGCAGCTAAAATTTCTTGTCTGAAATCGGTAGTATGAATTTGATTTTTAAGCTTTGGCACTTCGTCATTGGTCAGATAAATGAGATTGTTTACAACACTTCCCGTTATTGTAATCAAATCGGACGCCGCCTCCGCACCCGCAAGCATTACAGAGCTTTCCAGACTAAGCACTTTTAACACTCCGCTGGGCAAGTCCAGTTCATATGCGTGTTCAAAATTTTCCGACTTGCATAATGCGGCGTCCGAATATACAAAACTATCTGATTTAACAAACATTCCTTCACCTGTTGTCTCTGCACATCTAATCTTCTCCTCTGCAATTACAGAAAAACCGCATTCTATTAAAACCTGGCAACTAAGCGACGGCCCGGAGATTTTAATATTGCTTATTTCAATTAAACTTGGGCTTGCTAAAACCTTTTGTCCGGATGCCAGGCCGCCCGCCGCAATTTTGCAGACACACTCGCTTTTTGCCTGTACGCTCATAATCTCTCCCGCATCGGTCAGCAACAATATGGTGGCATTAACAGCTATAACGGCTTCGGCACCGGCCGGAGCAGCATCCGCCTGCGTCAGATTAAGGCTTACATTAACCGACAACGCCTTGCTTATACTTTCTCCGCCCAAAGACTCCGCCTTAAGTTCAGCATAACACTGGGCCGCCCCAAGTTTTCGCCTTTGCCTGCTTACAACTTCATTAACAATAGGTGTAAATGCCATTTCAATTTCCCCCTGTGCCGAAATAATCTGCTAGTAGTCTATATAAAAGAAAATTGAAATATGACAGTTTTAACTAACTTTTACTGCTATTTTAACATCACCGCACAAAACGTCCGAGTAGCTGTACGACAATGTGTCCATCCCCGTTTCGTTGCTGAGCCGGACAACAAACACAGAATTATACGTGTCTTCCAGCACTCCTTCATAGCATTTAATGCGGCG
This sequence comes from Bacillota bacterium, assembly GCA_009784185.1. Taxonomy (GTDB): domain Bacteria; phylum Bacillota; class Clostridia; order Christensenellales; family UBA1242; genus WRCD01. Next base: position 17,552 of record WRCD01000010.1, read on the forward strand.
CCTGCCGCTGTTAACCTCCATTTTAATGACCTGCCCCTTCAGCTCTGCAATCTTAGCCTTAACCATGTTTAAATCACAAACAACCTTTCTCATTAACACACTTCCCGCATTAATTATTGCCATAAAAAAATTGTTTAGTCCGGTTAAAAGAAAAGGCACCGTCCGGCACCAATATCTTTTAAAAATTGTCATCCTCTTCATCTTCTTCGTCTTCATCTTCGTCCAGGCCGTCATCTATATCAAAGTCATCAGCCTCGCCAAGCTCGTCCGCATCGTCAAACTCTTCTACAACCTCTTCGTCATCTTCTTCAAAACTCAAGTCGTCATCAATGCCTATATCCAAGTCAAGTTCGGCAATTTCCAAATCAGTATCTTCGTCAAGATTTGTTACCCCTACCATATGCCCAAGCTCGTCCTCCTCGGTAGGCTCCTCTTCTTCTCCCTCCTCATCGTAGCTAACAGGCTTTTCCCATTCGTCTTCTTCGCCAAGCAGCATTTTAGACAGGTGCCGTTCTTTGCCGCAGTCTTCACAAACTTCTTCGTCGGCCCGTATATAGTTGGTTTTGCAAATTGGGCAAACTTCTAAATCAAACTCCAGCTCGGTATCAAATCTCTCCTCCGGATTATAGATAGCCATAAGTTCCTTTTTGCAAACGCTGCAAACCTTATCTCGTTTTTGAATGTAGTTAAGCTCACATCTGGGACATCTGATGTAAACCGGCTTTTTATTTTTATCCAAATCTATTTCTCCTTAACTTATTCTCTGCGGGAAATCTCCCAGATTCAAAAAACAGATAAGGTGATTATACTGATTTAAACTGTATTTGTAAACTGATTTTTACTAGATTTTACTATAGTTTTTTAAGCCCCCTCAATAAGCATTTTATCGGCAACCAAAGCAATAAACTCCCCGTTTGTGGGCTTCTCGTTGCTGCTATATACCTGCAGCCCGAAAATATTGTTTATATTTTCTATTTTGCCTCGGTTCCATGCTACCTCAATTGCGTGCCGTATTGCTCTTTCAACCTTGCTCGGGCTGGTTTCAAACTTGCCGGCAATGCTGGGATACAATCTTTTGGTTATGCTGTTTATTATCTCCGGTGAGTCTATTGCCATTTTTATAGCTTCACGCAGAAACTGATAGCCCTTGATATGCGCAGGTATGCCCACCGTGATGAATATGTTTGTTATCCTTTCTTCAAGATTTTTGTTGCGTACCGGCGCCCGCAGCGGCGTATCAAGCTTGTACGATTCAACTATCCTGTCGGCATTAATCTGCAAACCGGCAGCAACATTGTTCCCGCGGCTGGCCGCAAACTCCGTTATGCGGTTAATCAACGTCTCTCTGTCATATGGTTTAACCATATAATAGTCGGCCCCCAGCTGCATGGCTTTATGAATAAAGCCGTCATTGGTTAATGCGCTTAGTACAATAATTTTGGGCCGGCGCTCAAAAGCCGTACGCCCCAACTCCTCCAGAACAGCAAATCCGTCTTTACTGGCAAGCACCAGCTCCATAACAACCACATCCGGGTTGATACGTCTGATAACCTCTGCAGCCAAAGCCCCGTCCGAACAAACTTCGGCAACCTTAATGTTTGCATTGTTTTTTAAATGTCCTTCCGTTAAAAATTTTGCTTGTTCGGCATCATCAACCACAACAAGACTTATACTGGTTTCCATTTTAATCCTCCAATTTTTTATGGTCTTATTTCCGGAAATAAAACGTTGTCAGTGTAGCATACAAAAATCTCTATTTCAAACAATACTAAGCTATTTTTCTTGAAATTTAACAAGTTTTAGAACACAAAAAACATATTCTTGTCGAATAATTACGGTTGTTGTGGGAAGAGTTGTTTTCAGATTTTTTTAAAACAAAAAGACGTCAGTTTCCTGACATCTTTTCGGGTTTGCCCATTTGCTAAGAACCGAATCCGGTTACGGCAATTCTGCGCTTTCTGCGTCTGCGCTCCAGTAAAAGCAGGACCAGAAGCAGAAGCATAAACACTACCAGAACCACAAGAATGTATACAAACATCATTGAGAACGGCTGTTCGGTAATTGTAAGCAATGCTGTCATACTAGGAATTGCATTAAAGTTAACCGAATCCGCCAGCACAAACTCAACCTTAACAGTGTACACTCCGGCGCCTACCGGTTTTGCTGTGCCGTACTCACTGTCCGGTGCTGTTTCAAACTTGTAGTAATATACTGCTGTTACGTTATCCGGCAATGTTCCCTGCAGCACAATCGTCTGACCTTGTCCGTTATACCCTACTTCGGCATCTGCAAGTGAAACACTAAGCACAATAGTGCGTTTGTTAATAGTAAAGTCTACAGTAGCAGAAACCGGAGCAAATATATCAGTGCCGCTAAGCGAGTATCTTACCGTGTAATCACCGGCATTAGTCGGTACCGCGGCTGTATAGGTTGAGTCGTTTGCGCCCGCAACCTTGTATTGAATGGTTGCAACTGCATTCTCTTCAATATAGTCACCAAATATGTCAACTATTTCAGGAGCTTTTGCACTGTCACCATATGTCCAGCCGCTGATTTTAATTTCCAGCATACCCCTAAGCGCATAAACCTCAAAATCGGCAGTTGCACTTGTTTCGTTAAAGTTCTGGCTGTTACCGTACGTTACCCTAACCGTATAACTTCCAACCAAATCCGGTATATCGGTTGTGTAGGTTAAGTCATTTGCACCGGCAACCTTGTATTCAATTGTTATTATTGCACCAAAGTAGTGGCCTTCAAGTACAGTAACTATAGGCTCGTTTGGATTCTCATTAAACACCCAGCCGGTTATTATTACGCTAATCAGACCATCCGCCCTGGCTATTTCAAAATTAAAGGTTGCAGAAGTGCTATTATAGTTGTTTGTTGCCAGAACCGTTACTCTTACCGTGTACTCGCCGGCATCCTGCGGCACAGCAGTTGTGTATGTCAAATCACTTGCGCCTGCAATCTTGTATTCGGCTATGGCTGTACTAAGTACATAATCACCATCGTTTATTTTAATTACAGCTTCCTCAGCCTGGTCACCGTAGGTCCAGCCCTCCAGTTCCACTTCTATACTGCCGTTAATTCTTAAAATGCTGAAGCTGGCTATTGCAATATATTCATGATAGTTGTTTGTACTGTCATAGGTTACCCTTACTATATAGTCACCGCCAACGGTAGGCACAGTTTCGCTGTAGGCACTGTCATCAGCACTTGCCGGCTTGTATTCAATCACTTTAGTTGTCCAAATACCTACTATCAGCGTTTCGTTAACAGAATTTGGAGCAGCCTTGTAATACCAGTCTTCTATGCTTATAGTTCCGCTGCCATATGCCTTTTCTATTGTAAAGCCGCTGGTTATGCTGACACCTTCATAATTAACGGTTTCCGCAAATACAGCCTTAATTGTGTATGCGCCGGCATCCGACGGCTTAATCTTAGTATAGTCATCATCAAGCTGAGTTGCAAGTTTAAACCAGTATTCAGGAGCGTCATGGTCACCGGAAGTTGTGTATTCCGGGTCTTTTGCCGCGTCACCAAACATCCAGCTTGCAAGACTTACAGTAACCTCTGCTGTTGCTTTAAATATACTGAAGTCGGTAGTTGCACTGGCAGCCTTATAGTTTGTGGTTGCACCGTATGTTGCCCTTACCATATACCTGCCGGCATTGGTTGGAACCTGTGCATCATACGCCGAGTCGTTTGCATCAAACAGTTTGTATTCAAACAATACAACTTTGCCTTCTGCCGCATAATCACCCGTTACGTCCGAAAGCTGAGGTTCTTCTTCAGGCTCGCCAAATGTCCAGTTCTGAATCGTTACAATCATGCTGCCCTGCGCCTGGAAAATCTGGAAGTCGGCAGTTGCGGTGGTAGCCGCGTATTCAAAAGTTGCCACAAATGTAATGCGTACAGTGTACAAACCGGCATCTGTTGGCAGACCTTCCTCCCAGGTGTTGGCATACCTTACAGTGTAATGGGTCTGGAATGCCACATAGTTGCCTGCAGTAAAGCCGTAATCCAGCTCATCGGCATTCTCTTCTCCGTATGTCCAGTCGCTTATTGTTACCCAACCGCTGCCGGCCGAGTTTACGGTTATTTCAAAGGTTGTAGTTGCATCAGCAGGGTTGTAGTTGCTGTCTCCCGGATAACTTATACGTAATATATAGTATCCTATTGCCGTTGGCTTAGTGATTGCCCAGTCTGTCCAAACCTCTGGAGCAGCCGTGGTTGCCCAGTAATATGCCGGAGAGCCTAACTCAGCAACTCCGCCGTTGTACGGCACCGGAGTGCTGTGTCCTGTGCCAAATGCCCAGTCGCCCAAAGTTACACTTACGGTTACCGTAGCTTTAATGATTTCAAAGTTAGCACTGTTGGTTGCCTGCAGGTAGTTGTTGGTTGCGCCGTACGTAACCGTAACAGTATACAAGCCTGCATTTGTCGGTACGGTTCCGCTGCCGTACAAAGGTGTAGGTGCTCTGTTTGTGTACCAGAAAGTTGGAACTATGCCTTCTGCAACATAGTCACCCGTGGTTACTCCAGGGGTCGGGCTGTTGGCATTAGCATTACCGGGCGCATACACCCAGCCTGTAATTCCTACCGTTACCACGCCTGAAGCCGGAGTTATTTCAAATGTGCTGGTTGGTGCGTTTAACGGTGCTGCATAGTTTCTGGTTGCCGTAAACAGTACCCGTACCGTGTAGTCTCCTGCCGGAGTTGTTAAAGATATATTCGACCATGGCAGCCAGGTGTCCGTCAGGTCACTTGTAAGCTTGTACTCATATGCTGCAACGGTATAGTCACCGGGTGATGGCGAGGAAGAGGGCGCATTTGTGCTTCCGCTATATGCGTTATATGTCCAGCCGGTTACACTTACCGTTCCGGAGCCGTTGGTTGCCTGAGTAATTTCAAAGTCGGCGCTTGCGGTTGCCAGCAGATAGTTGTTGGTTGTGCCGTACGTAACCGTAACAGTATAAAAGCCTGCATCTGCCGGTACGGTTGCACTGCTGTACAAAGGTGTAGGCGCTCTGTTTGTATACCAGAAAGTTGGAACTATGCCTTGTGCAACATAGTCACCCGTGTCTACTCCCGGAGTCGGGCTGTCGGCATTAGCATTACCGGGCGCATATACCCAGCCTGTAATTCCTACCGTTACCACGCCTGTGGCCTTAGCAATGGTAAATGTGTTGAATACAATAAGCTGCTTGTAGTTGTCGGTTGCAGCAAATGTTGCACGTATGTCGTAAGCAGTAGGGCTTGCACCTGTTGTTGAAGATATGCCCGACCATGGCAGCCAGCTGCCTGCGCCCAGTTTGTATTCAATTTCAGGAGCGCTGTAATCACCTGCCAGCACGGTTACACTAGGTGTTGGCGGTGTTGTGTTATATGTCCAGCCGTTGTCGGGAACACTTATTATTGCCGCACCTTCTGCCGGAGTTATTTCAAAGTCGTCGGTTTCTGTTGCTTCCTCATAGTTGTTGGTTGTGCCGTATCGTACCTGAACCGTCCAGTCGCCTCCCGTGCTTGGCTTGGTTTGCGTATACGTGCTGTCGTCTGCACCCTTCGCTTTATACCAGAAAGCTGGAGTTATGCCTTGTGTAACATAGTCACCCGTGATTACTCCCGAAGACGGATTTTTGGCATTAATATTGCCGGGCGCATATGCCCAGTCGCCCATTGTTACCGTTACCGCACCGGCTGCCTTAGCAATTTCAAATGTGCTGGTTGGCGCAGTTGTGGGAGCCGCGTAGTTTGTGGTTGGCGTAAACAGTACCCGTATCGTGTAGTCTCCTGCCGGAGTTGTTGAAGATATGCCCGACCATGGCAGCCAGTTTGTAGGTATGTCATCCGCACTTGTAAGCTTGTACTCATATGTTGCAACGGTATAGTCACCGTAACCGGATGATACTGTATGGCTGGCAAGGCTTGGAGACTGATTGAATGTCCAGCCGCCGCCTGCTACACTTACCGTTCCGGAGCCGTTGGTTGCCTGAGTAATTTCAAAGTCGTAGGTAGCCGCAACATCGTCATAGTTAGGCGTAAGCCCGCTGAACGACACGCGCACCGTATACAGCCCCGCATTAAACGGAACATCTGTTGACCATGAATTAGCATCTTTTACCGAATAATGCACAGCAACATTCGGATAAGTGCTTGGGGTGCTGCCGTACACAGGAGCTTTAACATTGACATTGCCCGGCGCATACATCCAGTTGCCTATTGTTACCCAGGCACTGCCCGCAGACGAGCCTATGCTGAAGCCTGCGGTTGCCGAAGCCGGGTTATGGTTGCTGTCACCCGGGTAAGATACACGTACTAGATAGCTTACCGGAGCAGTTGGAAGAGTTGACCAGCTGGTCCAGGTCGTTAGATCAGCCGTGGTTGCCCAGTCAAACGAAGGCGAGCCAAGTTCCGGTATTGCATCGATTGGTTCTGGGTAGTTTAACGATGGGTTGTACGCTCCGTATGCCCAGGGGGTAATTTTTACACCAACCGCGACGGTGACCTTGTCAATTGTAAAGGTGCTTGTCGTTGAAGTGTGTATTTGGTAGTTGGTTGTTGCATTAAACACTGCCTGTATTTCATATGTTCCTGCATTCAAAACCGGCAACTGTGTAGCCGTTGTTACATTACTATTAT
>WRCD01000011.1 GCA_009784185.1 Bacillota bacterium
TACGCCTTCAACTTCTTCACTTAGAATTTCAACTACATACCATGTTCCTGCTGTTAAGCTGCTTGTAAAGTCCAATTCAAGGTCATTGCCGCTATTTATGTCGCCAGAATTCACACTTGTAAAACCAGCCGGAAGCTCGTCAACTATTCCCGTTTCTGACGGTGACGATGCATACGAACACAAATAAACGTTATATACTTCCGTTCCTTCAATTTCTGTCCAAGTTACCACGCCATCTACAACACTTATTTTAACATCTACTGTTTTGGCTGCCGAATAAGCGGAAGTGTTGTATTTTTCTGCGTTGGAAGTATTTGCACGGACTTGAACCTGATACGAGCCTGCGTCAACCTTTCCCGGAAGCGCAAAACTTGTTCCGGTTACTGTAAAAGTTTCGTCACCAACTTTTACAGTGTAGTTTGCTGCGTTTGTTACCGCAGTCCAAGATACGCTTGCTTTTGCAGTGTTAACAGTTACTGTTGACATGACAAGGTCTGTTGCTCCACCTCCGCAAGCAGCAAACGTAACCGCACATGCAAGCATTAAAGCAAAAGACGCACATAATGTAAGAATCTTTTTCATACAATTTTTCTCCTTTTATATTTTTTAGGAGTTTTCTGCCGTATGAAAACAAAAATACTCCTTGGTTGTGGGCACTCTGATGAGAGTACTCTGATGGTTTAATGCTAGCACTTTTCAAAACTCATTGCAAGCAAAAAGTTATGCTTTTTATATTTTATTATTTACCGATTTTTTATGCCCATTACCGATGCATAAACCGAGCCCGCAAGCGCTACGCATTGCACAGAGAATCCTGCCCAAAACGCAAATGCCCAGTTAACCTTGTCGGAAAGGTCAATAAGGTTTGTGCGGTAACTGTCCAGCACGCCGAAATAAGTTGAAAGATAGACGATTGCTGAAAAAAGCGCAAACACGGCACAGACAGCAAACAAAATGCTGCTGTTAATCTTTAGGATTTTTAACGAAGCCAGCACAGCTGCTGCCGCGGCCGCAATTGACAAGAAGAAAGGCACACAAAAAAGAAGTATCCCCTCTTGGTCTCCGTTTCCAAACGCTACTTCAAATCCGTTGTAAGATACGGAATTCAGCAGTTTGAATTCATACTGCTGCAGAACAAAAAGAACTACGGCAAGTATGAAGACGGCGGCAAGTATGAACCCCATTAAAATTTCAACTTTGACTTTTTTTGACATAATATCCCTCCTTAAAATGGTTTGATTTTTTCTGCCATTTCTGATATTCTACCACCGCAAACCGGGCATTGGTACCATACTTACCCAAGAGTGCCCGGCAACTCTCGGGTAACAAGGGGAGAAATTTATTATGTTAAAACGTTATGAAATGCAGGATTGTCCGGTGGATGTTACATTAACAATTATCGACCGTTATAATCTTTTAATTGTTCATCATCTTTTAAAGGGCACGAAACGATTCGGAGAGCTCAAAAAAGCAATAAGCGGAGTGTCGCAAAAGGTTCTTACCGAACATTTGAAAATTATGGAGGAAAACAAGCTTATAATCCGGGAAGCCTTTTTTGAAACTACTCCGCGCGTGGAATATTCTTTAACGGAACTTGGCAAGACCCTTCATATTATTCTTGACGCTATGTGGGAATGGGGAGAAATTTACAAGGAGGAATCAGGGAAAAACTAATTTTAATTTGCCTATTGCCAAACTGCCGGTTTTGGTGTAGAATATGTTTATGTATAAAAAACCACTGAAAAACATGAACAAGGCAGAGCGGAGATATGCCGCCCACCTGGAGCAGCACATAGCTGCCGTGAATCTGGCGTATGAGCTTCTGGTTGAGTACGGCATTGTTAAATTTGACCCAGAACTTGCCCGCCAGATACAGGACCACGACAAATCTAAGTGGGACCCGGAAGAATTTGGCGCAGCCGCCAGATGGTTTTTCGGAAAGAAAAAGCGCAGCAATAAAGCAGAGTTTATGTGCGCCAGAAACAGGCACGCCAGCCTTAACCCGCACCACTCCCAATACTGGAAGCAGCGAGACGAAGAAATGCCGTATAACTATATTATAGAAAAGATTTGCGACTGGATGAGTTTCGGAATTTTAGCCGGCGACCTGTCCGAGCTGCCTGACTGGTATGTACGCAAAAACGGCAAAACCAAGCAAGAATATGTTGAGCGGCTAAAAACAGAAGCATTGCTGGAAAAAGTGGCCAGGATTGACCTTAAGCCGAGAGAGCTTGAAGCGCTTAAATCAAAGCTGTATGAAGCAGAAATTGAGAACGGAGTTCTGCCGCAGCTTTTAAGCCTGACCGGCCTAAAGGAAATAAATGTTGCCGGCTCTGCACTGCATAAGGCTGTTTATGACCTAAAGGCAAAACATCCCGTTATTTTCCAAGATTATACCTTTGACGAGAGCGCATATGTACCGCTATCAACCAAGCTGGACGAAGAAATATATCGGCTTCAAACCGGCGGCATCGTTCAATTTGTTGCCCCTGCCTTCCGCACCGCAGCGGTAAATCAGGGAGCACTTGGAGATTACTCCAAGTCTAAAAAAGCACGGCTCCTGCAAACAGTGCCTGACTTAATAAGCAGCTTTACAGAGTCCGTCAGCGCCCCCCCCCAGTGTAAACAAAGAGAACTATAGCAGGTAATGGTGTAATATGAAACGCGAATCCCCAAAAACCAGATATGAGACTTATTTATACCGGCATATAGCCAGCGTGCAGGAAGCATATAAGCTTTTGCTTGATACCGGCGTTATTGAATATGATTCTGAAACAGCACGCGCAATTGCAGAGCATGACAGCTCTAAGTTTACTCGTGAAGAGTTTGACCCATACTGCAAATGGTTTTTTGACAAAAGGAAAAAGGACAGTGCAGAGTTTTGGGCAGCTAAGCAGCGGCATTACCGGCTTAACCCGCACCACCCACAGCATTGGCGAAAGTATCGTGGGGGCAAGCAGGAAGAGATGCCCGACGGCTGTATAGTACATATGGTATGCGACTGGATGAGTTTTGGAATTATTAAGGGTGATTTATCGGAGATACAAGAGTGGTATCAGTACAATAATGAAAAGATAGGCCTGACTCCAAACGAGCGTACAAAAACAGAAGCATTGCTTGGCAAGATTGCCGAGATTGATTTTAAGCCCAAGGGCGCAACGTCAAATGAGCCATCGGGCAGAGCCAGAGAATAAACAAAAACACACCCGGCCCCTTTCGGGGCACCCCTCCAAGGAGGGGAATTTTTTTGTTTATATCTCTGCCCATTGGTAATACTCCGCAATATGGAAAAGAGTTTTTTTGAAGCCCCGCAGGCTAAAGAGCGGCAGTCGGTATCTGCAAACGCAGAGTTTGATTGCGTAATTATAGGTGCTGGCCTAGCCGGCCTTGCGTGCGGACTGTCCCTTATTAAACAAGGGCATAATGTCTGTGTTTTGGAGGCGGCAGAGGTTGGCTCAGGGCAAACCCCGCGCAGCAGTGCAATGATTACTTTTGCACATGACCCTATTTATTACAGACTGATAAAAAAGCACGGGCTTGAAACAGCAGCCGAGTTTTTGCGCCTGCAAAAGCTGGGAGCCGAGAAATTGGAGGAGGCTATTAATGAGCACAGCATTGACTGTGATTATACTAAAACCGATTTTTCTTTATACGCAACCACGGAAAAAGGCGCTAAGGAAATAAAACAGGAAAAGGAAGCCTACACAAAGCTTGGAGTGTCTTTTTCGCAGTTTCACGATTCCGAGCTTCCGTTAAACATTACAGAGCAGCTGATTTTAGAGGACCAGGCGCACTTAAACCCCGCAAAGTTTCTGGCAGGGCTGGCGGCAGCATTTGAAAGTTTGGGCGGAGTGATTTATGAACGCAGCCGGGTTGTAAAGGAGCCCGAAGAAAAATACGTGGAGGTAAACGGGTGCAATATCGGCTATAAGCACTTAATAATTGCCAGCCATTATCCATACGTGAACATTTTTCCAAACTTCTTTTTTATAAAGCTGTATCAGCACCGGAACCACAACATGGTTTTTGAAAACGGTTTAAAACTTAAAAATATGTACGAGGGCTGTGATGACGAATGGTACGAATTCCGCCCGGTTGAGTCGGGGGTGCTGGTTGGAGGCGGTGCCGCCAGGACCGGCACGGACGGCCATGTTAGCAGGTTTGAAGAAATGGAGCGGTACTTATCGGAAAACTTTGGCGTAACCCCGCAGCAGATTGTGTCACGGTTTTCGGCACAGGACGTAATGACATTTGACTTAATGCCGTATGTTGGCAAGGCAAGCAGGCTATGGAACAACGTGTACGTTGTAACCGGCTTTAACAAGTGGGGATTTACCAATGCTTTTGCAGCAGCCGAAATAATTGCGGATATGATAATTGAAGCAGGAAGCAAAAATTCCCCTTCTCCGAAGGGGTGCCCGAAGGGCGGGGTAGCCGACACCGAAGGTGGCGTAAAAAACATATTCAGCCCGCAGCGGGCAAGCTTAGTAATGGCGCCGGTTAAATCCGTGCAAAACCTTGGGCATATTGTTTCTGCATTTGCAGAACTCGTGCTTAACGCACAACAGAAAAACATTCAGCGAATCGGACTGGAGCAAGGCGCGGTTGTTAAGCATAAAGGTCAGCGGATTGGAGTTTACAAAGATAAAAACGGTAAGCCGTGTTGTGTATCAGCAATATGCCCGCATATGGGCTGTGCGCTAACCTGGAACAAGGATGAAAAAAGCTGGGACTGCCCATGTCACGGCTCCAGGTTTGATTACAAAGGACAATTGTTGGATAACCCCGCACTGGAAGATTTGGAAAAGAAAGAATTAGAGTAAGTGGCGCCACCCCTTCACGAGGAAGGGGAATTTTATTGGGAGATTGTTGTTGTTTAACAAACTTTTCAACACTCAAAATTATTTAGGAACACAAAAGCGCAACTGGTTTGAGGGCTGGTATTTTAGAGTTTCCGGCAAAACCCCTGTATCGTTTGTGGTGGGTATAAGCAAAAACGAAGCCGGCCCGCATAGTTTTATAATGTTTGTAAGTTCAGAGCATAGTCATGTGTTTAAGTTTGGTGTTAATGAGTTTAGTTTTGATAAAAACAATATGACAATAAGCATAGCGGGAAACACGTTTGGTCTTGCCGGAATTAACGCTAATTTAACGGATAACAACATAAAATTGGCGGTTAACCTAATGTTTGCACATCATAAAGCGCCTAAAAAGAGTTTTTATGCCCCAACTGCAATGGGGCCGTTTTCATATATAAAAATGCCGTGCAGCCATGCGGTGGTTAGTATGTGCGGGAGAGTAGAAGGAGCCGTGCATTTCACATACCCCGCCCCTTCGGGGCACCCCTTTATCTTAAAGGGGAATTACAGAAAGGGTCTTGTGTATATCGAAAAGGACTTTGGCAGCAGCTTCCCGCAAAATTATATCTGGACACAAGGCATGAATGGCACGCTCAGCATAGTTTTTGCATATGCGTATCCGCTGACGCTTGGGCTGAAAGGATTTATATGCCTGGTGCAATATAAAAACAAAACTTATAACTTAAGCTTGTACACCCTGGCAAAATTAAATATTTATAAGCAATCGGAGCAAGAGCTGAAGGCAGCCTTAACCCGCGGCAAGTATAAGCTTGAAATTAATATCAAAAACAAGGGCAACGGCTGCCAGCTTCCCTCGCCTATTGCCTGCGGCAAAATGGATGGGGTCATTTGCGAGAGCCTGTCCGCACAAATGACCGGAGTGTTTAATGCCGGAAACGAGGTTGTTGAGTTTAGTATGCCGGCGGCATATGAGTTTGTGATAAACAAACATAAATTATAAGATGCCAAACATCAATTTTATTGCACATTTTTAGGGATAAGTGGTATACTGGGGCTAAGGAGGCTAATATGAAAGATTTGCACATAAAAACCAACTTATCGGCGGGCGGGCAGGACAGTGTTGAGGACATTCTGCGCAAAGCACAGAGCGAGGGCTTGCAAACAATTTCAATAACGGACCACAACACCGCACTTGCACATTTTGTTTTAAAGCATTACAATCCTAAAAATCTGTTTAAAGGTACGGTTGTAAGCGGCATTGAAATTGATGTTTGCGACAAAGGGCTTACCTTTGAGATTCTTGGATACGGGTTTGACGTAGTGCCGGTTCAGAACTGGGCATACAAAACATTTGCCACGCTGGATATAAGACAAGCCAAACTAAGAGATAAACTGCTGGCACTGGCGGAAGCAAAGGGCTTTAAGTTGAAAAAAGACTGGCCGTGGGATGCCAGAACCGAATATGCACATTTTAATGTGTTTAATAATATTATGGCAACTCCGGGCAATCTGAAGCTATGGAACAAGCCCGTGCCGGACGGCAGTGAGTTTTACAGGCTTAGTACAACCGATAAGGATTTCGTGCTTTATCTTGATATGGGCTTTTTGTGGGTAGGGCTTAAGTCCGCAATTGGTGTAATACAAAAAAACGGCGGCAAAGCCGTGCTGGCCCACCCATACAAATACACAACAGCCGTTAATGTAACCGGGCTGCTGGACAGATGCCGCCTTGCGGGAGTTGACGGAATTGAAGTTTATCACCCAAAACACAGTCCGGAACAGATTAAAGTTTTGCTGGAGTATTGCAAGAAGCACAAATTGCTTATATCCGGCGGCAGCGGATATATCCGCAAGGCCGGAGAGCCTGCGGCACGTTTTGCAAAATTGGGGAAAGAAGTAACGATTATTTGAGCACAAACACTTGCTAAAGCAAAGAAAATATTATAGAATCTAAAAATAAGCTTTTTCACATACCCCGTCAGCTGCGCTGACACCCCTTTATCTTAAAGGGGAATTTTAAAAGGATAAGCAAGACAACATGAACATAATTATTGATAAATTAAATACTCAGGATATTCCGGCGGTAACCGGGCTCTTAGAAAAGAGTTTTAGAATAGGCAAGGTAAATGCGCAGAAATCCATTGCCATGATTAAAGAAATGCTGAAAGATAAGCAGGATATTTTTCTGGCCGCTAAGCTTGGCTCAGAAATTGTGGGATTTATACATATACACCTGCACCGTGACCCGTTCAGGCCAGAAATGAAGCACGCTACTTTCTGGTATTTTGCGGTGTCGCCCAACTACCGCAACAAAGGCATTGGCATGAAATTATTTGAAGCAGCGGTAACCATGTGCAAGGGTATGGGCATAAACGAAATAAGAGCAACCACAAGCGTGTCGCATACAATTGCGCAGCGCGTTGCCGAAAACTGCGGGTTTAAGCGAGGCGTAAGCTATAAATTAAAATTAACAGAGAACTAAAACAGGCGTCCCGCCTGTTTTAAAATTCCCCCTTTAGCAAAGGGGAATTTTTATTACGCTTTCTTAGTTATATGCAGCGCGTTGCCGCTGAAGCCAAAACTTGCTCCCCAGCCTTCTGCAAGGCTGGTTAAGGCCTCGGTAACAGTGCCCGCAAATGACATGGCCGCTTCTGTGCTGTCTTCAAAGTCTTCTGCAAAGATTAATTTGCAAAGCGCGGTTACCGTTTTGTTGTTGGCATCCGCACCAAGCTGATTAATAGTAAGGCCGGCATTGCTTACGGAATAGTTGTCCGCCGAATCTATATTAAGCTCAATCATTGAAGACAAGTAAATAAAATCGGGCACGTTTATGCCAAAGAAACCTAAAAACGACAACGTGCCTGCAAGCGCGGTTTTAAACTGTGTCATATCCAGCTTAACCAAAAAATCGAGAGCAAGCTTGCCGTCCTGCTCGGCAAAACTTGCCTTCAGCACTTCGCCTTTAATTTCAAGCATATTAAGAAACGAGGTGTATCCTTCGCCTGATAAAAATCCGATGTTGAGGATGTAATTTAAAAATGCCGCCACGTCTTGCTGTCCGGCTTCAATAGGAGTATCGTTTTTGCTGCCGTTTGGCGGCAATAGGTTATCCAAAAACAACACACCTTCAGGTGTCCAGAATCCGAACTCGGGCATTTTGGGGTTGAAGCCCGTGTCAATTTTTGTACGCAAAGCAGCAAAATCCCCGGCAGTTGGCGGGGTTGCGCCCGCAAGCAATGCGGCTTCGTTAACGGGCTTGTTAAGTTCGGACATAATTTCACGTATTTCGTTTACAGACAAGCCGAATTCGTCAAACGGGTCGTTTAAAAACTGAATAAAGGAAACCGCACCATATATTAAAATACCAAGCGTCATCAGGCCGATTACGGCTATATTTATCCATTTATTGCTTCGTGCGCTGCGGGTTTTAGCAGGCTTTCCGCCTGAGCCCGTGCTTTTACCCACAACCCTTTTATCGGTTGTGGACAGGTCGGAATATTCTCTTTTTCGTCCGAATAATGGCATCAACTCTCCTGTTATCCTTTGTTTGCACCACCGTCGCAGCCGGGGAAGCCGCCAATAAGGCTTCCGCATCCGCCGCCTGTCAGTTTATGCCCTTCGCTGCCGCCACAACAACCACCCGTAATCTTTTTGCAGCCAAGGCAGCTGCAAATAAAGCCATGCGGGGTTTTATACGATTTTAGCTGATCTTTAATTTCCAGTGCCCGCCTTTGAACAGGAATTTCGGCTGCAGCATTTTGTTTGGAGAGCCCAAAACCGTCACCCCCCACCTTGCTGGCCGCTGCTTCAAAATCGTTTTTTCTGGCGCTCATTTCATCATCCAACTTAGATGTTACGCCTACAAGCGTTTTTGGTATACCAAATTTTCCATAGGCACTGTTAATCGACTTCTTCTGGGCAGCCTTTTGGTCCCGCTCATTTTTTTGCTTGTCCTTCTTCTCGCGTCGCCTATCCCAAAAGCCTGTTCCGTAACCCTGCATGCCCATCGGATTTTCTTTATCAAGCCCGTCTGCCTTTCTGTTTTCTTCTTGGTTTCTGCTTTTACTAGAACCAAATCCGGTATCAAATTTGTCTTCTTTCATAGACTCCGGGTCGTTTTTGTCATGTAGCCCGTATTTCTTGTTGTTCTCTGCGCGCTGTCTGCGTTCCTCATTGCTTAGTTTAGTATGTTTAAGCTCGCGGTATGGGTTTTCGGCAGATTCGTCAGCTTTTCCTTTTTGAAGGCGTATTTCACTCATTAAATTACCCCCTCGCATGCCAAATTAAACGACAATGTGAAATTGTAATTTATAGGAAGAAGTATTTTTATGCTATTTAGCGCCCCCCCCCACTGCAGCCGGGGAAGCCGCCAATAAGGCTTCCGCATCCGCCGCCTGTCAGTTTATGTCCTTCGCTGCCACCGCAGCAGCCGCCGGTAACCTTGTTACAACCCAGGCAGCCGCAAATAAACCCGTGCGGGGTTTTCATTGCTTCCATCCTGTGTTTTATAACCTGCGCCTTTTGAGCAACCTGCGGGCTGCTTACCGCCTCCCCAGCAGTTTTGGCGTTTGCGGCAGCATCCTTTACCGCACTGTCCATTTCGTCCACGGCAGACCCCAAGTCTTGATTCGTTTTACCGGCCAGCCCCAATAGATGCTTAGACGGAAGACCATGCGCCGGATAAGCCATCTTTGCTGCTTGTTTCTCTCTTTTCTTTGCTTCCTTCTTTTCCTTGCGGGACTGTTTTTTTTCTTTGTCCTGCATGGAGTGAACATCTTTATCCCATGATTGTTTGTGCGGGCCGCCACCCATGTTGTCTTGGTTCTCTTCACCGCCTTTGCCGGCGCCACTACCTCTTTTCAGCTTTTCTCTAGCGCCCTTCCTGTCCTTGTCTTTTTTGTCATCATCGTCGTCGTCATCGTCGTCTCCGGCGCCGTATTTTTTGCCAATTTTTTTTCTGGCGGCTTGATTCTTGCTGAATCTGTCTCCCAAGCCCGCATTCCATCTTCCATCTTTCGCGCCGTCACTAGTGCCAGCCTGCTTCTTCTTGGCTTGTTCGTTTTCATTTTGAACCCGATTATTGGTTTTTTTCTTTTCGGCGGCTGCTGCTTTATTGGCGTTGCTTCCGCTACCTTTATTTTGTTGCTGCTGTCCGCCTTGTGTTTGTGCCATATATAACCGCTCCTTTTACCTTAAATATATCCCCAAAGCTTGAGGGCAACTATAACAATCACAACTACTATTATGAGCCCTATGCCAAGCTTAATTAATCGTTTTGCGCACATATTGCCCCTCCCCGAACACACCCCGTCCGCCTTTCAGGCGTTTACCCCTCTCCAGAGGGGAATTTTATGTGTATACATTATAGTTTAATTGAGCAGTAAGTGTCAATTGATTGCTGCCTAATTATATCCGGGAGATTGCTTCGTTTGTTCGTCTATCAATTACGGCGCCCTGCGGAAGCGTGTGCTGACCAACAATTGATATTTTATAATTTATATTTGATAATTGATAAGTAAACTCTTTACTTCCGGCGTATGCTAATGTATAATGGGCTTGTGAGTTGATTTAGATTTTCTGTCACCACACCCCGTCCGCCTAACGGCGGCCACCCCTCTTGTAGAGGGGAATTAAAAAGTTGGAGGCCTTACATGGAAAATGAAGTGAGTAACAGAAGCAAAAACAGGCGTGGGTTTATTTTAGCTGCGGGCATTGTTTCTATTGTGCTGGCCATAACCGGCATAATTTCCTGTGTTTTAATGGTGGTGTTCTGGGATTGGTTTATAGACCTTATGGCCGGACTGTACGCATATGACCCGGCTATGGATATAGTGTTGTTTAAAGCAATAATGGACGAGTTCCGCAGTATTATTATTGGCAGCTGTGTGGTCGGTCTCATTTTATGCCTGCTTGCAATTGCGGCGGGAGTTCTGTTTGTTACCAAATACGCCAAGTGTGACGACGATGAATTTAAGCAGGTTCAAACCAGCTACATAGTCTGGACAGTTGTACTGTTCTTCTCGGTTGGCGTTATACCGGTAGTGCTTGCGGTTATTCCGCTTTTCTCGGGCGGCAGCTCAAACCAGAACAGCGGTTCGGGCGGCAGTTCGGGCGAGGAAGCGCAAGTGGAGCAGGAAATAAAGCGGCTTAAAGAGCTTAAGGCTCAGGGCCTTGTAACCGAAGAAGAATACAGCAAGCTGGTAGTTGGATTGCTCAGCCAAAAAAAGTAGTGGCGGGTTAATTATCATACACCCCGTCAGCCTGCGGCTGCCACCCCTCTATCTTAGAGGGGAATTTATAAGAACAGAACTTCCGCACGTTATAGGAAGGGGAATTATTAAAGGAGTAATACTATGGATAAAGTTGGATTGATTGACCCGTTAAATAAAGTAACTGCGGTGCTTTGCTACATTATCGGCATACTGTACTGCCTGACCATAATCGGTGCGATATTTGGTATTCCGCTTATAATGGCAGGCAACTTTTACTGGAAATGCGCAAGCATGAACGAAAGTGAATTACTGGCAATCCGCGAAAAGTATTTATATTGGAGCATCTATTCCGGCATTGTCGGATTCCCGTATATAACAGCGTGCGTGGTTGTGGTATACATTGGCATAAATGAAATGCTAAGCAAAGGCACAAAGCCGAGTTCCGGTACATCCAATGCAACATCGGGAAGCGGAGACGACAAGCTTACAAAGCTTGAACAGCTGGCCGATTTCAGACGGAAAGGCCTGATTACGGAAGAAGAATATCAGGAAAGCAAAAATAGAATATTAAATGAAAAATAACAGGTGCCAGACGGCACCTTTTTGTTGTTCACTATTCATTATTCATTTGTTGGCGAAGCCAATTCTTGCGTCCACACACCACGCCTCGCCGTTTTTATCAAGCATAATGGGGTTGGCGTCAAGTTCTTCTATTTCGGGAAAGTCTGTTACAAGCTGACTTAATCTAAGCAGCATTTCCGACAGCTCTTTTTTGTTTGCCGGCTTGCTTCCGCGGATTGCGCCAAGCAGCTTGCTTGCTTTGCCTGAAGCCAGCAACGCACATATATCTCCCTGCGTAACCGGCAGCAGTTTAAAGTTAACTTCTTCAAGAGCCTCTATAAACACGCCGCCTATTCCAAACATAAGCATGGGCCCAAAGCTCGGGTCACGATTTATGCCGGCAACCAGTTCACGGCTGCCCTTTATTTGTTTCATTACAATAATCCCGTTAAAGCCTCCGGCCATGTCGGCCGCTTCAACCCGCTCCAACATAGCGCTACATTCATGATTTAAGTCGGTATTGTTGTTAATATTTACAACTACCCCGCCAACATCGGTTTTATGGCTGATGGTTTTACTGTCTAATTTAATTACAACCGGATATCCGATTTTATTGGCTGCGGCAACCGCTTCTTTTACATTTTTGGTTAAAACATAGTCCGCCAGCTTTATACCGTACGCCTTAAACACCTCCATGCTCTCGAATGTTGTTGGAGCTCTGCGCTCGTTCTTAACCTTGTTTAAAACATTGGCTGCTGTAAATTTATCAACCTTGTATGTTTTTGTTTGTGTTTCAGATGTCACTAAATATTCGGCGCGTTCGGCAAGACGCCTGAGGCCATGCACCGCTTCCTCGGCGTATTTAAACACCGGCACGTCTGCCGACCCTTCAAAATCCGGTGCCGTCATAAACACCGCAACAATGGTTTTGTTTGGAAACATCTGTTTTTTGTTGTTCAAGTCCTGCAAAATTGCCGTATCATTACGTTCGGTAATATACAAGTAAATGCAGAATAATGTATCTACATTTTCGTCTTTCAGCACCGCATATGTAGCCAGTTTGTATTGCTCTGCGCTGGCAGATGCAATTACATCAACAGGGTTGTTTACAGAAGCTTGCGGCGCAAGCACATCTCTTAATGCCTTTTTTGTTTTGCTGCTAAGCTCTGCTAATGTAAATCCGTTTTTAACCAGTTCATCGGAAGCCAGTATTCCAACCCCGCCGGCATTTGTTACAATGCCCACCCTTCTTCCTGCCGGCAGGCAGCATTTGCTGAAACATAATGCGGTTGTAAACATATCACCAAGGTTGTCTTCACGTATTACTCCGCATTGACCAAGCAATGCACCTGCTGCCTTATCGCTGCCGGCAAGCGCGCCTGTATGGCTTGCTGCGGCTTTAGCGCCGGACTCACTTCTGCCGGACTTTATGGCAATTATGGGTTTTGTTTTACTGACACGGCTTGCAGTCTCTCTGAATGTCTCCGGTTCTAAAATGCTTTCTATATATAATAAAATCTGCTCTACCTGCTTTTCGTCTCCCCAATGGTTAATAAGTTCTGTTGCACTGATTTGTGCCTGGTTGCCTAGTGACACCATTTGCGCAAGGCCCACATCCATGGTTGGCATAATGTTTATTATTCCGCTGGCTAAAGCTCCGCTTTGTGTGGCAAAGCCGATTCCGCCGCGTTTTGGCTGCAGCGGCGCAAATGTACCGTTTAGCATGATGTCGGGGTCGGTGTTGATAACTCCCAGGCAATTGGGCCCAAGCATGGCAATGTTGTACTTATCTGCAATCGCTTTTATTTCCTGCTCCAGCTTTAAACCGGCATTACCGGTTTCTTTAAATCCGGCGGATATTATTGCTGCTGCCCCTATTTTTCTTTTTCCGCATTCTTCCAATACTCCCGCAACAGCCGCAGCCGGCACGGCAATAATAGCAAGGTCAACCTTGCCGGTTTCGGATATGCTTTTGTAAACCTTTTTGCCGTCCAGTTTATCCATACGCGGATTAACAGGATACAGGTCATCTTTGTATCCGTATTCCGTAATGCGCTTCCAAAGTTCATTTCCTACACTGCCCGGCTTATCGCTTGCACCAATCAGCGCCACCCCGCTAGGCCTGAACAGTTTGCCTAAGTCTTTCATTGCACAATCCCCTTCCCGCAGATTATACTACAAACTTATACTTAGAGTCTAATAAAAGCGCTTGAAATATTTTTGCTAAAAGGATATAATTAGTTCTATCAATGGGATTGCTTCGTTTGCAGGTGCTGCTGGAACGACTCGCAATGACAGAAGGAGTAAACACATGCTGGATATTAACAGAATAAAAACCGATGCTGCGGGAGTGGCTAAGGCCTTAGCCAAGCGCGGATATAAAGCGGACTTTAAAGAGATTTTAGTGTTGGACGAAAAGCGCCGCCAGCTGATAGCAAAAGCTGATGATATGAAAGCCGAGCGCAACAAAGTGTCGGCCAGTGTCCCCGTGCTAAAGAAAGAGGGCAAAGACACAAAACACGTATTTGAACGGATGAGAAAGCTTGGAGACGATATTTCTAAAACAGAGGCTGAGCTGAGCAAGGCGGAAAAAAGCTTAAATGATTTAATGGCAGCTGTTCCAAACATTCCGGATGACGACATTGCTGCGGGCGGCAAGGAAGAAAACCAAATTATTGAAACGTTCGGCAAAAAACCGGAATTTAACTTTAAAGCAAAAGACCATGTTGAGCTCTGCACTGCTCTGGGCCTGATTGACTATGAGCGCGGAGCAAAACTCTCCGGCAGCGGATTTTGTGCGTACCGCGGCTGGGGCGCGCGCTTAGAGTGGGCGCTTATAAACCTCTTTATAGACCAACACCTGAAAGACGGTTATGAAATGATTATGCCGCCCTACCTGCTCCTGAATCATTGCGGCTATGGCAGCGGACAGTTTCCTAAATTCAGCGGTGAAGTGTTTAAAGTAAAAACGGACGGCAGCGATACCGAAAGGTTTCTGGCTCCGACCGCCGAAACTTCTCTCGTAAACTTATACGCAAACGAAATTATTCCGGTTGCGGAGCTTCCTAAAAAGTTTTTTGCATACACCCAATGCTTCCGGACAGAGATTGGCAGTTACCGCGCCGAGGAGCGCGGCATGGTGCGCACTCATCAGTTCAACAAAGTTGAGATGGTGCAATATTGCACACCGGAGCAAAGTAAGGCTGCGTTTGAAGAGCTTGTAAATAAGGCCGTGGATTTATTAAAGCAGCTCGGTCTGCATTTTGTGCTGTCTAAGCTTGCGGCGGGAGATATATCCGCCGGCATGACACGCACATACGATGTTGAAGTATGGATTCCAAGCATGGGCATATATAAAGAGGCTAGTTCTGTATCTAACGCAAACGATTATCAGGCAAGGCGGAACAATACTAAATTTAAAGGCGGAGACGGCAAAAACCAATACGTATATATGCTCAACGGCTCGGGCCTTGCTACCAGCCGCGTACTTCCGGCATTGGTTGAACAAAATCAAAATGCAGACGGAAGCATTAATGTGCCGAAGGTTCTGCAAAAGTATTTAGGTGTGGACAAGATATGTTTAAAGAACTAAAGCAAAATGCCAGAGTTAGTTTAAGGGGCAAATGGGGTGATAGTATTATAGCGCTTTTTGCTGCAGCGGGCGCTAAAGCCATATTGCTGATTAGCTTGATTGTGCCCCTTGTTTGGACAAACGGACCGTTAAATATAGGCTTAACTCATTACTTTTATCAGATAAGCGAAAATAAAAAGCCCAAAACCGGTGCGGTGTTTAGCGGGTTTGACCATTACGGAAGAAATCTGCTAATGGGACTGTTAAAAAGTGTTTTGATATTTGCCTGGAGTCTGCTGCTGTTTATACCGGGCTACATGGTAAGCCTTATGTACGGCCAGACAAGTTTTATTGCAGCAACTAAACCTGAGGCAAAAATCATGGCAATACTCAAAGAATCCGCCCAACTTATGAAAGGCCACAAAACGGAATTGTTCCTGTTGCAGCTTTCATTTATCGGCTGGTTTGGCTTGAGCCTGCTCACGGCAGGAGTCGGACTGTTGTGGCTTATTCCGTATTACAAAACCACCATGGCAAACTACTATAAAAGTTTAATTAAGGAGAACAAATAAATGCATTGGGCAGATGAGGTTGCGGCAGAGTTAATCAGGCTGCACCCGAACAAAGAAATATTTATATGTGCCAGCGGAATAACCCCGTCCGGCACGATTCACATCGGAAACTTTAGGGAGGCGGTTACCAGTTATTTTGTAGCCAGGGCTTTAAGAGATGCAGGCAAAAAAGTACGCCTTATTTACTCATGGGATACTTACGACAGGCTGAGAAAGGTGCCGGCCAATGTTGACCCGAGCTATAGTAAATATATCGGTATGCCTATAAACGATATTCCCGACCCGGCGGGCACGGGAATTAGTTACGCACAGAGTTTTATCAATCCGTTTGAAGAAGCTATGACGGAGTTCGGCATGGAGGTTGAGTGTATTAATCAGGCCGAGATGTATAAATCCGGAGTATATAAAGACGGAATTATTAAGGCGCTTAAAGCAAGAAAAGAAATATACGATATTTTAATGAGCTTTAAAACACAGGAAGCCAGTGCTGCAGACCGCGAAAGTTATTACCCTATCAACATATATTGCAGAAAATGCGGCAAGGACACAACTAAGGTTAAGGCTTTGAGCAACGATTGCAAGTCACTTACCTACACCTGCGCTTGCGGGCATGAAGAGTCTTTAGATTTAAACAAGGACTTTAATGTTAAGCTCCCCTGGAAAGTAGACTGGCCCATGCGCTGGGTACACGAAGGCGTGGATTTTGAACCGGGCGGGCGTGACCACAGCAGCGAGGGCGGCAGCTATCAGGTAGCCAGTGTGATTGTGGACAAAATATTCGGAGGCAGACCGCCGCATTACCGCGGATACGAGTTTATTAACATTAAAGGCATGAACACAAAAATGAGCTCCAGCAGCGGGAATGCTATTGCTCCGGAAGAGCTGCTAAAGATATATAATCCGGAAATTATCTTGTGGATGTTTACGCGCTTTTTGCCCGAAAAGGCATTTGATATTGCGGTAGATGAAGAGGTGCTGCGCACATATCACGAATTTGACAGGATGTGCAAAGCAGTAACAGACGGCACGGCAGATGACGTGGTGAAAAGAAGCATCAGCCTGGCAGCCGGAGATAAAAAGCCGGCGGAACAAATTTCGGCAAGCAATATTGCGGCGTTTGCGCCGATTGTAAACTTTGACTTAGATTTACTTGTTGCTCTGTTTAACAAAATAGGCGAAAAAACCACAAGAGCCGAAATTGAAGCGCGGTTTAATAAAATTAAGTATTGGTTGCAAAAGTATTGCCCCGAGCAGATAGTTGCGCTGCTGGCAGATAAAAACAAAGAGTTTTTTACCGGCATGAGTGCAGAAGAAAAAGGCTGGATTAAGAAGCTTTCCGACAGCCTCCGGGCAAAGGATATGACAACCGAAGAGTTGCAGAGCCTTTTATATGATATTCCTAAGATTGACGGAGTTCCGGACAAGGCTAAACAGAAGCGGTTTTTTGAAGTTGTATACAACCTGTTAATAGGCAAAAGCACCGGCCCCCGATTGTATTTGTTTTTAGCGGCAATAGATAAAAACAAGTTGATTGAGCTGCTGGGCAACTCTTAACACACCCCGCCACTCCGTGGCACCCCTCTCTAGAGGGGAATTTTGATGGGTAAACGCTTCGAACTGGGAATGTGATTTGTGAAACTCGTAACATGACCCGTTGCGCAGCGTTTACACATTTATACAGGGAAATTGTTTTAGGAGTGTGTCTATGGAGTTTTTAACTATAAGAGTGCCCGTAATCAGGGCTAATTGTTATATTGTTTTGGGTAAAAACGCCTGTGCGGTTATTGACCCTACAATAACTTACGCGCAAGTGCTGACTGAATCCGGCAAAAGCAAGGTTGAGGCCGTGCTGATTACACACGGGCATTACGACCATATATCCGAGCTTCAAAGCTTTGCGGATATGGGTGTGCCGGTTTATCTGCACAGGAACGCAATTCCAAAACTAACCAGCCCGGCATTAAATTGCGGCAAATATTACGAGCAGTCTTTTTCTGTGGACGTTCCAAACAAGTTGATTAAGGCCGTATCTGAGGGCGACGTTGTTAATGTTTGCGGGCATACACTAACAGTTCATGAGTTTCCGGGACATACCGATTGCTGTTTGGGCTACGAGAATGACGGCAAGCTTTTTGCGGGCGATTTTGCCTTTGGGCGCGGCATAATCGGACGCACCGAC
Organism: Bacillota bacterium; assembly: GCA_009784185.1. Classification (GTDB taxonomy): domain Bacteria; phylum Bacillota; class Clostridia; order Christensenellales; family UBA1242; genus WRCD01. Next base: position 17,916 of record WRCD01000011.1, read on the forward strand.
CTGCCAACCGCCAGCGAAAAAGATATGCAGAAAAGCCTGAAAAGACTAGACTCCGAATTTGCCGGATTTACAATTTATCCGGGGCATGGGGCTAAATTTGTGGTTAATACAGCAAAAAACAGCGGTTAACCGCTGTTTTTGTTTTTGCGCTCGGGCTTCTTTTTTATATATGGATTTGTATATGTGCCCTGCTTGGTAGTAATCTGTTTTGTTTTTGGTTTTTCTTTTTCCTGCGTGTCTTCGGCTAACCCGGATATAAACATCCGGCTTTTTGCCGGCTTGGAATTCTTAAGCCTTTCGCGCAGCGCCTGCCAGTTGATGGTGTCCAAAATATAAAACATAAATCCAAGCCCAACAAACATAACCAGCAATGCAAGCGAAATCAGCACCACATTCCCCCAGCCAATAGTGGCTGCATCTAAAAAGAAGTATGGGGACATCCCGCTTCCGCCGTAAACGGCGGCGCCCATTGTGCTATATAAAAACACAAAGCCCAGGTAAACCACAAACGGCGCAGCCCAAATTAACGGACCGCTCCATTTAAAATTACCCTTTTTGGCAAAAAAGATGTAGTCGGCCAGCACCAGAACAGGCACCAGAAACTGCAAGAGAATATCCTGAATCTGCAGCAGCCGGTATTGCGGCTCGGCCGGGTTGTTGATAATAAAAGCAGGCAGCAACACAGACAGATAAATAACCCATACAAGAACTGCGTTAAGCATTACCCCGCCGTAGATTACAGACGGAATGCTTACACCGCTGTTCCGGCCAAGCAGCAAAACTATGTCTTTATATAAAATAAGTCCGTACACAACAACTATTGCTATATTAACCAAGGGCGCAAAAAACATAAACATATCCGTAAGGTAAATGCCAAAAAATACCGCCTGAAACACAAGCCCAAGTACGGCACAAACCAAAATTATGCCGTGTAAAACGGCTTTTGTGAGAATACTGTTTCTCTCGCTCATAAATTATTCCTTGCTGTTGAAATACAAAACACCCAGCGTGCCCTTTCCGCAATGGCTGGTTATTGTACAGCCCGCCTCGTAAGCGTAAACCTTGTCAAACTTGCCCTTAACCATATCAACCACCATGTCTACAAGCTCCTGGTCCATTTGGGTGTACGTAACGAATACTCGTTTTTTGTCGTAGTTGTTAAAGTTTTCAAGAATATGGTCTACATATTCCTTTAGCACTATCTTCATTTTGCCTCTGAACTTCTTTTTGCCGGCACCCATTCTGCCGTCGTTAAGCTCAATTAGCGGCCTGATTCCAAGCACGTGTGCCATAAACGCCTTGGCTGCAGAGCATCTTCCGCCTTCATATAAAAACTTAAGGTTGCCGCATATAAACGAGGCCTGAACCGACAATGCCCTGTCCTGAACTTTTTGTTGAATCTCTTCGGGTTTTAGCCCCTGTTTTGCCAAATCACAGGCGTACAGCACCTGAAGCCCGATACCGGTTGATAAGCTGCGGCTGTCCACTATATATACGGGCAAGCCCTCGGCAGCCATTTTTGCATTAGCTAAAACCATAGACAGCTCGTTGGAAATGGATATGTGTATTATGGCGTCGTAGCCTTTCAGGTTTTCTTCAAAAAATTCACGGATAACTGTTGGGTTGGGTGCTGCCGTTTTGGGCAGCAGCCCGGTTTCATCAAAAAACTTGTAAATATCCGACGGCGTTATGTTTTCACCGTCAACATATTCTTTGTCTCCCAGGCTGATAGGAAACGGAAGAAACGATACATTATATTCCTTAAGCAGTTCGGGAGACAGGTCTGCCGTGGCTTGGGTAGTTACTTTTATTTTCATATATTTCTCCTATATTGTAATATTGCCAGTATTATTGCAAATAGCAAAATATTTGTCAAACACAAACAACCACTTGCTAAATTTGCTGAAATATTTTACAATGCTATCAGGAAATTGTTGTATTATGACAGACCGAAAGAAAAGCCCGCACGACGGACACCGAAGCCGGATGCGGGAAAAAGCCGCCAAGGATATAGAAATCCTGGCCGAACACGAAATTATGGAACTTGTGCTGAGTTATGTTTTTGTGCGCGGAAACAACAATCCGCTTGCTCATGCCCTGATTAAGAAATACAAAACCGTTTACAATGTGCTTCATGCGCCGGCCGGCGAGCTGGCCGAGTTTTACGGTATAGGCAAGGCTGCCGCCGAAAAGCTGCGGCAGATACATTTATTGTACAAACGTATTATGCTGGCCGAAAAAGCGCCTAAGGTGTTTATGGGCAGCCCGGGCGCAATGAAAGAATATATGCAGGTTCTGTTTATGAATCTGACAGAAGAGCATCTGTATGCATTATATCTGGACCAGAAATATAACCTGATTAACAAAGAACTTATATGTGCCGGGAGCAAAAACAGTGCAGACGTATGCCTTGAGCGGATTGTTCAGCTTGCGTTTAAACACTCTGCCAGCAATGTCATTTTGGCTCATAACCACCCGCAGGCCGCATCAGCGCCAAGCGCAGCCGACAACCGGCTGACCAAGCGTATATTTATGGCGCTGGATGCCTGCAGAGTAAATCTGCTGGAGCATTTTATAGTTGGCGAGTCAGACTGTTATAGCTATTACTCCGAAGGAATAATTGAAACCCTGATAGAAGAAGCCGCAAGAAGAAACAAAAACTAGCATTCCGCTAGTTTTTGTTTGGCAGCCATCTTGCCGCAAAGCCAAGGCCTATTGAGTTTAAAAAGTTTGTGAGGTCGGCATTAAATACATTAAGCGTAAAATAATATGCGGGTGCCAGCACCATGCTTGTAATTTGTACTGCCGGCTCAAGCATGATGTTGAGGTGCTTTGTAAGCACATTTTGGCCGTAAAACACTATAAAGTCCACCCTTCCAAGCACTTGCCCGGCCGGAATAGGACCATATGCCCTGCAATCATACGAATACCCGCGGTTGTCACCCATGTAAAACACATAGCCGTCCGGGATTTTTATTTTAACGCTTGAGCCGGTTATTTCCGGTTCGGGCGTAACCGCCCAGCCGCTCTGATTTTTGAAAGCGTTGAAGCGCAACTCCTCGCTCTGCGAGTTTGAGTTTGGGTTTAAATACGGCTCCGGAATAAGCTGGTCATTTACATATACAATGGTTTTTGTGCCGTTCCACTCCAGCTTAAGCTCATCGCCGCCCACCGCAATAAGACGTTTAATTACGGCCTTGTTATACGGAGGAGCATCGTTAATTACAATAATATCACCCGGCACGCCCTTCTCGGTTTTGCTTACATACACTATGTCCGAGTCCATAAACGATGAATTGAGCGTTGGGTACATACTGCCGTCCACAACCCAGCGTATGTGATATGCGCTGTTGTAGGCTAGCAGGAAAAATGTGCACGCAACCAAAAAAAGCGTGCCTATGGTAAGCAGGCGGCTGAATATGTCCTGCCAGTACGTATCTGCCTGCCCGCTGTGCGTATAATAAAACTCGCCGTCTTGCTGTGCCGCTTTACCCAAACGCCCGCTCCTTTTAATCCAATGCCGATATTATACTACTTGCCGGGCGTTTTCGCAATTGATTTATAGAAAGAGGTTGACAAATTGAGCTTCAAGTAATACAATTACATCACATCATTTTGCTTGCGCCTATAGTGAAATGGATATCACAACGGTCTTCGGAACCGTTATTAGGGGTTCGAGTCCCTTTGGGCGCACCATACGAGCGGTATACAAACCCTCTGAGTTTGGAAGTGTTTCGGCACTTTCTTTTTCTTTTGCCTCGGTTTCGCCGTCGGGATAGTCGGGGAAAATGAGACTGAGCAACAACTCGCCCTTATGCTGTCCGCTTTTTAAATGATAAATGATTTTGATTTTACCCTCGTAAAGAATAACCTTGTAAATAAAGGTGTCAATTAGGGCTCTGCGGTTTTTTGTCTGTGAATAGTCAAGGCACTTAAAATGTGAAATCCATTTTTTAATGTCGGCATAGGTGTAGTCTATTAGGTTGGCTCTTTCCGTTTCAATGGTTGCTTTTAATTCTTTGTTTGCGTTCTCCAGTTGTTCAATCTGTGCCAGTATGGTGTCTGTAACTTTGCCAAGCATAAGAACCTTCATTAGGTTATTTATAGCAGTTTGGTTTTCGGCAACCATGCCACCTAGACGGTTTATCTCGGCTTCATTCATCTCGGATTGGATAAGCAGATATGTTTCGGCTGCTACCATGTCAATAAACTCGTCCGTTAAAACTTTAAGCGTTGCATAAACGACTTCGTCCTCTATAAACTGCTTGCGCACAACTTTTCTCTTGCAGCTTCCGCCCGTGCGGTTTTCATGACAACGATAATAGTTATGAACGACTTTTCTTTTGTCTATTGCGCTAACGCCAGGCATGTTGTTCCCACAACGACCGCATATAAGTTTTGAAGATAACAGATATTCTGTTTTTGCTTTTCCCCGTGATGGGGCAAGGGCTAACTTTGCTAAAATAGTTTGTGCTTCAGAAAAAAGATTGTGGTCAATAATACGAGGCACTCCTCCTTCAACCTCTGTACCCATATATACATACTTGCCCAAGTACATACGATTAGCAAAAATACGAGGGAAGCTGTTTTTGTTGAACTTGCCTCCTCGGGAAGTTAGGTAGCCCCGCTCGTTTGCCCAGCGTGCAATTTGCATATAGTTGTTGCCTGCAACGAACATATCAAACATTGTTTTAACCAGTGCTGCGTTTTCGTTGTGCAAGATAAAGTTCTTATCGGCATCAACCGCATAGCCCAGCGGAACTCTATTCCCTAAAAACTTGCATTTTGAAGCAGAGATTGACATGCCCCGCCTAATCTTTTGAGATAGCTCCACACTATAGTATTCCGCCATGCTTTCAAGTACGCCCTCAATCAGTATACCGCTGGCATCGTCTGTGATGTTTTCTTTGGCTGACAAAACACGAACCCCATTCTTTTTCAGTTTCGCCTTGTATGTTGCGCTATCGTATCTGTTACGAGCAAATCTGTCCAACTGGTATACCACCACAAAACCAAACTGCTTGCGCTTGCTGTCTTCAACCATACGCAAAAACTCCGGACGGCGGTCAGTTGTTCCCGTTAATGCTCGGTCTATGTATTCGTGTATAACCTTGTATCCGTTACGCTCGGCAAAAGCGTAACACTCCTTCAACTGCCCTTCAACGGATTGTTCGTTCTGTGCGTGTGAGCTGAACCTTGCGTAAATCACTGCATTTTTCATTTATTTAAACTCCTTAAGTTTTTCTTGCGACAGGCATACGGCTGCCATATCGTCTTAACCAGCACCCAGCACCGCTGACAAAATTGTCAAAGAAACCAGACGGCGGCTTTATGCCTAACGGGAGATAAATAGCCGTCCTTTGATGATTTTGGACTAGCGGTGTTATCCATCCTGTTAAGACGATACGGGAGCGAAAGCTACTTGCAAGTCTTGTTAAAAATCTGATGCCAATTACTTGACATTATAGAACAATTGTTTTATAATGTCAAGCAAATTCTGATAATAAAAGGAGGCGGAAAGTTATTATTAGGCTAGTTAGAAATGTAAACGGCAAGTTAGTTTGCCGGGTAGATGAAATAAAGAAAGAAATTCAAATAGTCCATAAAAAACTTAAAACTACAGTCTTTTATGGAAACAAACGCATTGAAGTTAAAAACTCAAAACAATAGCCCACCATTAATTAAATAATTCAGCAATCCGCAGAACCGCTAGACGGGCAGGAAGGCATTTTTAATGCTTTTCGCGCCCGTCTTTTTGTTTTGTGGAAAAAGACCGGCTCCTGCGGATTTCAAAACGAAA
>WRCD01000012.1 GCA_009784185.1 Bacillota bacterium
CAGATACAAAGTATCCAGTTTTTCGTTATCAAAGTTGTAACGATACTTAGCTCCTGCCGTGCGCAGAAATCCATAATCAAAGTCAATATTATAAGCACTTAACAAGCAGCCGCGCGTAAATTTGTAAAAATCAGGAAGCACCGATTCTAATGTGGGCGCATATTTTACCATCTCATCGGTAATACCGTTTATTTTTGTAGCATCCTCGGGAATCCGCATTTTGGGGTTTATTAATGTACTGAACGTCTCAGTAATCTTACCGTTTTTAATTTTAACCGCACCAATTTCTATAATCTGGTTAGAAACGCAGTCCAGCCCGGTGGTTTCAAAATCAAACACGACCACTTCTCTGTCTTTCCAAAACTCATTTTGAACAGAAACATCAAACATACCCAGCTGTTTTGTATCCGTAAAATTACAAGGAGATATGGTAATATAACTTGGAGCCTCTTCTCTGTAACATATCTTTTTGCCCTCACCCGAGCACTTGCACAAACCTACATCCATTGCTCTAATTGATATTCTGTCATTAAAGCTGTCTACCGAGCCGCAGATTATAACTTCCATGTTATCGGCCAGCTTGCCGGCTGGCTCGGCAGACGCAATTGTGGGAAAATGCACAACCTGAATACTGCCGCTTGGGTCTTCCAAACTAAACGAATAAAATATTTTTTCCGCCGGCTCGTCATCTGTTTCAGCTTTCTTTTTAGGAACGAAAGTCCTTTTTGTAAAAAATTTTATCTTGCCCGCAACCAGTATTTTGCCTGCATCCGCCTTAACATCTTCAATATAAACGGGCCGTCCGTTAATAGCTTTGCCAAAAAGTTTTTCTAAAACTTCAACTTTATGAAAGCCCGGTTCGTTTGCTAAAGCATACTCAAACAAATTCCGTCCGCCTGCTTCCTGTGCAGAAAGTATATCATCAAGGTTTTCACTGGCTCCAACTTCTCTTGCCCTAAAGGTAAATGCCTGAAAATATCCGGCATTAAAGTGCTGCTCCAGGCTTGGCAGAACACGTTTCTGTTGGCAATACTTATTCATTGCCGGCGTAATAGGAATAGTGACATAAACCATACCTTCCGGAGGGGCATCCACTTCAATTTCCCCCATATTAACCGCATGACTCAAAGCCACAAAACTGTCATCCAGGCACTTTTTTACCTCTGCCCTAATAACATCCGGGTCAATAAAACTTTTCTTAAACCTCAACTCTATCTTAAAAGCTTTCTCTAAGTATTCTCCGGCATACTTTTTAATTTCCGTCTCCAAGTCCGGCCCGGGCACCCTAACCCCGTCAGGATAAACAAAAACCAGCAAAACTTTGTTTTGTTGCTTGTCAAACTCTGCCTCGGTAAGCTTAAAGTCTTTCAGCTTATCCCCGCCGATTTTATCTTTTAAGTATTCTTGCAGCCGCAATTATCCTTCCTTTATCAAGTGAATAGATGAAACAGGTCTATAAATATTACAAACGCAAACAATACTATCAGCCCGGCAAAATGAATTATTGCCTCAACGTTCCGGTTTATAGGCTTTTTCCTTATCCATTCTACAGTAGTGAATATTATTTTGGAGCCATCCAGCGCAGGTATGGGCAAGATGTTAAACACGGCCAGGTTGGCTGCAATAAACGGCAGAAACACAAACAGATTTGCAATATTTTGTGCGCTGTAATCTGCAATGGTGGTTATAGTGGTTATTGGTCCTCCAATAGCAGACAGGCCGATTGCTCCGGTTATAAGCATACCCAAAAATGCCAGTATTTTCCATGCCATGGCCATGGCTATAGGCACACACCATATTAGTGCCTCTATAAAGCTGTATCTGTATGCCTGTGTACTTACGCCAATAATTCCGCGAGTGGCATCATCAGGGTCCGCATAAATGAATATGTCCAGTTTTCTTTCTGCTCCGTTTCTGGTAACAGTAAGCTCAACCCATTCATTAATCCCGCCATGTTTGTTTAACAAACTGCTGAAAGTGGTATCATAAATAAAGCCTATTTTCTCGCCGTTTACTGCCCTGACCACATCGCCTTCTTTAATTATACCGTAATTATCCGTGCCCGGAGTAACCGATTTAATTTGCGGAATATCGTAGCCAAATGAAATTAACAAAATAAATGCAAAAACAAACGCTGATACAAGGTTGAAGGTTACGCCGCCAAGCAATACCAGTATCCGCTTCCACGGTTTGTGCGCGTTAAAATCCTCCGGGTCTTTGGCATCCTTGTCTTCGCCGCCTTTAAAGGCACAGTATCCGCCAAGAGGAACCACTCTCAGCGAGAAAGTTTCGCCGTTTTTTAGCTTACGCTTAAATATCGGCGGCCCAAAGCCTACGGCAAACTCTTCAACTTTTATCTTAAGCCATCTGGCCACTAAATAATGCCCGAGCTCATGTATGGTTATCATTACAAGTAAAACCAAAATAGCTATACCAATGTATAGCACAGTGTTCATTATTTCGGGAAAAGTGGCTAAAAGCAGTGATGAAGTCAAAGCGTCTCCTCCTCAAAATTCTCCCTTGAGCCAAGGGAGTACCGCCAGAGGCGGGGAGGGTTGTGTCTTGTTGTCTGGTCACAACCCCCGGTGCTTCGCACCACCCCCGCGGCTTATGGGGGAATAATTATAAAGTATATTCTTGCCAATGTACCGCTTATGCAAACAATACCAGCATAAAAGCAAACACTATTACACAGCAGGGCGCAATGCCGTTTAACCTGTCCATAATACCGCCATGACCCGGTATAAAGGTGCCGAAATCCTTAACTCCTGCCCTGCGCTTAATATAACTTGATGCAAGGTCCCCCAGCATATTAAATATACCGCCCGCCGCACCAATTAGTATAAACACAAGCGGAGAGGCAATTGTGTAAGTAAAAAACAAGTCTTTAAACGGGTCAAACAATGTAAGCACATAATACAACGCAGCTGCGCCGAGTATGCTGCCCAAAATGCCTCCCGCAACGCCGCTGTAGGTCTTGCCCTTGCCAAGCTTTTCCATAGATATTTTGGGAGTTTTGATAGTGGTTCCTATAATATACGCAGCCGTGTCCCCAAACATTGATATTACAAACACCAGAAGCAAACCTAACATGGAAATGTAATATCCATCGGCATAAGTAATTAAACCGCTGAAATTGTGATAATTGTTTATAATCAGCATAAAACTCAACAGCATGGTTGGATAAGCGCACGCAAGCATACTGTTTTTGCTGCAGCTCCAGATATATGCGCTAAACGACATACGGGTGTTGTATGCCCGGTAGCCTTTCAATGCGGCACCTTTAAACACATACGGAAAACCCAAAAAGCCGATAAACAACAATGAAGTTAACAGCACAAAAAACAAAATGTATTGCACCAAACTGACATCAAGCAAGCCGCAGATAATTGTTAAAACAACTACCGCCGCAGGGTATGCCAAAACCGCCCACATATACAAAGGTTTATCGTTGCGGCGAAACAGGTTGTACACCTCGTGGGCTGCAACTACCATAAACATTCCAAAAACCACATCAAATGCAATCGGAGACAGTGCTCTGCCGGCAATAATGGCAACAGTAACAAAAAGTATTACAGCCCCCCATATGATACGCTGATAATTCATCCTAAGCCCTCCTAGCTTTTAACTCCGCCAAACCTGCGGTTGCGTTGCTGAAACGCAAGCAGTGCTTCCTGAAAGTCTTTTTTGTTGAAGCTTGGCCAATGTTTTTTAATAAAGTAGAACTCGGCATATGCCAATTGATATATTAAAAAATTGCTTATCCGTTGTTCGCCGCTTGTTCGGATAACTAAATCCAAATCCGGCATACCCTTGGTATACAATAAATCCTTAAACGATTCTTCCGTTACTTCAGTTCCGGATTTAACTGCCGTATTTACTGCCCTAATAATGTCTGCCCTGCCGCCGTAGTTAACGGCCAGCGTAAGCGTCAGGCCGCCGCAATGCCTGGTATCGGCCATTGCCCTGTCTATGGCCGAAGCAACATCACCCGGCAGGTCTTTGTATGCTCCAATAACATTAAGCCTTATGTCACGCTCTACCAGTTGCTTTGTATCTTCGTTCATATATGTACGAATCAGGTTAAACAGGTTGTCAACTTCATCCTTTGGGCGCTTCAGGTTTTCGGTGCTGAGTGTAAAGATAGTCATATACGAAAGGCCAAGCTCACTTGCAAAAACAGACATCTTGCGCAAGTTTTCAATCCCTGCTTTATGTCCTGCGCTCCGAGGTAAACCTTTTGCTGTTGCCCATCTGCCGTTGCCGTCCATAATAATGCCTAAGTGTTTCGGCAAACGGTTTAAGTCCAATCCAGGAATTATCTTTATCTCTTTATTCCCCAATGCCAGAGTCATCCTTTATGTATTCTATTTCATTATACGAAACTGCCTATGATTAGTGTATCGGTTTTATATAAGTTTATATTGGTATTATACTTCCAGAATTTCCTTTTCTTTGCCTGCAACCATAACGTCTACCTTGTCGGAATAGGTATTTAAAATTTTTTGCACCTCTTTTTCGCTTGTTTCCAAATCGTCTTCGGTTATTTTGCCGTCTTTTTTAAGACTCTTAAACTCATCTATTGCAACTCTGCGCTCGTTACGCATATTTATTCTGCAATCCTCGGCCAGTTTCTTTGTCATCTTAACAAACTCAACCCTGCGCTCCTCTGTAGGTTGGGGCACGCTAAGGCGGATAACCTTGCCGTCGTCGCTTGGAGTAAGCCCCAGGTCTGATGCCTGTATTGCCTTAACAACTTCTCTTACCTGAGAAATATCCCAGACCGCCACAGCAATTGTGCGCGGGTCGGGAGCGGATATGTTGCCCATCTGGTTAATAGGGGTCATGGTGCCGTAATAGTCCACCATAACTTTATCCAGCAGCTTGGGGTTTGCCCTGCCTGCCCTAATGGAATTAAACTCACTGCCTAAATGATTTAAAAATTTTTCCAGTTTCTCACGGAATTTTTCATAAATTACCTTGTCTTCGTTGAGACTAAACATACCAACATTTCCTTTTAAAATACTATGCAGTCAGTTTAATACAAAACAGAAAAAAAAGCAAATGCTTTAATGTTAAAAGTTTTAAAACAAACAGCCGTACGGCTGTTTGTTAACTTCTTATTAAACACTTATTAGAACTTCATAACTGGCTTTCTTTCTGCCAGAGGCACTCCAACAGGCTTACCCGGCAAATTTAAATTGGTTGGGTTGTTTGCACTGTCTGCAGAATGGTTAAAGAGAAGCGAACCTCCGGTTGCCATTACAATAGCCCTAGTTGTCTGCTTAGCGCGTGTAAAACCGTCTTCTAAAATAAATCTGGAAATTTTTCCGCCTATGCTGGCACCGTCATATTCTCTGTCATAAAACTTGGTTCTGGCATTCGCGATGTCGCTTTCTTTTCCGTCTATGCCCACAATAGAAGTATCAAGCCTCATATTTAAATCTTCGTTTATTGCTACACGAAAATGTAATTCAGCGCCTCCTTTCAGCATTTTTTCAAGGCGGTCATATGCAATACAGTCTTTAGATGTGGTAAAGTTGAATGCTCCGTCCATTTTTTTATCAACTAAAATCATTGGAGACATTGTGTCACAAAATGCTTCCAGCGATTCAATATTTTCGCCTTTGCCATAATATGTTTCTTTAGTAGTTGTATCTTCTTTGCTGCCATAACGCTTTCCGGGCTTTGAAACACCAAAGGACATAAGTGCACCAAAGACACCTTTGCCGGCATCAATTTGTATTAGTGCATAATTTTCTGTGCCCGCATCAGGTTTTGTTGTTACAAAATCACCTAAGTCATTAGCCAACCCTATCAATGCATCATAATTAATTTTTAATCCGTTCATCAAACTTTTCTCCTTTTTGTTTGTATATCTATTATAGCCCCCCCCCTACACACTTGTCAATAGTAAAACGCAAAATAAATAAAAACCCAGTTCAATAAAACTGAGTTTTTCACACACCCCGCCCCTAACGGGGCACCCCTCTAACTTAGAGGGGAATTTTTGGTTGCCTGTCTACTTCCCTGCCATCTGTTCGGCTACTTCCGCCGCAAAGTCGTTGCTGCGCTTAGTAAGCCCTTCGCCCATTTCGTACCGCGTAAATCTGCGGATTGTAATCTTTTCGCCAATGCTGAGTATGGCTTCGTTTACAAGCTGCTTTATTGTAATTTCAGGGTTCTTTACATAGTCCTGTTCCAGCAAGCAGACATCCTTGTAAAACTTTTTAATTCTGCCTTCAACCATTTTTTCAATAACTGCATCCGGCTTGCCCTCGTTTTTAGCCTGAGCTTTAAGAATGCTCTTTTCGTTTTCAAGCTCGGTTGTGTCAACATCTTCAATTGCTACTACCGCCGGCTTACTTGCCGCAATGTGCAGGCCAATATTGCGCACCAGTGTCTGAAAGCCTTCCGATTTAGCCACAAAGTCGGTTTCACAGTTTACTTCTAACAGTACGCCGATTTTACCGCCCATATGAATATATGAGTGCACCACACCTTCGGCCGCAATGCGCTCACTCTTTTTGGCAGCTGCCGCCATGCCTTTTTCTCTAAGCCAGGTGGTAGCCTTATCCATGTCGCCGCCGTTTGCTTCCAGTGCTTTCTTGCAGTCAAGCATGCCCGCCTGAGTACGTTCTCTAAGGCGCTTAATGTCTTCAGGTGTTATCATAATTATTCCCCTTTTGCTTCTTTGGCTTTTTTAGCGGGCGCTGCCGGTTTCTTTTTAGTTTCTGCTTCCGCAGGCTTTTCTGCTTTAGCTTCCTTAGCAGGCTTTTCTGCAACTGCAGGTTTTTCAACCTTAACAGGCTGCTCGGCTACAACTTCAGCCTTTGCCGGTTTCTCGGCCTTAGGCGCCGCCGGAGCTGCCGGGGCAGCAACCTCCGCTGCCGGTTCTTCTTCGCGTACAATAACGCCGCCTTTGCCCTCTACGCAAGCGTCGGCAATTGCACTTGCAACCAGCTTAACCGAGCGGATTGCATCGTCGTTGCCAGGAATAACAAAATCAACCAGCTCAGGGTCGCAGTTGGTGTCACAAAGCGCAATAATAGGAATGTTAAGCTGCCTTGCTTCTTTAATTGCAATATGCTCTTTTTTAAGGTCAACCACAAACAGAATGCCCGGAAGTTCACGCATATCTTTTATGCCGCCAAGATTCTTCTGCAGTTTATCGCGTTCGGCTTTAAGCTTAAGCACTTCCTTTTTAGCATATAGCTCAAACTCTCCCGTTTTTTCCATATGGTTGAGTTTGTTCATGCGGTCTATTCTGCCCTGGATAGTTTTAAAATTGGTCAGAGTTCCGCCCAGCCAGCGCGAGTTGACATAGTACATACCTGCCCTGTTAGCCTCAGACATAGTAGCCTCAACGGCCTGCTTTTTAGTGCCTACAAAAAGCACGGTTTTGCCGGCTTTAACCGAGTCGCGCACAAAGTTGTATGCAACCTCTGCCAGCACAACGGTCTGCTCCAGGTCAATAATGTGGGTGTCGTTACGGGCAGCAAAGATGTACTTTTTCATCTTTGGATTCCATTGTCTGGTTGGATGACCGAACTGAACGCCCGCTTCCAGTAACTGTTTCATTGAAATTACGGACATTTTTTCTTCTCCTTTTTTTGTTTTTAGTCCTCCCCGAGTGCGTTAAGAACTCTAACAACAACCTTATTACTAAGGCAACGGCTGTTAAATAGCCCCGGGTGCGTATTTAATGAACAGTGCAAGTATATCACAACGGCAAATAAAAATCAATAGAAAACTCCCAGAAAAATGCAAGATATTATCAAAAAACAAGAGCCGGACGGCTCTTGTTTTTTGCTTACAGTGCTGCAATTATTTCGTTGTAAACCTTTATTGCATTAACCAGGCTGATTCCAAGCGCATTGGTTATTACATTTTTACCGTACTCATTTAATTTCTCATAAGCTTCCATAAACGCCTCGTAGTCGTCAATCACGCCCTGTTCATCCGGACTGCTGACTAAGGTATTCTGTATAAAATCTATACCCTGATTCATTGCCTGAAAACCATATATGCCCAAGTCGGCAAAAGTAGTAGTTGCAAGTATTTCTATTATATACATAAATCCATTGCCGGTTTTTGCATCGGCAAGATTAAACACGTGCAATGTTGCATACAAGCTTATAGCCGGATGCTCCTGATTGTAAATTATGTTAACCAGCTCGTATACCAATCCATATTGCGAGGGAGCAATATCCGTTGCAATAAACGGCAGTTGGTTAAGTATCTGCAGAATTTCACAAGGCAATAAAAACATAATGTCCAGTTCAAGCATATACGCTGCCTGTACTTCAGCTTCATATCCGCCAAAATCAAGCGAGCCTACATAGTCATAAATCTGGCTTCTTGCTTGCATAAGCTGTTCAAGGTTCAACAACAGCACTTCAAAATTGCCGTCACTGATGGCCTTCCTTATATCTTCGGGCATACCGGATAAAACATCCTGTATAAAGTCATCTGCCAGGCCGGTGTTTGCCTGATACATTATCTCAAAATTATACAGTTCTAAAAAGGCCTGGAAGTTATCAAGGTCACTGCCCGAAACAGAAGCCAACTGAGCAGGTGAAAGTTTTATTCTGTACAGTTCGGCCGCATCGTCAAAGTTGTCCCATTTAGTACCGCTGAAACCGCCAAACACTATGGCGTCAAGGTAATCATCCATTGTAGGAATATCCTGAATAAATGTAAGGAATTCCGTCAGCAACACGCTTACATCTTCTAATATGTACACGGTAAATGTTGTTTCATATGTCAGATAAGTAATCTTAACATTAATTGTTGCTTCAATGCTTGAATCAAAGTCTTCCACCGCAACAAGCCCTGCCCCGTCCTCAATTTGATACAGCCCGTTGGTATACCGGGTTTCAAGAATAAGCCCGGTCAGGTCAATTTCTTCACCTACGGCATAGTATTGTCTTATCTTATATGTTTCGATGTTAACCCAATCAACTACGGCCGCAACCACGGTATAGCTGTAGGTTTTTGTTACTCCCCGATAGGATATTTCCATTGTAAACGTGCCAAGCTCAGAGGTGTCAAAGCCGGTTATACTTGCATTATCCAGCCCGATGTTAAACTCACTGCCGTCATGCAGGTACTTGCATCCCAAAACATATCCGGCACTGTCTGCCCAGTTCTTCAGTGTAGTGTCTTGAGCAATTGTTATGGTGCCTTCGTATTCTTCAAACACCCCCCAGCTTTCAGACAGGTAAATTTCGTCCAGCTCAAACTCCGCCACAACGTTTAACAAATTAGAAGATGAAGTAAAGCCCTCATAGGTTATCTGGAACCCGTGCTCACCCTCACCAACAAACTGGAATCCTCCGGCATATCCCACATGAGTAAGCGTCAGGTCAACAGCATCACCTACCGTGCCGTCTGTGTAAAAAGCCTTAAAACTGCCGCCGGTTACATCAAGAAACTCGTCTTTACCGTAAGTCAATTTATCGGGCAGGCTGACAATGCTCAGCCTGAAAACACTGACTTCAACAAAATTGATATTGAATGTGCCCGACAAACCGCCAAATTCTACAGTTATTGTCTGAGATTCGGCCGCCAGCACCTCGTTGTCAAAACCCGAAACCATATCAGCGGTCATTGTAACAATTTCGGTGTCGGTTTCCTCTCCGTCAAAATACTGAACATTTAAAGTGCCTCCAACCAAAGACAGAGGCTCTTCTTTGCCTACAAAATACCGGCTTTTAATCGGGCTGCTTCTAATATCTAAAGCAGAAACCTCAACAACCTTAATGCTATAGGTGGTTGTTTTATTGTTGTACTTAACCGTCAGCACCTGAGACGGTGTCAGCTCACTGCTGTCAAATCCGGCCGTAATCATGCTGACCGTCATTGCTACATCGTCATATGTATTGTCACTGTACTTAGCGGAAAGCATTCCGCCGGTAACCGACAAAGCCTCATCTACCAAAAACATTGTTTTCGGCATTATTTTTATTGAAATAGATTCAAGTATCCGCTGCGGCTCGCCCTTCGGCCAAAGGATAACGGCAGTTGCTGCTACCCCCACAGCCAGAATAAAAGCCGTAACCAGAGAAACAATTGTACTTGTTCTTGTCATTTTATCCCCCTATTTTTTCTTGTTTTTGCTTTTCTTTTCGTCTTCTTCAAGCAGTTTGTGGTAGGCTGCAAAAACCTCGTCTATAACCGGCTCTTCTTCAACAACAACCAGCACTTCGTCGCCCTCGTCGTCTTGCTGAACCACAAACGCAATGGCTTCATCGTCGGCCACGCCTTCCATAAATTCCACCGGCTTTAATATGATGTATCTTTTGTCTCCCTGCGGTATAAGCGCAACCTGCTCAAACTCAACCGCATTATCTTCCTCGTCATAAAGGATTACGTTTTCTGCATCGTTCGGGTCCAACAACCTTACAATCGAATTGGTCTCCGTTGCTTTTTTTTCAGCCATTTTAATTATCTCCTTAAATTTGCTTTTTATCTAAGTAGCTCTGCAGAATAATATTTGCAGAAACTGCATCAATAACTTCTTTCCGCTGCCCGCGGTTTTTGCCGACCGATATTAATAGTTTTTCCGCTTGAGCAGTTGTTAAACGCTCATCTATAAATTCTATCTTTGCAGGCGTAGCCTTAGCCAACTCTTCGCAAAATGCATACGTCCGCTCCACTCTGGGGCCTTTAGTGCCATCCATGTTAATCGGCAGCCCAACCACAATAGTATCGCAGTTCATTTTAACTGCAAGCCCGGCAATGTGCGCAATATCGGCTTTAAGACTGATGCGCTTATACGTGCTTTCCTCGCTTACAATCATGCACAGCGGGTCACTAAGCGCAATGCCGATTCTGGAATCACCATAATCCAGCGCCATTTTTCTTTTCAACATTACATGATTGTATCATAAAAAACCACAAACAACAACTGAAATTAAGTGTTTCTTGGAGCGTAAGCGACCCACAATTTATATTTTGTATCTTATAATTTATAATTGACTACGTCAAGTCCGTAGCAAATACCTTAAGTTCGGGGTAAAAACTCTTGTCTGACTCATTAGGACGCTTTACCCATGCAGAACCCAACCCGCTCAAACTTGTTGTAAGCGTATCTTGCTTTACCATGTCAATATACAAAGTTGCGCCGCTGGTTCCTGCTATATTACCAATGGTTGCGCCGCTGAAAGCATTGGAGTTGTAATAACAGCTTGATACTGTACCGCTAGCTGAATTGCCTACAACAGCTCCGGTATTACCAGCAATTCCGGTAACAGTTCCCGCATTATAGCATCTGCTTATTGAAGTTGCAGCATTTGTAGTAAATCCGGCAATACCACCTGCACCTCCGGTACTGATTATGTTTCCGGTGTTATATGAGTCAGATATGGTACTTGCATCCACATATCCCACAATACCGCCTACACGTGCAGTTCCCGCACCGGTTGCTGACACATTACCTCCTGCCTGACTCCCGTTAAAGCATTGCGATATAGTTGCTCCTGCTAATAGATGGCCAACTACGCCGCCAACATATGCATTATTGCTTGCACCAACTACATTGCCCATATTATAACAAGCAGTGACCGATGCAGTGTTGCCCGTAACATAGCCGGCAATTGCTCCTACAGCACTGCCACCTCTTATATAACTCTCTTTTACTCCCACATTTTTTATTGTGCCACCGTTAATATAGCCAAATAACCCCTGGTTTGCGCTGGTGTTACTTATATATATTCCACATACTACAAAACCCCTGCCGTCAAAGTTGGCAGCAAACATGCGGGTGTTGTTACCAATAGGAGTCCATGCAGTTAGTCCGGTAGTGCTTGGCCCCCAGCCTGTCCAGCCTGAGGTATTGTTAATAGTTATATCAGCTGTTAAGGCAAAATGCTTTGTGCTGGAATTATATAACAGGCCGTCCTTGGCGTCCAGCAAGCCGTTGTTAATAATAAACGCAAAATACTCAAAGTCAGCTTTGTTGGATATCAGATACGGGCTGGATTGTATGCCTGTGCCGGTCCATGCCTTATGTATGTGGATAGTATATTGCCTGTTAAAGTAAATTCCGGCAGCAGTATTTGTGGCACGCACTGTAAATGTTGCATTTCCTATTGCCGTAGGCGAGCCGCTTATTGTACCGCTTGTGCTTAAGCTAAGCCCTGTAGGCAGACTGCCGCTTGTTACGGACCACGTTATTGTGCCGGATGGAAACGAAACGGCAGAAAACGAAAAGCTGTAACTCTGATTCTGAACACCGTCAGCGGGTGCATTGCATGTAAACATAACATAGCTAAAAACGGGATAAGGGGTGTTCATCCAGTTGTTCATAAGGTCTGCCGAAGGTGCCCCGTAAGTAGGAAGTGAGGCAGGACTTGATGACCAGTCTTTAAGAGCCTGTAAAAGCGAGGTTGTTGCGGAAAAGCCCGGAACAGTAATGCTGGATGCAAGCGTGCCTGCGGTGCTGAAATTGCGTGTAGTGGTGCTGGTGCTGCCGCTTCCTATGGCCGACAATCCGCTAGTAGTAAGAAAATATGAATAAGCCAAAAATCCACCGCTGTTATAACCTGCAATTCCACCACGGTTAGTACCGGTTATTGTTCCTCTGTTATAGCAATTTGCCACAGGAGATCCGTTGCTCCCTACAATACCTCCCGCATAGCGGCCGACACCGCTACTGATAGACACATTGCCGCTATTATAGCAGTTATAAATCTGACCGCTTTCGTCATGGGTGCCCGCAATCCCACCTGCATAAGCAATAAAGTTGCTTGGGGCAGCCACGCTTACGCTGCCAGTGTTATAACAGTTATAAATAATCCCCATTCCCGCAATACCGCCTGCAATAGATTGACCCAAACCTGAACTTCCGGTACCGGACGATACTATGGTTCCGCTGTTATAACAGTTTATAATTTGGCCGAAGCCGAAGCCGTAGCCTGCAATTCCTCCTACAGCAAAGGTTCCTCGTATATAACTTTCTTTAACTCCTAAGTTTGAAATACTGCCGCTAATTTTACCAAACAACCCTACGCAGTCCTCTGTTGAGTTGATATAAACTCCCGATACCGCAAAGCCTCTGCCGTCAAAGTTGGCGCCGAAAGAATTGCCGCCCAAGTAGGCGGTATTGCCAATCGGTGTCCAGATTCTTGTAGGCGCAGGCGACGGCCAACTGGCCCAGTTAGATGTATTGTTTAAAACTATATCCTGGGTAAGAATGTAATGCTTGCCGGTTCCAAAAGTGCCGCCGTTAACTGTATCGTTGGTATTTGCGTTTACAACCTGTGCCAGGTACGCAAGCTGCTCGCCGGTATGAATCTGATATGGATTTTGTGCCGTTCCGTTGCCGCCGTTAAAACTGCTTGCCGCGGTTCCGTTCCAGATAGGAGATGCTGCCAGAGTTGTGCTGGTAACCCATGCCATTACCGGAGTGATTATCAACACAAACAAAAAGGCAATGATGCCGGCTATACTAATATTTTTATTAATGTATTGAGGCATACACATTTCCCCTTATCTTTAGTTTAAATAATTTTATCACTTTTATTGGTTTTGTGTCAAATAAAAAAACAGCCGTCCGGCTGTTTTTACGGTTTAGTTTTTGCTGCTGACTTTTTACCGCTGCTTACGGCTTGTTCAACCAGTTTCTCGCCTTTATTTACAACCTCCCCCATCATTTTTTCGCTTTCCTTAGCCGCCTGCTGAACGCACGGACTATACCGCATAAGTATAAAACCCGCAACAACCCCCAGCGCAACCCCCATAAGAAATTTGTCAGAAAACATAATTTTACCTCCTATAAGCGTAGTTTGTGTATAGAGTAAAAGTTTATGCATAATAAAAATCGCCCTGCTCCATTTTGCTTGGAGCAAAGCGACCCGTCATTATTCATTATTAATTATTCATTATTAATTTTTTTAGTGGTCGTGGTAGTAGTTGTTGTTGTAGTTTTTGTAGCTTTACTGCTTTTGCTTTCGTAGCTTTCCTGCTTGGCGTATAGCAACTCCGCTTCGTATGCTAAATCAACTACCAAAGGCTCCTCGGCTTCAAGCTCAAGCGCAAAATTACTTGTTTTTGCAACCGGAGCAGCCGGAGCGGATTCCTCCTGTTTTGCCGGCGCAAACTCAGCCTTTTCGGTTTCAGCAACCGGTGTAAAGCTAAAGTCGCGTGCTTTGGTATCAAATTCCTGTTTTGCTGCCGGTAATGTCCGGGGCTTAACAGCTTCCTGTTTCTTTTCTTTCTTTTCCAGCAGCCCCATACGCCTGCGGTAATATTTTATTGCTGCCGCTATGCCTTCTTCCGCAAGCACCGAACAATGTATTTTATGGCTTGGCAGCTGTCCTATTTCTTCGCAAATCTGGCGGTTGGTTACACCCAGCGCCTGTTCTACAGTCATGCCTTTTATCAATTCACAAGCCACCGAACTGCTTACAATAGCCGCAGCACAGCCAAACGTACGGAACTTTGCGTCTACTATAATGCCGTCCTCAATTTTTAAAAAGATTTTCATAATATCGCCGCAAGCAGCGTTTCCAACCTTGCCTATTCCGTTTGCCCCGCGCAGAGTACCTGCGTTTTTGGGGTTAGCAAATATTTTCATTACTTTCTCGTTGTACATTCGTCGTTACCTCCCTTTCCTACCTGGCTTTTTGCAATCGGAGACATATCGCGCAATTTCTTTACAACTGCTATAAGCTTCTCCACAACATAATCAACTTCCTGGCGGGTATTAGATAAGCTGAAGCTAAAACGCACAGAACCGTTTATTAGGTCATTAGGTAAACCAATTGCGCTTAGCACATGGCTTTGCTCCAGCTTGTTGCTGCTGCAAGCCGAGCCGGTAGATACCGCTATGCCCTGCATATCCAGCATAAGCATAATTGCCTCGCCCTCAACCTGACCAAACGCGATGTTTGCATTGTTCGGCAGGCGCTGAATTGCGTGTCCGTTAAGCTGAGTCAGTTCAATTTTTGTAAGCACCTGGTTAATGAAGTAATCGCGCAGCATCCTTAGTTTTTTGCTGTTTATAATAATATCTCTTGTAATAAGCTCAACCGCTCTTCCTAATCCGACTATTGCAGGGGTGTTAAGCGTTCCGCCCCGCAGGCCGTTTTCCTGCTCGCCGCCTACTATCAGCTTAGAAATTGCAATGCCGTGCCTAAGATAAAGCGCACCAACACCTTTCGGTCCGTTTAGCTTGTGCCCGCTGAGTGTAAGCGAATCAATTCCCATTTCGGCAACATTTATGTTTACGGCACCTATTGCCTGTACGGCATCGGTATGGAAAATAACGCCTTTTTCCTTGGCTGTTTGAGCAATTGCCTGAAGATTCTGAATGGTGCCGATTTCGTTGTTTGCAGCCATAACACTGATTAAAATTGTGTCCGGGCAGACATAATGAAGCAGTTCATCAATGCGCACAAAACCGTTTTTATCGGCGTTAAGATAAGTCACTCTAAAACCCTGTTTCTCCAGCTTTTTACAAGCCTCCAAAATAGAAGGGTGCTCAAGCCTGGAAGTAATTATATGGTTACCCTTGTGCTTGTTGGCGCTGGCAATACCCTCAATAACCCAGTTGTTGGCCTCGGTAGCACCTGAAGTGAAATAAATTTCGCTCGGACGGCAGCCTATTGCTTTTGCAATACGCTCCCTTGCCTGTTCAACGCCCGCACGCGCATCACGCCCAAAGCTGTGTATGCTGCTTGGATTGCCGTATACCGTGTCAAAATACGGCATCATTTCTGCCAGTACTTCACGGCTGAGCGGAGTGGTTGCGGCATTGTCTAAATAGATTTTTTGTTCCATTGTAGTTTCCTTTTATTTTAGTTTGTTATCATTCAGCATGTCCATGAGTGTCATGCTGTTTAAAACCTTGTTCATTTCCAGGTATAGCTTATTAAACACGTTTTTGTTCGGGCAGCAGGCGGCACAATTGTTTGCAACGCAATCTGTTATAAACAAGTTGCCTTCAAGCGCCCTAAGAACTTCGCCTACCGTAATCTGTTCGGGGCTGCGGGCTAGTTTAAACCCGCCCGATGCACCTCTGGTGGTTTCCGCCACCCCGGCTTTTTTAAGCAAGCCCAGCAGCTTTTCGGTATACGGTTCACCTACGCTTACAACAGCGGCAATTTTGGCTGTGCTGATTGGCTCACCGCCAAAATGCTCTGCCATTACATACGCTGCGCGCAAGCCGTATCTTGCCTTTGTAGATAGTTTCATTACTTCCCCTTATACCCGACTAAAATAGTCTGTGTTTATTTTAGCACTAAAATACCCGCCTGTCAATAGTTTTTAGAAAAATAAAAATCCGCATTTAGCGGATTTTTATTTATGTACAATTTAG
>WRCD01000013.1 GCA_009784185.1 Bacillota bacterium
AATAAAAATGGTAGGTCAATAAAATTGATTGAAAAACTGGGCTTTGAATTTATAGCAGTTTTGCCTGAATCGAATTTTTACGGCAGAATTGCAGACGTGGCATACTATTCACGCACATTATAAGCATACTGCGTTGTACGCCTTTTAAGCGCCGAACAGTTAGCATGGCTAAAAAACGCTTTAGTGGAGGCTTAATATCAGCTCTATTTGCCGCCGCGTGCGGCAACACGGGAGCATAGCTCAGTTGGTAGAGTAGCGGCTCGACAAGCCGTTGGTCACAGGTTCGAGTCCTGTTGTTCCCACCAAACTTGCCTTACGGCAAGCGAGAAACGATAAACATGAAAAGTGAAACGATAAATGGTTTACGAGATGACATAGTTTGTGGGCAAGTTTGTACGTTTAACGTTTCGTGTTTCATGTTTAACAAACAAGGAGAAGTTATGCAAGAAAGCATTTTGTTAAATATTTCAATCGAGTTTTCTGTGAAAATTATTAGTTTGTGTGAAAGTATTAAAGGCAAAACGGCAATTACGAATCAATTGATTCGCAGTGGCACTTCAATTGGAGCTAATATACATGAAGCACAATACGGTAATAGCAAGCCAGATTTTATATCAAAGTTACATATAGCGTTAAAAGAAGCGAACGAAACAAAATATTGGCTGATTGTCTTAAGCAAAACTAACAGTCTAGAAGCAAACAAGTTTGATATGTTGAGCAATGAATGTGAAAAAATAAAAGCCATGCTTATTAAAAGCATAAATACTGCTAAGGGAAGGTAGCACAAAATTATTTGTTTCGTTTCCTCGGGGTGTAGCGCAGTTGGTAGCGCGCGCGGTTCGGGACCGCGAGGCCGTGGGTTCAAGTCCCGCCACTCCGACCAGTGCAGGCTTAAAGGCTTGCAAAACTAAATTTATAGTGGGCTAAATAGCTTGACGGGACTTGAACGGCCGCCGCGCTGCCGGTGGCAGATGAAGCGGCGATAAGCCCGGCGTGTAAGCATTAATCTTCTAACATGTCCATTATTGTTTTTGCAACAAACTCTTGGCCGGCTTCGTTTAAATGAATGCCATCATTGTGCATAAGGCTTCGCAGATTGCCATGCCATAGCAGTTTGCTTCGGATGTCCAATAAACGGCAGTTGTTACGTACAGCTGCCTTTATTATTTCGTTGCTGTAAACTTCCTGGTGGCGTGCAATCACGTTAATGTCACCGCTGAAAAACTTTAATATATTAGCACCGTTGTATTTTTGGGATATAACGTTGTTAAAGTAATTTTCGGAATCAACCGGAACGGGTGTCATTAAAACCGGTTTTATGCCATTTTCTTTTAACGCCTTAATTTTCTGGTCCAGCATGGAAATAAACTCATAAAGATTAGTTTTGCAGTCATGAGGAAAATAAGGGTCTGCCGCCACTGCTTCCCAATCGTAGTCACTGTCGTTGCCGCCAAGCCCGATAACGGCAATACGAACTTTTCCGTTATTTTCACTCCGGATATAACGTTCCAGCAGTCTTTTTTCGTTTGCCCGCTTTAAGGTTTGCCCAAAAGCCGAGCGGTTTATGATAACCGCTCCAAGTGCGCCTGCAATTTTTGCGGCCGCATTTATACCCAGCCGTACAGGAAGAAAGTTGTTTAAAACCATTCCCGCTGCGTTTGAGTCGCCAAAGATTGTAATTTCTGCGTTTGCGTATTTAGTCATAGTTAACTCCTAATAATTCCCCTTTAAGATAAAGGGGTGTCGCGGAGCGACGGGGTATATGATAACTACAGGCTTTTGCGCCGCTAGAGCGCGGGCTGCGCCTGCCACCCCGAACGAATTGGGGAATTTAACCACCGCCACTTTCTTACGTAATATATCACTATCATGTCAAAAACGCACTCTAATTAAACTGTTTACAACTATACTGTTGGTTCTCATGCGGTAGAGTTGTAGAAATCATACTCTACTGCCAGTAGAATGCGTTGTTTTAGTTGACTGCAAGGCCGCTAATGGGGTATAATCCCTTCATGGAAACCGAGGACTTAACTGAAAAACCGAATGCGGAAGAGCAGGTTATAGCGGCAAATTTAATTGCGTTTAGAAAAAACGCCGGTTTAACTCAGGCAGAACTTGCCGAAAAAGTTAATTACTCAGACAAGGCAATATCCAAATGGGAAAGAGGTGAATCCTTGCCCGGAGTGCTGGTCTTTAAACAATTGGCAGAATTATATAAGACCAGTGTTGATAATATTTTATGCAGTACAAAAAACGAAAAACCAAGGTATCTGCCAAAACCAAACTCAAAAAAATATATTATTACATTGCTTAGCGTGGGCCTTGTTTGGCTGGTGTTTTTAATTGTGTTTACTGTGCTGGCTCTTATTTGGGGTGAGCCTGCAAGTTTTGGTATATACCTGTTTTGGGGTTTACCGGTTTCGGGTATAGTTATGACGGCACTTTCGGGCGTGTTTAAAATGCGGCTGGAGTTTTATGTCAGTCTTTCGTTTTTAACATGGATGATAGCGCTGTGTTTGTTTTTAACATTTACAACACCCAACAACTTTCTGGTGTTTATAATTGCGGCGGTATTTCAGGTCCTGGTCGGGTTATGGTTTTTATTAATGAGGAAAAGAAGGAAATAACATGGAAGGCAAAGCGGACTATCTGAAAATGATTAAAAGCAATCCTAAGGTTGAAGGTTTAATTATAGCAACAAAAGAAAATCTGGATTTCAGAGGGTTTAACGCGCATGGATTTACACATGCCAACTTTGTGGCAAACGAAACCAAAAGGCTGCTTCTGGAGCTTGGTTATACCGCAAAAGCGGCCGAGCTTGCGGCAATTGCGGGCTATATGCATGACATAGGCTGCAGTATTAACCGTGAAAAGCATGCCGCAATAGGTGCCGCACTTGCGTTTCAGATTCTGTCTGAAACAGGTATGCCGGTTAAGGATGTAATAAGGATTGTATCCACAATAGGCAATCATGACGAAAACGCCGACGGGCTTCCGATTAATGAGTATTGTGCGGCGCTTATTATAGTTGACAAATGCGACATTCACCGCAGCCGCATATACATGGACGAGGCGCGCAAAGATAATCCGCATTACAAGGTAAATTTTGCAACCGAAAAACGTGAAATTGTTATAGACACCAAAAAGCGCGTTATTACGCTTGCTTTAACCATGAACAGCAAGGCATCGCTGTTTGAAATGATGGAGATATACAGCGGCAGATTTCAGTTATGTCAGACCAGTGCTAAAATGCTTAAATGTGAGTTTAAACTGCTTGTAAACGGAATAGATATCATGAGCGTTACCGGTTGCAGAAGGGCAGAATAAATATAATAAAACAAAAGAAGAGGATAAACATGGAAACTAACGTAATACATTACCCTAAACACATAAAGCGCATGGACACAACCAAGCGCCCTATGAAACAGACATGGTACATTCAGGCACTGTTAAGGCTTCTGGCCAAAATTCTGCTCAGCGGCAAAAAGCTGGAGATTGTTAAGATTGATATGGACGGGATTAAAGATGAGCCGTATTTACTGCTTTGCAACCACCAGCAGTTTCAGGACTTTCCGGTGGCTGTAAAGGTGCTGGAACGGCGCAAATTTAACAACGTAGTGGCAATAGACGCGTTTGACATAAAGCGTTTTGGGCTGTATCCCGGCGGATGCGTTCCTAAACGCAAGTTTATAAACGACGTTTCAACAGTGCGTAACATTATGCATTCTCTTAAAAAGAACAAGTCCATAATGTCACTTTATCCTGAGGCCAGATACACTCAGCTGGGTACGGCTGCGGTGCTGCCAAGTTCGCTGGGGAAGCTTATAAAAAAGCTGAAAATGCCTGTTGCAATGCTTATCATAAACGGTAATCACTTAATGTGCCCCACCTGGAGCGATTTTGTGGTACGCAAAGAGGTTCCGCTAAAAGCTACATTAAAACGGGTGTTTACACCGGAGCAGCTGGCCGTTATGACGGTTGACGAAATTAACGCAAAAATCCGGCAGGAATTTGAATACGATGAATATAAATACTGGCAGGAGGCCGGATTTAAAATAACATATCCAAACCGCGCGCAAGGGCTGCATAATGTGTTATACAAATGTCCTAAGTGTAAAACAGAATATAAGATAACCAGCAGCGGAGCAGAGCTACAATGCGAGAAATGTGAAAGCGTTTGGGAGCTTACCGAAAACGGATTTATTAAATGCAAAACGGGCGAAACCAAATTTGCTCACGTACCGGATTGGGCCGAATGGCAGCGTGCCGAAGTAAGGAAAGAAATTCTGGCCGGCACGTATGAGATTAACGAGCGGTTTGAAGCAGTATCTCAGCCGCACAGCAAGTATGTAATTCCGCTTGGCAAAGCCAACCTGAAGCATAACTCGGACGGATTTAATATTACCGGACATTATAATCATGAAGATTTTAATATTGTAAAACTGCCGCTGGAGAATTACAGCGTGCAGACCGAGTTCCATTTTCCGAGAATGAAAAAGAGGCATACGTTTGCAATTTCAACCAATGATGACACTTTTTACTTTTTTCCTACTGTGGACGGGATGATGCAAAAACTGTATTTTGCGGTGGAGGAGCTGTATAAGATTAAAAAGGCCGAAAAGGCTGCGGCCTAGGAATAAACATGGGTTTTCTTGATAAATTAAAATCTAAAAATCCAAAGCGGCTGTTTGTTACGGTTGCGGATGCCGGCGGCTTGCTTATGTCGCTGATTTATGTGTCTTACATATCAATCTTACTGATATTTGATATTGGCTATCTGGCGCTGAATTACTGTATGCTTGGGCTGACGGTTGCTTACATAATTTTCTTTTTTGTAAAAATCTTTTATTTAAACAGTATTAATCCTAAAAGCAAGTTTAATAAAAACATTAAGTTCATACATAAATATACCAAGTACAGTATGAAGCTGGTAAATGCTACTTTTGTAGTAATCAGCTTGGTTAGTATTCAGATTTCCGACAGCCACCTTTTTAGTATCATAGGTGTTTGTGTGTTAATGATTACGTTTGTGTTTTCAATACTATGGGATGTAAGTGTTTGTTTTATAAAAAAGAAAACAAAAGAATTAAAAGATGCATGGGTGGCATTGCCGATTGAACAAAAGAAGGACAAGATTGACTGGCTGATTGATAAATTTATAAGCGGGCTGGACAACATGAGCTGGCTGGATGACTATGTTGAGCTTGGAGTAGAAGCCGGCAAGAGAGTGGGCAGCAGGTTTGCAACTAACAGACAAGGGCACCCGGAAGACGAACAGCACACGGGGCTTTTGGAATATGAGCACGGAGAAGCGGAAAATGAAAATACTAAAACAGAATGATGAAAGCTACAAACAGGTTTCGGAGATTATATATAGCGGCGGGGTTATTGCCTATGCCACCGATACGGTTTACGGCTTGGGCTGCAGTCCGTTTTCGCTTTCAGCCATTCTGGAACTTAACCGGCTTAAAGGCAGGGGCAGCGACAAAAAATTTATTCTGCTTGTGCCCGCCGATTTTGATGTAGAAAGTTTTGTTTATGTATCCGAGCCCGCAAGAGAGCTTATGTCCAGGTTCTGGCCGGGGCCGCTGACGTTGATTTTTAAGGCAAGGGAAGATGCGGCGTTTCACCCGAGCATAATCGGGGAGGAAGGGAAAATCTCGTTTAGGGTGCCGAGCGAGCCAAATATTCGTAAAATGCTGGAGGTAACCGGGCCGCTTATTAGTACCAGCGCTAATTTAAGCGGGCAGCCGCTGCTTGGGAGTGCTGCGGAAATAGCACGTGTTTTTCCAAGCCTGGATTGTATTGTTGAAGGGCAGGCCAGTACGCTGCCATCCACCATTGTGGACGTAAGCGACGGAGAACCGAAACTCTTACGCGAGGGTGTGATTAGCTGTAAACAATTCCCCTTTAAGATAAAGGGGTGCCCGTAGGGCGGGGTATGTGAAAGGAAATTATAAGGAGTCAGTCATGATTAAATCCAAAACCAACTTAGACATAAACACCCAGGGTGATATGGTGGTTTTTTTGCTGCGGAGAAACGTTTTGCGTAATGCCGTTCTGGCGGGAGTGGTGCTTGCGGCAGGGCTGACTCTTTTAACGCTGTATTTGTGCGGGGTGCCGGGGCTGAAGGAAATTACAATCTGGGTAAACACGCTTGCTGCGGTAGTGGTGCTATGCGTGCTGCTTGTGTATTTGATGGTATACTTTACGCACAAGCCTAAACAGGAGAGGTGCAGCGAAACCGTGATGTTTGAGTTTGGGGAAACAGATATTAAATATCAGATATTAAACGGGGAAGTATTTGCCTACAAGCATAAGCTTGATTACGCCTTTTTGAAGGGTGTTTATGAGACCAAGGATTATTTTTTTGTAGTTGCAAACGCCCAGAACATATTGTGTGTAAGCAAAGCCGGGTTTGAGAAGGAAGAGGACATTGCCGCATTGCGCGAGAGTTTTAAGTCGGTGCTGAAGAAACGGTTTAAAGTAAGGTAATTGCTTGACTATTGTTCCTCAAAATGCTAGTATATTATCAAAAAGGGGAACAATGCAATGAGTTTCATTACAACCAAACAAGCAGCGGAAAAATGGGGTATATCTCAGCGGCGTGTGCGTGCGCTATGCGAACAAGGGAGAATATCCGGCGCAATTCGTACGGGTAAGAGTTTTGGTATTCCGGTGGAAGCAAAAAAGCCTGCTGACAACAGATTTAAAGAAATAAGTTTAGCTGAGATTTATAAAAAGATTGAAATAAAAAAACAAGAGTTAAATAAAAAGAGACCGCTTACGCCCGGTGAGTTGGAGCGATTAAGTGAAGACTTTATGATTGAATACACATACAACTCAAATGCTATTGAGGGTAATACACTAACGCTTAGGGAAACGGCATTGGTTTTGCGGGGATTGACTATAGACAAAAAGCCTATCAAGGAGCATTTGGAAGCCACCCAACATAGGGATGCGTTTAATTATGTATGTCAACTGGTATCAAAAAAAATTCCGCTTAGTGAGTCGGTTATTAAAGAAATTCATTCTATTGTTCTTAACGACCGCTTACACGAACGCGGGGCTTATCGTAAAGTAGCGGTAAGAATTGTAGGGGCAATGCACGTTCCTCCCAATCCGGTTAAAATTAACGGCTTGATGCAAGAGCTTTTGCTTGAGTATACAAAAGATGAAGGAAACAGAGTTAAAAACATTGCGGCTTTTCATGTTAAGTTTGAGCGCATTCATCCCTTTGTTGACGGTAACGGCAGAACGGGCCGGCTGCTGGCAAATCTGGAATTAATGAAATCCGGATATCCGCCGGTAGACATAAAATTTATTGACCGCAAGGAATATTACGATAGCTTAAGTGAGCATGATATCTCCGGCAGTACCGAGAGGTTTGAGCGAATGTTTGCCGGTTATGTTTTAGAAAGAATTGAAGAGTATTTAAAGATAATTGGATAATTTTAAAAAGGTGTTGACTTTTCCGTAGGTAGGGGGAGGAATAGGTGTATAAGTCACGAAAAAATATCACAGTTTAGTATTGACTTTCTGCATATTTCGTGGTAAAATTACAGAGTAATAAACAAAGGAGAATTATAAATTATGGCAGATGAAATTGTAAAAGAAAAACAACAGCTTATGTTGCTTGACTCAGTGTTTGGCGGTTTGATGGCAAGCCCGCATGCTGCGCACAAGATGGACGTAGAAGCTTACAACGAACTGAAAAAAGTTAGCCGTGGCAGTGTTGCCAGACGCTTCTTTTTAAGGCGTACACCGGGCCACCACCGTGATTTTCTTGTTTGGCACCAGAGGCACAGGCTTAATGCAGAAAAGCTTATGGACAGGCTTGAAGAAGGCCGAAGCAGAGAAAGCAATCAGTTGTCTGAAAGTTCGCAGGCAAGATTGCAGAAGCGAATTAATAAGCACAACCTGAAATACGAAAAAGCTATGACTAAGCGTCTTAAGCTTGTTGATAAAGAAATTAAGCGTTTGGAAGGCAACCTTTACGAAGACAAAACATGGCGTCAGAGACAGCGTCAAAGGTTGGGTGCAGCAGGAGACTTTATTGCTAAAGACAGAGTTTCGGGAAGTGTTTTAAGAAAGTTGGATGAACTATATGCGGTAAAAAGCATGATATCAGGCTTGTACGATAGTTACAACGTGCACTCAAAAGAGGGCGGACATCAAACTAAAGGCTCCGACAGCTGGAAAGCTGTAAACGACAAACTTAACAAAGAGGATGCAGTTCAAAGAGGAAAGAATCAGGCAAATGCGACAGCAAGAGCAGCTGCGGATGCAAGACAGAAAGATAACAACGAGTACGACAAGGCTGCCAGCCGGGTTGCAAACACATTAATGACGTTTGACGGCAACCATCTTACCAGAGATGAGAAAGGAAATTTGGTTAATGCCTCTAATCTAAACAATAACCAAATTGAAGAAATTAGAAGATTTGGTAAAGAAGTAAAAGATGTTAAAAAAGCGTATAATGAAAATGAGCCACTTAAGGCAGACGGAAAAATATTAGAAAGCTATACTCCGGAACAGTTGGCAACTATGGCAGCTAAACAAGATATGTCGGTTGAACAACTGACAAGGATGTTTGAGCAGAACGCCAAGACCAATGGTGATACTCCCGAAACATATATAAAAGCCATTTTCAGCGGCAGGCTTGATGTTAGCAAGATGGATGAGGTCACGCAAAAGGCTATTGCAAGATATGTTGTTAAGGCTATCCCAACTGTTGAGGGTGAAAATGGGGCTAAAGTACGGGATGTTGAAGCGGTAAATAATATACAGAAATTGATTGACAATACAACGGGCACATTAGGGCCGGAAAACAAACAAAACGCTGCACTTTATGCGGGCATCAGAAACTTCAACAATGTGCTTACAGATGCAACCCAAAGCCAGTATGGATTAACGGACCAGCCGGTTGCAATCAACAACCTTGGACTTAGTCGATTATACAAAGCTCCTCCATCTGCATAAAAATGTAATATAACGCAATTTTAAAAAACCACGCGCAAGTGTGGTTTTTTGTTTGGTGTTTTTGTTTGCTAATTTTTTGTTAATTTGATAAACTACTAGCATCAGGGAATATTACTCAGAGGGGAGTATGTTTAACTTACGTGATTTGGCGCCGGATGTGCTTGCTAAGCTTAACCCGCGTCTTGTAAATGATTATAAAAAGCAATATGAATCGGGTTATGTTGACCCGAGGTTTGAAGATATATTTATTGAGCATTACAACAATATGCTTAATAAGCTTTATCCTGAGCTTGAAGCCGCACCAGAGCCGGAACCTGAACCAGCGCCAGCGCCGGCCGCACCGGTGTTTGTGCCGCGGCCGCGGCCGCAACCGCAACCGGAGCCGGTGGTAGTTGCGCCAGCTATGAAACCTGTCATTGCGAGCACTCCTATTCCGGATTCAAACGAAGCAATCCCACGGGTGGAAGTGCCCACATACACCCCGCCTGCAAGCGGGCACCCCGCCGCCGAGCCGTCAATGTCCGCAGGACTTGCAGGGCGAGCACACGAGAGTGCGCACAGCCCGTCAAGAGGCGAGGACTTAGAGGGGAATTTGGGAGGACAGTCACAGACTTACGAATATGTACCAACCAACCCAACCCCGCCGGTGCCTGGCGCATATCAGACAGGGCAGCAGGAGTATAATTCGTTTAAAGAGGCAGCTCCGATATTTGAGAAAAGCGAACAGTCCGGGCTGGAGGTGTTCAGCGGCACAGACGGGCATACTACACGGCAGGAATATTTGGACCAGGGGATTGCTTCGTCTGAAGAAGTGTCGGGCGCGTCTCGCAATGACAACATTCAACAGCCTGAGCCGTCTTATACTTCTAAATACACCGGGTTTGGCAGCAATCCAACACCTGCAGCAGCACCGCCGGTGCAATACGAAAGTTATGATTACCGGCAGCAGGAGTCGTTTACCCGTCAGGAACTGGATGATGCTGTAAGCAATATGTTTGAGCAATACCGCCTGTTTATGTCTGACCAGGTTCCGCGTGAGGCTTACGATGCTGCGGTGGCTAAATACGAATTTATCAACAACAAGATGGAAGGTGGCGGCAGGGTATTTAACCATAGAAATGCTGCAAGCCCACAGCCGCAGGCTGATAACGGGCCGGTAGATTATATTGCAAAGGATTTCACTTTTGAAGAGCGCGAACAGATGGGAATTGTGCCGGAAGAGAAAGTTACCGAAGAAATGGTTGAAGAAGTAAAACAGCGCTGGGCAGAGGCCAAAGAACTGCGCAAACGCAACAAGATGAACGAGCGGGAGTTTACGGCAATTGAGGCAGACTGCGAAAAGAAGCTTACCGAATATACTCAAAAACTGCTGATGGAAGGCAGAAATCCCGGAAAACTTAAGCATTACGACGAGCCGAAATACAGAGGAGACTATTAAAAACTCCACTCTTATGAGTGGAGTTTTTAAATGAACTATTCACTTATATGGAGCGGAGCGGCATATAATGAGGCAGGGAAATACTATTTCCCATACCGAAACTAAGGAGAATATTATGTGTTTTGATGAAGATGATTGCGGACGCAATCAGAACGACCGCTGTAACAACGACCGTTGTGACAATGACCGTTGTGAAACCAACCGTAACGATGACCGATGCGAACAGAGAAGGGAGCATTGCATCCCGCTGATTCCGGGGCCAAGAGGCCCAATGGGACCAAGAGGACCTGAAGGCTGCCGAGGCGAAAAGGGCGAGAAGGGTGAACGCGGCTGTGACGGCAGGCACGGAGAACGCGGCGAACGCGGAGAACGCGGCTGTGACGGCAGGCATGGTGAGCGCGGTGAGCGCGGCGAGAAAGGCGAGAAGGGCGACGGCGTATCTCACAGCAACGCTCACATCTGCTTTACCGGATGCCAGGTTGTGGAATGCGGCCACGCAATTAAGTTTAATAAAGCCGAAATTGAAGGCAGGGATATCTGTCACAAAGACAGTGACTCAAAAGTGTTTTTAGACCAGGGCACCTATTATGTCAACTTCTTTGCAGAGCAGATTATACCGTGCGACGACTGTATGGCAAGGCTTGTGCTTGTGGTTGACGGATGCATGAAAGAAGAACTTCTGACCGCGTCTGCTATGCCAACCACCAGGGCTGTGCTTAGCGGAAGCAGGATTATTAAAGTGAAACGCGGAAGTTGTGTTGAGCTTGTTAATCCGGGCAAAACCCGAGAGTTTAAGCTTGCAGTAATGGATATAATTAAATTAGCGTAAACAAAACAAAAAACACCTTACCGGTGTTTTTTGTTATACTTTAATTGCGTTGCGTTTAAGTTGAGTCAGGTTATGCCGGTACGGTTCGTGCATATTTTCAACCAGCGGCATACCTTTGTAATTATCAAAGTTGTCTAGGGCAGATATTATTTCGCCGGGGCGGCCGCAGTTAAGCAGGCGGCTTGTATTGCTCATGCTTGTTACCGCATAATTGTAAAATACATACAGCTTCCAGTCCTCGGCTGTCCGGCTGTATTTGTGTTCAACTACCATATAATCGGTTGAAAACGGCTCGGTGGTGCAGTCTGAGCCCAGCCGCTCGGTAAAGCGCATTTTGGCTAAGTTTACTCTGCCGGGAATTTTATCCTGCCTGAGTACGCCTATGCGCTCAAGAAGCTGACCGTATGTTTCGCCGGGTTGAACGTTACAGGTTGCCTTTTCTTTGTATTTATCGTCGTAAAACGGATACCATTGATTCCACTCCGGTTCACAGTTGTATACCACCATGCCGGCTTTGTCTTTGGTTTCAGCATATATGCAGAGGCATACAGTTACATGAACAGCGGTTGGCAGTTTATCGGCAGGTATTACTCTATTTAGGTCAGATTGGTTTAGAATCATAGCATTCTCCTAATAACTTTTACATTATAGCATCTTTGGTAAAACTTATCAAGTTAAGTGTGCTATAATTAAATTATGAATATATTTAATTACACAACTCCGATAGGCAAGTTGGCTATTACCGATAACGGAAAAGCGGTTGTTGGAGTGGGGTTTGATAAAAAATTCCCCTTTATGGTATTGGGGTGCCCCGATAGGGGCGGGGTATGTGAAAAAGCATACGAACAGCTAATGGAATATTTTGCCGGCACCCGCAAGGAATTTGATTTGCCGTTAGTGCCTGCCGGTACACCGTTTCAGAAACGGGTCTGGGATGCTTTACTTAAGATTCCATACGGAAAGACTGTAAGTTATTCTGATATAGCGCTTGCAATAGGAAATCCAAAAGCCGTAAGAGCAGTGGGCATGGCTTGCAACAGAAATCCGATTGCAATTATTGTGCCATGCCACAGAGTGGTGGGTAAATCCGGCAAGCTGGTTGGTTATGCGGGAGGGCTTGAGATTAAACAGCGGCTGCTGGAATTGGAGAGGAATTAATCCGCAAATTTTTCTTTCATCTTTTCAATTATTTTGTTTTCAAGCCGTGAAACCTGCACTTGCGAAACTCCAAGCTCACCGGCTATTTCGCTTTGGGTTTTATCGCGGTAATAACGCATGATTATTATTTTGCGTTCACGCGGAGACAGGTCTTTAATTAATTCTTTTAAAATAAAATGGTCAATGTTCGTTTCCTGTTCCTGTGTATCCGCCAACCGGTCGGCAAGAGAAGTTCCGCGTTCGTCGTCATCGTCTGTGCGCTCGGACAGGCTTACAGGGTATTTGCTTGCATCCAGTGCAAACACTACTTCCTGTACATCTATTTTAAAATGAGCTGCAATAGCAGCTAAATCCACATTGTCTTTTCCGTTGTTGCGCTGCTCGGCAATAAAACGGTTTATCTGAATACCTAAGTATTTTAATGCGCGCGATACTTTAATGTATCCGTCATCGCGTAAAAAGCGCTTTACTTCGCCGGCTATCATAGGCACGGCATAGGTAGAAAATCTCACGCCGTACGCAATGTCAAACTTATTAATTGCTTTTACAAAACCAACACAGCCTAACTGAAAAAGGTCGTCGTAATCTACGCCCTTGTTTTTAAACTTTCTTATCACGCTTTTAACCAGCGGATAGTTTTCTTCAATCAAAGCGTTTTTGGCAAGCGGGCAGCCGCCTTGCGCCTGTAATATTAAGCTGATTGTATGGTCATGCTCTGGCAATTAAGTCCTCCGCCAAGTTTTTTGCTCATTTTTACGGTTGTTCCGCCGCCGGTGGTTTTAAGCAGTTCCAATGAGTCCATAAAACTTTCAATAACCGTAAAGCCCATTCCGCTGCGCTCCTGTTCGGGTTTGGTGGTAAAAAATGGCTCGCGGGCGCGGGCCGGATTGGATATACCAATCCCGCTGTCGCTTACGGTTATGTATGCCGTGTCTTCAGTGAGACCAACCCAGATTTCTACCATGCCGGCGTGGGTAGGGTAGGCGTGCACCACGCAATTTGTAACGGCTTCGGATACAGCCGTTTTTATATCTATAACCTCATCAAGCGTAGGATTAATCTGTACGCAAAATGCCGCAACCGCGCTTCTGGCAAAGCTTTCGTTTGCCGAGTACGACTTAAACCTGAGTGTCATTTCGTTTATATATTTCATGTGGCTGATATCTCCTTAATTAATTATAAAATATAAATTGCAAGTTGCTAGCGTGCCACCAGAATTCCCCTTTTTAGAAGGGGTGGCAGGCGAAGCCTGACGGGGTAGCCGACACCGCAGGTGGCGAAAAAGCTTTGAATAACCACACCCCGGCACTCTGTGCCACCCCTCTTGTAGAGGGGAATTTTATCTAGTTTATCCTTGGCATAATTTCATACAAATTCGTCAGCTTAAAAATCTTATCGGCGTGAGGTGACGGGTTGCATACAAAAACCGGCACATTGCGCTCTTTCAGCTTTTTGTACCTGCCAATCAGTACCCCAACACCGGTAGAGTCCATAAAGCTTAGCGCGTTAAGGTCAATAATTACCTGATTGTGGCTGAGTGAGTGCAACTGCCCGTCAAGCGTTAGCCGCGCGTATTCGGCAGTATGCTCGTCCAACTCGCCGGAGATAGAAATATACAGCGTGTTATTTATGGTTTTAGATTGTACATTCATGGTTTGCTCCCTATTGCAACTGTCACTGCGAGACCGACCTGAAACGCATTCTAACGAAGCAGTTCCCCAGATATAACTTGTGCCAGTGGGATTGCTTCGTCTGTTGGCTTTGTTTGCCCTACAATTGTATCCGTCACTGCATGCCCGTCAACCATGGTTGTTCGCTTCGCTCCAACGCGCAATGACAGGGTACAACCATATTATCAGAACCTGAACCGCAAAAAATAAAAGGCTTTGTCACCTTTTATTCGGTTGGCGTGGATTTTGGCTGAAACATTGTTATTGCTTGACTTTTTGTTCCGGTAAAGGTATTCTATTTCCAGATAAAACAAGCGAGGAACGAACATGAGCCAGTTTACCAATATTGTGGTTGGACGAAATGACATTAAAAAAATTGCGGATATATTAAAAGACTTTTATGACGGCAAGGCTGCGCAGTTTGCAAAGACAGAGGCCGATGTAGCTGCCGAAAAGCGGGAAAAAGATGCGTGGGAGGATTACCGAAACGCTAACCGCATTTATGATGAGCAAAAGTTCCCTTACAAGCTGCACAAAGATGCTGACGGAGAAGCCAAGCTGGATTTTGACATTACTTATAAAGACCAGAACACAATTCGCAGCAAGGATTATAACTATGCAATGAGTGAACTTGAAAACAATCCGCAGCTCATTGCCGAAATTAGAATGGAGCTTAGCATATGGTACTCTAAAGAATATAAATCGGATGTTTTTTGGATTTCCGACCGCGGGAACTTGGTAAGGCAGAATATTAATATTAGGTTTACGGAAAAGCGAGTGTGGTACGACTCAACCCAGGAGAACGATGATGAAGGTGGAGTGGACAGGCTTAAAAATCGGATTTACGGTATACTTAACGAGCTGCCTCCGAGATACGATAAAACCATAAGAAATCGCTTCTCGATTAAAATGATGCGTCAACTTGCAGTGGGCAGCTTGCTGGTTGGTGCTGCAATGGTGGGTGTGCTGGTTGTAAACTATTTCCAAAATTTCTTTAGTATAGATGCAGTTAGCATTCCGTATTGGCCGTTAATTTTGTATGCTG
Source organism: Bacillota bacterium (assembly GCA_009784185.1). Taxonomy (GTDB): domain Bacteria; phylum Bacillota; class Clostridia; order Christensenellales; family UBA1242; genus WRCD01. The sequence goes on from WRCD01000013.1 coordinate 15,123, forward strand.
CGCTTGCGTTTATATTCTCGCTGATATTGCCATCGCCAAAACTAAACGGATTGTACAGGGGGTTGATTCCTGACCAGAGATATTATTACAACGATAAAACCCGTGAGGGTGGCAAGAGTGATGATGTGCAAGGATTTAAAAGCGACTGCGAGGTTATGATAGGTCAGTTTGCAGGCAACACAGGCAAGCGCGAAAAGATTAATGCAGTTTACAAAAAAAGCCTGATTTTTGCGCCTGTAATGTTTCTGGTTGGGCTGGCGGCAATGTTTGCAATAATTTACTTTTTATATTAAAACAAAAAAGCCTTGCGGCTTTTTTTGATTGGTGGTGGGTGGAGGATTCGAACCTCCGAAGGCAGAGCCAACAGATTTACAGTCTGCTCCATTTGGCCACTCTGGAAACCCACCATAAACATTTCTCTTAATTAATTTTGACGAGGTAAATATACAATAATGAAAGATAATTTAAAAAGGTACTAGGTGCGTTGCTTATAACCCCATCCGCAAGTTGCCGGCATTCTAATGATTGGTTCTTAAAATATTTGAGCAGGCGCACTTGTTTTGTGTTTTTAAGGTCGGCCGGGTCATCTATTACGCCGAGTTCAACGGCTTTTTTAATAGCATCCAAAGTAAAAGTGTCTTCGGTAACTTTAGGATTTTGCAACAACGATAACATTGCGGCTTGTAAAAAATTTTGTGCACCATATGCCCAGGTTGGGTCTTTTTCGTTATTGTTAGGCACAACAGTTTCAGCAAACTTTGCAAGCAATTTGCTTGCGTTGTTGTTATGCTTATAAGCATCAAAAATCTCTTTCAGGTTTTTATCCATTATTTTCTCCTAAAATATCGGGGAAGTTTGGAGCTGGCGAGAGGGAAAAAGTACTGCTTTTTCCACGAGCGCATCGCGCGAGGGCGGTTCCGATTCGCCAGCTAGAAATAAGCAAGAAAGAACTGGGAAAGTTTTGGAGCTGGCGAGAGGAATTGAACCTCCAACCTGCTGATTACAAGTCAGCTGCTCTGCCAATTGAGCTACGCCAGCATATGTGGTGGACCGTCAGGGACTCGAACCCCGCACCAACCGGTTATGAGCCGGTTGCTCTAACCAACTGAGCTAACGGTCCGAGAAAATTGGTGCCTCAGGGGAGAATCGAACTCCCGACACAAGGATTTTCAGTCC
>WRCD01000014.1 GCA_009784185.1 Bacillota bacterium
AAAATTTCCTTTAAAATAGCCTGGTTTTTTTTTTTTTTTTATATTTTTTTTGATGTTCTGAAGGGAGAAGGGGGGGGGGGGGGGGGGGGTATAATGGGTATATAGAATATTAAAGGAGAAAGAAAAATGGCAGGTGATGGTGAATATGGGGGAATAATTGCAGGCTCTGAAGGAGCCAAGTCAAAAGAAAGAGGTCTAACCAATATGAGCGCTGAAGAACTTAGACAAGAACTTAATAAAGCAATTGATAAATTAGGAGAATCAAAGAGGGCTTTTGCGAAAGAAAACGAAGAGCTAAAAAAGAAGCTGGCAATTTCCACAGCAGAAAACGAAGCCTTAAAGGGCAGGCTGGAAATTTCTGAAGAAACGCTGGATGCACAGGTAGATTATCTGCTGGATTTAGCAAATGTGTTTAAATCTGCGTTTAAGTTTTTAGGAGATAATGCCGAAACTCTTTCCATGCCTCAGGTTAAAGATTTTTCAGAGACAATGGCCGGAAACGACCAGGATTTATTGGTTAGCATTACCAGCATTAAAGCGGTAGAATGCGATTTGCGGAAGACGCCTTCGGGACAGGGGTGTGACATCCACATTAATTTTACTCAGGGAAAACAAGACCGGCTTTTTGTGATGACTCCTTCCGGTGAAGGTAGGATGGCAAAAGAAGACCAAATTGAGGCAAGAACTGTTGCAGTAAAATAAGTTTTCAATTAAAAACACCTCAAGTTGGGGTGTTTTTTTATATTTCTCTTTGACAAACTAATGCATAAAAGGGTATAATAAACAAAATAGGCGCAAGCAAGGTGGAAAATGTACGAGTTTGATAATACAAAGGGGCAAAACGCATACGACCTGAATCTGGATGCCGACAAAGAAAAGCATTTTGCTGCCATTGCAAAAAAAGAAGTTTTTAAAGACAAATATAAAGACTTAATAGACGAGTATGAGCGAAACGACGAGAGTAATGTTAAAGCTGATTACGAGGCTTTTTTACGGCGGCTGAAAAGGCTTAAAGACACAAAGGTTGTTGTTTACAACAACGACTGGAATATTGTTGAACGGCAGACAGTAAGTGCGGTAAGGGTTAAGGGGCTTCATGCAGAGCTTGTGTTTAGTGAAGAGTTTGACGACTATTGCGGGCAAAGTATCCCATTGTTTCCCGAAAACCCTTTAAAGAAAATGTTTTGCATTGCGGCAATATTAAAGCGGGATGCCGGCGGAAAGGAAAGTTTTATTTACTTAAACCTTGGATTGCCTACTTCCTATACTCAGCTCAGCGGGCTGGACGAATATGTTTTACAAAAAATGTATTTCAGTGATTTTGGTAAAGTGCTTGATAAGCAAAACAAAGAATAAACTTTTTACAAACCTATTGCATTTTCCCGGACTAATGGTATAATTATCTACAACAAAGCAAAGGAGATTATGTAAATGGCGGAAAATCAAGCAAAGATAAGAGGTATGAGTCTGGTTGCGGCAATGGCTAAAATGGACAGTAAATACGCCAAAGCAAACGAGCAAAAGGTGTCGCAACTGGCACTGGACGGCAATCCGGCCGCTCAGTTTTGTCTGGCAGGCATAATGAGGGAAAGGCTGGGAGATGCGGCACGAAATAGCGGCGGCATGGACAAATTATGGTTTGATAAAGCTGTTGATGAAAAGTTTCCTCCTGCCCTTTTTATAAACGGAATGATGTGTGAAGATTTGGCTTTTGCTCCCGACCGGAAAATGAACCCCGAACAAATTTCAACTTTAAAAAAGATGGCATACGAAAACTACGAAAAAGCTGCTAAGCTTGGATATCTGCCTGCTGAGTTTGATGTAGCCAAATGTTACGCTCAGGGTATTGGTGTACCGAAAGACTCGGTAAAGGCAGAGGAGCTGTCTGCTTCGGCCAGGGAAAAAAGCGGGGTTGTGCATTTCGGTGACACAACTTTTGAAAGCGGATATGTGTCGGTAAAGAGCCATGCAGATTATTACGGCGAATGGATTAAGGACTGGCATACCGCAAATACTTCGATAGTGGCACGAATCAGTGCCCGTGTAGGAGGAGTGTTTGGAAGAAAGTCTGCCGACAAAGCTTCCGTAAGATAAACAGTTTACTGAAACATCTCTATTTTGGAGGTGTTTTATTTTTAAAATAATCTTGGTAAATGTATTGATTTTTGCCGGCCGTTGTGCTATACTGCCCGTATGACTTCATATGGTCCTCTACTCCTATGCTGAGTTGGACTACCTAAAATTCCCCAATTCCTTTGGGGTGGATGCGGCCGCCGTAGAGGCGAGGCGCAGACGGGGTAGCCTCCGAGGGCGCAAAACCTTCGATTGTGGCAGGAGCACGAACATTTGGTTAATCTCTAAAAAGGGAGGTGTTAAGTTATGATGAACATCATTACCACGCTTGAGGCCGAAGGCTTAAACAGCAAGGCAGGCAACTTTAACGTTGGAGACACGGTTAAGGTATATGTTAAGGTTGTTGAAGGCGAGAAAGAACGTTTGCAGGCTTACGAAGGTGTTGTTATTGCACGTAAAAACGGCAGTATCCGTGAGACCTTTACTGTGCGCAGAATGTCGTTTGGTATCGGTGTAGAGCGAACCTTTCCGGTTCATTCGCCGCGAATTGACAGAGTAGATGTTGTACGCAAGGGTAAAGTGAGACGAGCTAAACTATATTACTTGCGCGGACTAACCGGTAAATCAGCAAAAATTAAAGAAGACATTTAAAAAAAGCGCTGTGCGCTTTTTTTAGTGAACAAGTAACAGGTAACAGGGAACAACTGCGGGTCGCTATCGCTCCGAAAACGCTGTCATTGCCAGCAGTTCTATTCCGGATTCAGACGAAGCAATCCGTCGGGTCGAAGAAATAAAATTCCCCTTCTTTGAAGGGGTGGATGCCGAGCCGTGGAGGCGAGGCAGACGGGGTAGCCGCTTGCAGAGCAAGCGCAAAAATCTTGCAAACCACCCCGTCGCATTGCTTGCCCCTCCAAGGAGGGGAATGTTTGCTATAGGTGTATGATAACGGATTTCATTTTGCATATTGACAATTTTGCAGGTTGTGGTATAATACTCTCATGGAGTTTAAAAAGGAAGCAGGTTTATGGTAACAAGAAAATTTTTAGCTAAAGATGCTTACAAGTATATTAAGGAAGACAGTGTTTATTGGCCGCACATTGAAAGAATGGTAACCGAAGTTTTTATGCCTGCAAACCCGGGATGTGACCTGGATACGGAATATATGCTTATAAAAGACGAGTCCTATAAAGGGTATGTGGTTGGAACATATGAAGACGGAGACCCGCAATATTTCGCTATCCAGAAAATGCAAAACGGTAAAACAGGAAAATATGAGCCGGTAACGGTAGCGCTGGACGAGGCAGGATATGAAAAATTTAAAAACTTGCTCTCGGATGCAGAAACGGGCGAAATTACTCAAGTGCGATATGCCCGGCATAAGTGGATGTATTCTGTTTTTGGATATGACGTGGATACTGTTATCCTAAAAGAGTTTAGAGAGGCTCTTAGCGGGGTGGAGATTGTTGAACTGAAGTTTAATTCAGAAAAAAAGTCACGGGATTTTCAGGTCCCAAAGGGCTGGTGTGACGTAACGCTTGCAACAAAGTTTGAGCCCGAAAACATGGTAAAAAACCCTGCGGCAGTCAGCGAGGCTCTTAGCCTGGTGGGCGCTGTGGCGGACTGCCATGACCGCAAATAAATTAAGTAATAAGGAGAAAGCAAATGAATAAGGTTTGGTTTTCAAATGATAGTTTGAAAATAAAAAATATAACCAGTCAGGCGGTTGCAAAATATGTTGTTGACCAGAGTTTTGTTGCAAAATTTACTAGCGGCAGAGTGGGCATTGATGTTCAGCACGATTATTTTGTAGACAAATCTAACCGTAATTTAGTCCGAAGGCTAAGCATAACAACCAACAATCTTACCGGCTCTGTAAAATATTTTTCCGAAATTCTGGATGGCGGCAACAAAAAGAGCATATATGATGCCGACAGTGATGGCATATCACAAAAAACATACGGTCAGGTTTTGGAGGCAAATCAACAGGACGAGCATGAGCATGGCATAATAAACAAAACTCGCTTTCCGTTGCGCTACATTCGTTATAAAGAGGATAGTAGAGGACGAACCAGGCTTGTTGATGCGGGAATGTATCTGGATGTTTATAAAGACCCAAGCGGACTTGCATTTTTAGAGTTGCGAACATTAGATGGGCACAGACCGGAATTGTTTGAACTTGATAAACCGAATGGGGTGCTGACTAATGTGACCGAACTTCCGCTTTTTGACAATGTTGCAATAGCACTTAATCCAGAAACCGCGAAGGCCGAATACGCTAAAATTAATATGGTTGCAAGAAACAAAAATAAGATTTCGGATGCGGGAGAGATGACCGCAGGGCGGTAGAAGATTTAGATATGGTTAAGATAAAAAGTGAAGATAATTCAAAAGACATTCCGCCGCCTCCAGAAGGCTTTATTTACAGATTGAGTGCGGACGGCAGAAAGTTGGAGCTGGTAGAGAGGGCAGGGACTAGGGGTGCAAAACACAAAGACATGGCTGAAGAGAATGTTCGTACATTATAAAACCACCCGTGCGGTGGTTTTTGTTTAAAATTTATTAAACATTTGTTCGTTTACTTGCTTTTCGGGTTGTTGCCGGGTATAATAGTCAAAATGGGTTCACGGGAAGAGGAGCTGAAATGTTAGCAAAAATAAAGAGTTTTGGATTGGTAGGAATAAGCGGTTACGCAGTTGACGTTGAGGTAGATATAAATTACGGTTTGCCTAAGTTTGATACGGTGGGTTTGCCGGATGCAGCTATAAAAGAAGCGAAAGACAGAGTAAGTTCAGCAATTAAAAACAGCGGGCTTATGTTCCCTATGCTTAAAATTACCGTTAACCTGGCTCCCGCAGATACCAGAAAAGAGGGTGTGCTATACGATGTGCCTATTGCGCTTGGCATTTTGCAGGCGGGCGGAGACGACCAGCTTGAGGGCGATTTCAGCCAGTTTGCGTTTTTGGGCGAACTGGGCTTAGATGGGGGCATCAGGCGCGCAAACGGAGTGCTGCCGATACTTATTGCTGCCAGAAACGCGGGAATCAAAAAGTTTGTTATTCCATATGAAAACAGCGCCGAAGCAAGTTTTATTGAAGGGATAGAGGTTTATGCTGTACGCACGCTTTTAGAGCTTGTAGGGTTTTTGCGCGGCACGGTTGAGATTAAGCCGCTTGCTCCAACCAGTTTTGAACAAGTTAAAGCAAGCGCAAACAAAGGCAATGATTTTTGCTATGTGCGCGGGCAGGGCTCGGCCAGAAGGGCACTGGAAATTGCAGCGGCCGGCGGACACAATGTGCTTATGCTGGGGCCTCCGGGCACAGGCAAGACCATGCTTGCTAAATGCTTCCCCAGTATATTGCCGGATTTAAGCTTTGAAGAGGCATTGGAGGTTACCAAAATACATAGCGTGGCAGGAGTGCTAAGTAATACCGACGGTATCATCACCACAAGGCCGTTCAGAAGCCCGCATCATACAGCCAGCTCTTATGCTCTAACCGGCGGCGGCAAAAACGCCAAACCCGGCGAGATAAGCCTGGCTCACAACGGTGTTCTGTTTTTGGACGAGCTTCCGGAGTATACCCGGCACCTGCTGGAAACCCTGCGTCAGCCATTAGAAGACGGTGTAATTACGGTATCCCGTCAGCAGGCTACCATTGAGTATCCGGCCAATTTTATGCTGATTGCCAGCATGAACCCTTGCCCATGCGGAAATTACGGCAGTGCAACCAAGCAATGTAAATGCACCGCCAACCAGATTCAGAAGTATTTAAGCCGCTTAAGCGGGCCGCTTATGGACCGGATTGACCTTCATGTTGAAGTAGACAATATAAGCTATGAAAAGCTGACCAGCGAGGAGCAGGAAGAAAATTCGGCAAATATTAAGTCAAGAGTGGATAAGGCGAGAGACACTCAGCTTAAGCGGTTTGGTGCAAGCAAAATATACAGCAATGCCAAAATGACGCCTCAGCTTGCACTAAAACACTGCAAACTGGATAAGCCAAGCCAAGATATGCTGGCGGCGGCGTTTACAAAGCTTAACCTCAGCCCAAGGGCTCATAGTAGGATACTAAAAGTTGCCCGCACCATTGCCGACCTTGACGGCAGTGAGGACATACAAAGGCACCATCTTGCAGAAGCAATTCAGTACCGTAGCTTAGACAAAAAGTATTGGTAAACCAAACATTCCCCTTTTCCGAAGGGGTGGATGACCGAGCATAGAGCGAGGGCAGACGGGGTAGCCGCCCGAAGGGCGCAAAAACTTAGAGGGAGAAACCAACTTTGTACACTAAAGAAGAGAGCATATATGTATGGCTGGATTTGTTTGACTTTTTAAGCACTAAGAAAAAGGCGGCTTTGCTGGCCTGTTTTAAGTCGGCATCCGATTTGTGGGAAAACCTTGAAACAAACAGCGGAGTTAAAAACGCTTTAACCGCACAGGAGATTAATACCCTTGTGCTTTCGCACACGCCGGAGTTTCTGTCTATGCAAATGAAAGGCTTACAACGCCTGGGTATAACTGCGGTTACAATAGTCAGCAAAGATTATCCCGAAAGCCTGAGTAACAGCTTTGACCCGCCGTATGTGCTGTATTGCAAAGGCGATGTAGGCTTGCTTAAAAGCAAAAGCATTGCAATAGTCGGCAGCAGAAAATGCACCAGATACGGCAGAGAACAATCGGAATTATTCGCAAAAACAATAGCCAAGCATGGAATTGCTATTACAAGCGGGCTGTCCGACGGTATTGATACCGCAGCACATAAAGGCGCAATGGCAGCGGAGAACGGAAAAACAATTGCAGTGCTTGCCGGGGGCTTAAACAGTATTTATCCCGCTACCAACCAAGAGCTTAGTGAGCAGATAGCAAACGGCGGCGGTCTGTTAGTAACAGAAATGCGGCCAAGCAGTAAGCCTCAGTTGTATTCATTTCCAAGGCGCAACCGGATTATTGCGGCACTTAGTTTAGGAGTGTTTGTACCGGAAATGGGCGGAAAGAGCGGAGCTATGTACACTGTAAACTATGCAAGCGAATACGGCAAGGAGCTGTTTGTGTTGCCCGGCCCGGTTAATAGTTTTGCTAGCATGGGGAGTAACAGACTGCTTAAAGAATGTCAGGCAGCGTGTGTGCTAACTCCCGCCGATATTTTAGCCAGAATCGGCATTGATATGCAGGCTGACGAGCAAAAAGTTGCCAGAGCTCAGCTGAGTTTGGACGAGCAGGTGATATTTGAGGCATTGAAATTAGAGCCGTTACATTACGATGAAATTAAAAAAATTACAAAATTAGAACCAAAAACCATTAATAGTTTGTTGACAACTATGGAAATTAATGGTTTAATAGAAAAGTTGCCGGGCAATATCTATTGCTTAGCAAACTAACAGATAAAGGCTGATTAAATGATTTTAGTTGTTATTGAAGGTGCGGGAAAGAAGGAAACCATTCAGAAATACCTGGGCAGCGGGTATGAGGTTATGGCTACAAAAGGACACATACGCGACCTGGATAAAAACGGCCTCTCCGTAGATATTGCCAACAATTTTGAACCTAAATATGTGGTGATGTCGGACAAAAGTGCCATTATAAAGTCGCTTACGGCTAAGGCCAAGTCTGCCGGCAAAGTTTTGCTTGCAACGGACCCCGACCGCGAAGGTGAGGCAATATCCTGGCACGTAGCGCACATTTTAGATATTGACCCAAACTCTGCTTGCAGGATAGAGTTTAACGAAATCAGCAAGTCAGCTGTTCAGAAGGCGCTGCAAAACCCGCGGGCAATTAATCTGGATTTGGTTGATGCCCAGCAGGCAAGGCGTGTGCTTGACAGGCTGGTGGGCTATAAGGTTTCACCGGTAATAAGTAAAAAGATTCAGCCAAAGCTTAGTGCGGGCAGGGTTCAGAGTACCACTCTTGAACTTGTAGTTGACCGCGAAAAAGAGATACTGGCATTTGTACCGGAAGAATATTGGGTTATTACGGCGCTCTTAAATAAAATTAATGACACGCAGGTTTTTAAAAGCCTGTATTACGGCTTTAACGGAAAGAAAGTAAAAATAGAAAACACAGAACAGAAAGACAAGGTGCTTTTGGATATTAAAGGTGCCGGTTTTGTTGTTGATAAAATTAAGAAGTCGGTTACCAGCAGCCATGCACCTGCGCCCTACACCACAAGCACAATGCAGCAGGATGCCCTTAACAAGCTTGGAATGACGCTTAAGCGCTCTAGTTCTGCCGCGCAAAGCCTGTACGAGGGTGTAGAAATTGCGGGCGAGGGAAAAGTTGCGCTGGTTACTTACATTCGTACCGACTCGGTGCGAGTGTCACCCGATGCAATAGCAATGGCAAAGAATTTTATAATTAAAAATTTTGGGGCGGACTATTATCCCGAAACTCCGAATTTTTATAAAAGCAGGAAAAATACCCAGGATGCGCATGAAGCAATCCGCCCGATTAATTTAAGCCTTACGCCCGAATCGGTTAAGGCTAGTTTAAGCTCCGATAATTATCGCCTGTATAAGATAATTTACGAGCGGTTCTTGGCCAGTCAGATGGCAAAAGCAACTTACAATTCGGTTACAATAGACATTCTGGCCAATAAGCACATATTTAAAACCACCGGCAGAACTCCGCTGTTTGCAGGCTATACCAAGGTGTATGAGGACTACAAGAATACCGACAACTCAAACGATGATGACGAACTGCAAAGCCTGATTCCGGAGCTGACGGAAGGCGAAAAACTGAACCTTAATGACATTAAAGCAGAGCAAAAGTTTACTAAGCCCCCTGCCAGATACACCGAGGCAAGTCTTGTTAAGGCAATGGAAGAGAAAGGAATCGGCCGGCCTGCTACATATGTGCCCACCATTACGCTGATTGCAAACAGATTGTATACCGAAAAGGAAGGCAAGTACATTAAGCCAACCGAGCTTGGCAGCGTGGTTTGCAGTACCTTAATTAAGTTTTTCCCCGATATTATGAACATAGGCTTTACCGCCGAAATGGAAGATAAGCTGGACTCGGTTGAAGAGGGCGGAGTTGAATGGCAGAAATTTGTTGCCGAATTTTACAAAGTGCTTGAAGCGGAGCTAAAAACAGCAGGCGAAAACACCGAAAAATTCAGGCTGCCGGTTGAAGAGAGCAATGTTGTTTGCGATAAGTGCGGCGCAAAAATGGTAATACGCAACGGCAGATACGGCAAGTTTCTGGCTTGCCCTAAGTTTCCGGAATGTAAAAACATTAAGAATCTTAACGAGCCGGTTGCCAAATGTCCGGATTGCGGCAAAGACGTAATAGCGCGGCGCGGCAAGAGCGGTAAAACTTTTTACGGCTGCACAGGGTATCCAAACTGTAAGTTTATAAGCTGGGATCCGCCAACCGACCAGAAATGCCCGACCTGCGGCGGGGTGCTTACCAAAAAAGAAACAGACGAGCAGATTAAATACAACTGCATAAACAAAACCTGCAGATATAGCAGAACTGAGAAGAAAGTGCCGGTATAGGCGCTTTTTCTTTCTGTCCCCGTCTTGCTTTTTTATACATCTCGTGTTATAATATCCGCATGGAAAACAGATTTTACCACATTGATGAAAAGCTGGCGCTTGAGCTGATTGCAAGAACAAAAACCGAAAAAGCAGCTCAGTGGGGCGCATGGGCAGAGGTTCATGTTTTTGAGAACCATGCAGTCTTGGGCATGAAAGGGATGTATTATCAGGACAAACACTTTTTTGCACGGGACGTTGTTCCGTACGACATAATTATATCAAAGCTGAACAGGCTGGCCAAAAAGGGAGTGGCGGTTGTGCCGATTCTGGGCTATTGTTTCCGCGAAACCGACGGTTACATTATCATGGAAAGAGCAAAGGGGAGCGAGCTTTGGGCGGGGGCTATCAGGTGGGATAAAGAACGCACGCTTACTTTTGCTAAGGACTTGGCAGAAGCGCCGCAGAAGCAATTTGATAAATTTGTAAGCGACTACAAAGCAATTCTGGACATGGGGCTTACGGTGGACTGGCAGAATATAGAAAATTTTTTCTATGATTCATCAGCCGGCTTTCAGTTTATTGATGTCCGCACATTTTCTCACGCAATCCGGCATGAGGAGAATATTACGCTTGGTTGTAAGCAGAATATGAAAGCCGGCGAATATCTGCTGCCGTGTCTGGAAAAAATTCAGGACGGGTTTGCCAGGACGATGTCGGAATCGGAGTTTAACACTTTGATGAAAAACAATAAAATTATTTTTGATAAAGCTAAAACGGCCGCAATTAAGTCCGGGGCATCCGCCGAAATGATAGATGATGCGTTAAATTCTCCGCACATTAAAATTGCCGGCGTAAATGCAAACTTAAAGTACCCGGACCATAAAGCAATGGAGGCCTAGGAGTAATTTTTAGTTTACTTCAATCGTAAAATATGGTAAACTTGTTTCCGTATTTAAAAGGAGAAGTTATGGACGGACTTCATGGAACAACTATTGCGGCAATTAAGCACAAAGGAAAAACCGTAATTGCGGGCGACAGCCAGGCAACGCTTGGCGATATTATTGTTAAGGATTCGGTTGTAAAGGTGCGCAGGATTTACAACGACAAGGTTATACTTGGCTTTGCTGGCCTGGTATCGGATGCGTTTGTTTTGCTGCGGATGATAGAGTCTGCACTGCAGCGCTTTAGCGGCAACCTGCAGCGAAGTGTGGTTGAGGTAGCCGGCAATTGGCAGAAAGATATGGTTGCACGAAAACTGGAGGTAGCAATGCTTGTATCAGACGGTGTGCATCTGTATTATTTTATGGGCGACGGTAATGTTATGGAGCCTGCAGAAGGCTTTGCAAGTATTGGCGCGGGCAGCAAGTTTGCGCTTGGGGCAATGCACGTAATGACGGCTAAGACAGATATGAGCGCAAGAGAAATTGCAACCGAGGCGGTAAAGATTGCCTCCAAGTATTGCATTTACACCAACGACCACCTGATAGTAGAGGAGATTTAGTTATGGAGCAGATGACACCAAAACAGATAGTAACAGAGCTTGACAATTATATTGTAGGCCAAGATAAGGCAAAACGCTCGGTTGCGGTTGCATTGCGAAACAGATACCGCAGAAGCAAGCTTAGCGACGAGCTGCGCGATGAAATTACACCAAAGAATATTATAATGAAAGGCCCAACAGGTGTTGGTAAAACCGAGATAGCAAGGCGTCTTGCTAAGCTTGTGCGCGCGCCGTTTGTTAAGGTTGAAGCTACCAAGTACACCGAAGTGGGTTATGTTGGCAGAGATGTTGAAAGCATGATTCGGGATTTAGTTGAAACAAGCATCCGCCTGGTAAAAGAAGAGAAGTACGAAGAGGTAAAAGTAAAGGCATCTGATTTAGCTAATCAGAAAGTTTGCGATATTTTGTATATTGCTAAAAAGGTTGCCCTAGCTGGCGCCGAAGAACCCGCAAACTTTAAGAGCCTGCTTTTATCTGAGCTTAAAGAAGGCAAACATGACGGCGAGCTGATTGAAATGGACGTAACCATGGCTCCTAAAAATATTGAAATTATGCCGGGCATGGGGGCGGATTTTAACCTTGGTGATATGCTGGGCGGGCTTATGCCTCCAAAACGCAAGCGCAGAAAGCTTACGGTTGGGGAAGCTAAGAAGATTATTATTCATGAAGAATGCGAGCGGCTTATTGACACGGATGCGGTAAACAGTGAAGGCATACGCAGAGCAGAGCAGGAAGGCATAATTTTTATTGACGAGATTGACAAAATTGCAATGGGCAGCGGCAAAAGCAATGGGCCGGATGTAAGCCGTGAAGGAGTTCAGCGCGATATTCTGCCGTTTGTTGAGGGCTGTAACGTAAGCACCAAGCACGGTACAATCCGTACGGATTTTATTCTGTTTATTGCGGCGGGTGCGTTTCATGTATCTAAAATTGAGGATTTAATTCCGGAGCTTCAGGGAAGATTCCCTATACGCGTTGAACTTGACAATTTAACCCGCAAAGACTTTTTAAAGATTTTAACCCAACCTAAAAACGCTATTACTAAGCAATATGCCGAGTTGCTTAAGGTTGACAATATTAACCTTTCGTTTAATAAAGATAGTCTTGAGGAGGTTGCACGCATTGCCGAGCTTGAAAACGAAACAAACGAAAACATCGGGGCAAGGCGTCTGCATACGATTTTAGAGGCATTACTGGAAGAAATATCGTTTAACGCTGGCGGCGACCATCCGCTAAGCGATGTGATTATAACCAAAGAATACGTAGTCAAGGCTCTTGAACCTACGCTGAAAAAGCACGACCTGAGCAAATACATTATATAAGGTGTGTCATGAAATTTGAAAAGCCAAAAGGAACCAGAGATATTTTACCGCCCGAAAGTGCGGTTTTTGGGTTTCTGGAGCAGGCGGCAAACGAGGTTGCCGGTGAGTTTAACGCCAAAATGATAAAAACCCCTACTTTTGAGGCTACTAACCTGTTTGTGCGCACCGTAGGCGAGGGCAGCGACATTGTAAGCAAAGAAATGTACACTTTTACCGACAAGGGCGGCAGAAACATTACGCTCAGGCCCGAAATGACGGCAGGAGTAGTTCGTGCGGTTATTGAAAACGGTACGCTTAATCAGACATTGCCGGCTAAGTTTTGTTATATCGGCAATATGTTCAGATACGAAAAGCCTCAGGCAGGCAGATTCCGCGAGTTCTGGCAGTTTGGGCTGGAGTGCTTTGGAGCAGCCGGTGCCATAGCCGATTTTGAAGCTATATCTATGGCAGATGAGTTTTTGCGCCGTGCCGGAGTAGAGCAGAACTACACTTTATATATAAACAGCATAGGTTGCCCGGATTGCAGGGCTAAATATAACCTTGCACTCCAAAAGTTTATGAGCAAAAACATAACCAAGATGTGTGATGACTGCAAAACCCGTTTTCAAAAAAATCCGCTAAGGATACTGGACTGCAAAAACGAGGCTTGCAAAAAGATAAACGCAAAAGCACCAAAAATTGTAAACGAACTTTGCCAAAGCTGCAATACCGATTTTGAAGCGCTTAAGTTAATGCTTACACAGGCCGGCATTGTGTTTAAAGTAGATTCCGGACTTGTACGCGGGCTGGATTACTACACCAAAACAGTTTTTGAGTTTATAGTGGAAAAGTTTAATGAAGATAGGCCGTTAACAATTGCTGCGGGCGGCAGGTACGACAAGCTGGTGGAGGAATTGGGCGGACCTCCAACACCCGCGGTGGGGTTCGGCATAGGACTGGACAGGGTTGCAAGCATAATAAACATTCAGCCGCCCGCGCTAGATGTATATGTGGCGAATGCCGGCAATGTAAAGCCCGCCGATGTGCTTTATGTAGTGCAAACTATTCGCAAAATGGGGCTTTCATGCGAGTTTAACCTGGCAGAGCGCAGTTTGAAAACTCAGTTTAAGCTTGCAGATAAGCTGGGCGCAGAAACCATGCTGCTATTGGGTGACAAGGAGGCTGCGGAGGGAAGAGTTACAATTAAAGATATGGCAACCGGCAAGGAGCGCAGCGTAAGACTGGATGACCTGAACAAGATAGCGTTTTAAGCAGCTAATCATACACCCCGGCTACTGGTGTGCCACCCCTATAACTTAGAGGGGAATGGATACGGTTTTTTATTCTTTTGCAGTTTAAATCATTTGCTAAATAGTTTTAAATCTGCTAAAATTGTCTACACTTTTACAAAACAAAGGAGTGAAATATGTCTCAGATTCAGGAAGTGGGAAATGCAAACTTTAACGATGTGGTTATTGCATCCGACAAGCCCGTGCTGGTGGATTTTTACGCTACATGGTGCGGTCCTTGCAAAATGCTTAATCCCGTTTTGGAAGCAGTTAGCGAAGCCGTGGGTGACAAAGTTGTAATAGCTAAATGCGATATAGACAA
The DNA here is from genome assembly GCA_009784185.1 of Bacillota bacterium. Classification (GTDB taxonomy): domain Bacteria; phylum Bacillota; class Clostridia; order Christensenellales; family UBA1242; genus WRCD01. Next base: position 13,960 of record WRCD01000014.1, read on the forward strand.
AAGCATGGAAATTGCTCAGGAGTACGAACTGATGAATGTGCCTACATTAATCTTGTATAACAACGGAGAAGAAGCCGACCGTGCAATAGGGTTTAAGCAAAAAAACCAATTGTTGGAAATGATTAAAAAAGTAGTGGATTTAAAATAGTGCAATAAAAATTCCCCTTTAAGATAAAGGGGTGGCAGCGAAGCTGACGGGGTATGTGATATAAATTGTTTTAATCACTTGCTCCGTTTTTATTTAACATTATTTTGTATTTGATAATTGAAGAAATGCTATTGCATTTTTTCATGGTTGTGCTATAATTAAACCAAACTATGGAGGAAAAAACATGGCTGAAAACAAAGCAACGGTAGATGTGGTGAATAGTGAAGACGTTACAACGCAAGTAGCTGATACTAATAAAATCCTGGCTGCCGAGCAGGAAGCTAAAAAGAAAGCAGCCGAGGGGAAGAAAGATTTTAACATAAAAGATTTTAGTATCGACAAAGTCAATGAGGATTGGCTGAGATACGAATTCCCTAAGTTAAAAGCAGAAGACCAGGTCAAGTTGCTGGACAACACCGAGTTTAAGCTTGCTGCCGTTACCAGAGAAGGCGGGTTTAACGCGCTTTTAAAACAGCTGCCGGAGCAGCAGTTAGAGAGCTTTTTCAATGACCCGGCGGTTGTTAATGAGCTTAATAGGGCAGATGTGTTCAGCAAGGTTTTAAAGACCATTCCAACCGATAACCTTGCGTTGCTGAGGCAAGTGGGTGCAAACATCCATCCCAGCAACTATAACAATTTGGACTTTCAGAAAAATGTTTTCAGACATATGTCATACACTGCGCAAACGCGGGCAGTACAACATATGTTTGAAAATTATCATCACTTAGAAAACCGCAAGGCGTTGAACCAGTTTTTAAACGATATGGGCGGCACTGCCAACCTTAACTCGTTTCTTGGCGGCGGCAATAAAAACGCAAAGATTATTGCTATTCTGGAGCAAGAAGCAATTTCGCCGGGGCTTTCTCCGGAGAACCAGCAGCGGCTGATTAACGAACTGAACGAGCCGGTGCTTAAGCCGATGCAATTCAACATGATGTTTACCATGATGCAAAAAAGCGGTACCATACCATCTGCCAATCTGGGTGCGAGTTTTATGCAACAGTTTGTGGCAAGTTTTGGAATGGGAGCGGGCAGTGGCTTTACAGAATACTTCAAGTCTTCGTTTGCTAATACGGGCTATACAGGCAGTAAAGAACAAATGGCAAACATGGGGCAGATATTAAATGCACGGTATGCGTATTTGGATAGCGAATTTAAGCGAAATGGCGGCAAGGCAAATATTCACATGATTGCCGAGCGCCTTGGCGCTCAATCGCCGGAGGCTGCTAAAATCGGAACCGAAGCAATGTCATTTAATGCCGACCATTCGTATTACGCAACCAATAAGGGCAAGCACGATATAGTTCATGCAAACATGTTTAACATGGTTAGCCAATACAGCAAAGAGCTTGATACTCTTGACGCTAATGACCCGCGCCGAGCAACAATAGAAAAACTTTTGGGTAAATATTACGAATACGGCAAAGGTAGGGGGCTTGATTTTAGGGCAATGTCTGCAAAAAGCGAGAACGGAGTACGTGACTTTGATGCTGCTACAAAGGGTGCTGACATGAACTTGATTCAAGGCAGGTTTGTTGGCGGACATTCTGAAGAGCTTACGCAGAATATTGGAAGCATTGTAAGCCGTGCCGAAAGCGACTTGGATTTTGCCGCTACAATTAATCCGAATGTGCTTACAAAATTAAAGATGCTTAATAAATTAGAAAATGCTCCGGATGGAAACAAGCAAGAAGCTATGAACGAGACTTATAAATTATTTATAAAGACCGACACAAATTTGGCATCGGACATTGCTAAGATTGCTGAAACTATGGGTGGCGAGTATGGTGAGTTGGCTGACAAGGCAGGCGGATGGGCAGCAAAAAAACTGCAGGATGATTTCCATCAGAAGTTTGTGCCGTCACAAGCCAGTGCGGCCGAAGAGCTTTCTGCCGAAAACGCATCAAACGAAAAGGCTTTGGATTCTCCGGTTGCTGCTGCGCAAGGCAATAAAGACAAAGTTCTTTCACCTGAAGAAGTTATGGCTAAAGCAAATGCAAAAGATAAAAATCTGCCGGAGGACGCATTAGAAGCAGAGACTAATAATTCATATAA
>WRCD01000015.1 GCA_009784185.1 Bacillota bacterium
TTTACAAGTGTGAATTCTGGCGACATAAATAGCGGCAATGACCTTGAATTGGACTTTACAAGCAGCTTAACAGCAGGAACATGGTATGTAGTTGAAATTCTAAGTGAAGAAGTTGAAGGCGTAATGTACTATTTCGTTTTCCAAGCGTAATCAATTTATCATTTAATAAAAAGACTGACTTTTGTCAAGTGGAATGACAAAGTCAGTCTTTTTATTTATTATAGTTGGTCAGGGGGGCCCGAGAGTGTGGTAGTCGGACTCTTGATAAAGCGTAACTACATTGCACAAGAAATCTTGGTTGTAAAGCGGTAATAACATAATTAGGAAGTTAAGGTAATAGTTGCAATTGCAACCGTACTATTTTCTTCATTTGCATTAATTGCCGTAAGCTTGAAGGTATACTCAACACCAATATCAAATCCATATATCCCATATGTATATTCAGGCTTATCAGCATTTGTTGAATCGATTAGTAACACAAAAGCTCCGGTAAGCACTCCTTCTCTAAACGACTCGATACAATACTTGACGATTTCACTGCCTTCATTTGGCGAAGACGCACTCCATGAAAGCGTAACGGCTGGCTCAGTTCCCTGTTGTGTTACCGCAAAGTTTTTAGGCATTGAAGGTGCTGTATTTGCACCGCACGCTGCAAACAGAAATATACACGGCAATATTGCCACCGCTAAAAACAATAATTTAAACCGATTTTTCATTTCTCACTCCTTTTAGTACAAATGCTCTTGATTTAGTTATTAAGGGTTTATCGTTCATGGTTTAAATATATCATATTTTCAAAAATATCCCTAGTGAATGAGTGAATAATGAAAAAGCGAATAAGTTGTTCAGGTGTTTTCTCCCAAAAACTTTTTCACTTTTTCAATCTTCACTTTTTCACTGCAGGTGGGCTAAGACATTAGCACACCTGAACATGGTGCGCCCGTCAGGATTCGAACCTGAAATACCAGTTCCGTAGACTAGCGTGATATCCATTTCACTACGGGCGCAAATTGTTAATGCTGCGCCCGTTTTGAGATGGATACAAAACCACGCATACACAAAAATTGGGTTTTCTTTCTCAAAACAGCTACGGGCGCAGATAATAATCCGAGTATACACCGGTTTGTTTGCTTTGTCAAGTCAAAAATTGACCACAATCGTTTGTGTTTTTATTTTTTTTAATGTAAACTTGTACTAAGTTTGTAGTTTCTGTATAAAAAACTCGCAGAAGCATACTATTCATACAGAAGGGGAAGAGATGGACACATTACTGATAGTTATAATAGCCGTTGCGCTGATAGATTTCTTGCTGCTTGTGGTTCTGATTGCGCAGAGGCAAGCAAGGAAGCGGAGGTATAGAAAGACACTCAACCGCGAAACCGAAGAGTTTACAAACCGTATGCTTAACAGAAACGAGCCTGATATAAACAATCAGATGGCGGGGGATGTTGTTATAAGTTATATAGACAGCCAGAAACTTAAAAAAGAATAAAACACCTCCGGACGGAAGTGTTTTATTTTTCTCTTGATTTTTTGAGCCGCATAGGTTATACTGTATAAAAGAATTTAATTGGGGCGGAAAATGATAGATATTGACTTCCAGTTGCTGACCGGTGTTAAACTGGGCAAAACCAAACTTACCGAGCAAGATTTTGCAGGCAGCAAGGTTGTAACTAAAAAAGCGCACAGCGAAGTTGCGGCAATGCAAAAGCGCGGCTTGCTAGAATGGGCCGGGCTGCCGTATTCAATACAAAATCAATTAACCGATATCAAGCGGGCCGCAATCGGATACCGCAAATACAACAATTTTATTGTTATAGGAGCAGGCAGGGCAGTTGAAGGGGCAAAGGCATTAACTGCCGCGCTGCTTAACCCTGCGCACAACAGCCTGCCGCGGGAAATTAGGCGTGCGCCAAGGCTGTATATTATAAACGACACCTGCCCGAGCAGGCTTTATAATATGCTTGCGGGGATTGACTTGAGAGATACCGTGTTTAATATTGTGGCAAGCAAAGACGAAGCCGCTGTTATGGCACAGTTTCTGATAATAAAAAAGACTCTTGAAGACAAGCTTGGTAAAAAGGCAAAAGAACATATAGTTGTAACCACAACTGCCGGCAGCGGCGCAATGAGCAATACTGCCAAACAGGAACAGTATAAGATGTTTACTGTTGCTAAAGGCATAAACGGACCGTTTGCTGCGCTTACAAGCTCAAGCCTGCTTCCGCTGTCTGTGGCTGGAGTGGACATTGATGAGCTGCTGCGCGGCGCCAGAGACGAGTGTGAGGCAAACCGAAGTGACAACATTGAAAAAAACCTGGCGCTGAAGTCGGCTTTTACAAACTACCATTTTATAAGCTGCGGAAAAAGTTCCGCCGCAGTTCTGCCGTTTTGTTCGCGCCTTGGGGGAATAGCCAATCTTTACAGCGGGCTGCTGGGGCAGCTTAACATTGCTGCTCATTTTGCCGCAGACCTTGGCGGCAGACACAATATGCTTCAGCTGCTGCTTGGTGCCGCAAACGACAAGTTTGCAGTGTTTGTTGCCGCTAAGGAGTATTTGCAAGACCTAACGGCACCGGAAAACACGCCTGCCGGATTTGAGCAGTTGGCCGGAATAAGCCTGGGCGAACTTAGCAATATGGAGCATAAGGCAGCCGCATCTGTTCTTGCGGCCGCAGGTAAGCCCAACTACACCGTAAAGTTGCTAAAAACGGACGCCGCCTCAATAGGCAGATTAGTACAGATGTTTATGTTTCAAACCGCATATACAGCTCAGATGCTCGGCATTGACCTAGGCAAGCAATGCAACCTGCTTGAAGCAGAGCAGCACAAACTTTTGTGCGAGCGCACAGACAGTATAATGCTTGATAATTAAAAAACACCCGCCGGGTGTTTTAATTTTTTGATGCTTCTGCCGCTGTGTTGCCGCATTTGCCTGTTTTTGTTACGGTGGTAACTTTGGTTTCAAAGCTTGTTGCGTTGCTTTTGTCTCTAAAGCTGCCGAAAACCGTGTTTTTAAATTCTCTTAAAGCAGTGTTGTTTTCGTCCTTGTAGCGCTTTGCATAGCCAGCGGCTACCTCGGCAAGCTTGCCAAAAATATTTAACCGGCCTTCTTGCTCCAGTGCTTCGTCAGCTTCGTCAATAATGGTGCTATAATACACGCGCCCGCTTTCGCTTATGCTTTTAGAATTCAATTTTTTAACGGCGTTTACTTTCATATCGTCTATTTTCTTTACGGCTTTCATATGTAGGCGCATTAAGGAGTCGGCCACGGCTTCAAATCTTTTGCAGACATCTCTTTCTTCGCCGCAAGCTTTTTCGGCAGCTGTGTGCAGGGCGTTTAGCTTGGGGGTTATGTGCCCGTGTAAAGTCCATTCGGCTCTGCCCTGGTTGTTTTCTGTTGGCATACCTCTTGTGTTAATAAACGGGGCTGTTTCAAAAAGCCGTGCCTGGAGTGGGGTAAGCGTAAATTGTTCTTGCAGGTGGTATCCCAGCACAAACAATGCTTCAACAGCTTTATAAAAAGCTTCTTTGCTTCTAATAGCCTCAAGCGTTTTGCTAAGCTCGGCAAGCACGGGCTCTTCCTTACTGCCAGTTTGCTTAAAGTGCTGCTCCATGGTTTTGCCGCCAAATAAAATTTTGTCAACCTCGGCATCAACTGGAGTAGCGCTGCCAACGCTTATATAAGCTTGGTTTGATGGCTTCAAAACGGCGGTTGTGCTAAAAACCGCCTCATATATTTCCTCCATAGAAAGGCTTGACCTGTTTATGATTTCGGCCCCTCCGCTAAGGAGTGCCGCTTTAAGCAAAGCAAGTGACTGGTCGTTTGAGATTTTTTCGTACATATTTGTTTCCTTTACAGTTTATTCATTAAAGCAAGTATATCATGTCTTTTAACCGAAATCAATACCTAATTTATAAATTATTGCGTGTTTGTCAAGCAAATTAACCCTGTGCATAACTATATTTTTTACTGATGAAATTCGGCTGTTTTTCTTTGGATTTTTTTTTGCCAAGTGGTATAATACGAGTATTGGTTTTTATTTTTCGGATACTTGCTTCTAAGGAGGAAAATGGTCAAATGGCTGCAAAATATGTGTTTGTTACTGGCGGAGTGGTGTCGGGGCTCGGTAAGGGCATAACGGCGGCAAGTCTTGGGCGTCTCTTAAAACAGCGCGGGCTGAAAGTAACAATACAGAAGTTTGACCCGTATTTGAATGTATACCCGGGGCTGCTCAGTCCGTATCAGCACGGCGAGGTTTACATAACCGATGACGGTGCCGAAACAGACCTTGACCTTGGTCATTACGAGCGTTTTATAGACGAAAGCCTTACCGAAAACTCGTCGGTATCGGCCGGCAAGATATATAAGCATATATTGGAAAACGAAGAAAAGGGCACGTTTAAGGGCAATACCGTCCAAGTAGTGCCTCACGTAACAAACGATATTAAGCGCAGAATGATGAAAGCTGCCAAAGACAACCCTAAGCTGGATGTAGTTATTACCGAAATAGGCGGTACGGTTGGAGACATAGAGGGCCTGCCGTTTCTGGAAGCTATCAGACAGGTTGGCGCAGAACTGGGGCATGCCAACGTAATGTATGTTCATGTTACATTATTGCCTGCTCTTGGCGCAACCGGCGAGGTTAAAACCAAGCCTACTCAGCACAGTGTGCGGGAACTGCTTAGCACCGGAATTCAGCCGGACGTTATTGTTTGCAGAACCTACAACAAAATAGACGGTGACGTTAAAGCCAAAATAGCATTGTTTTGTAATATAGATGAAAGCTGCGTAATTGAAAACTCGGAATGCGAGTCGCTTTATGAAGTTCCGTTAATGCTGCATGAGCAGAAACTTGACAAAGTGGTTTGTAAGCACCTTGGGCTTACAACCAAGCGGCCAAACCTTTTGGAATGGACTAAAATGGTTGAGGATATTGCCGCACTTGAAACCAAGCCGGTTATTAAAATAGCCATTGTAGCAAAATACATTGAGTTGTGCGATGCGTATCTCAGTATAATTGAAAGCCTTAACCATGCGGGCATGGTTAATGGTGTGCGTGTAGAAATTAAGTGGATAAGCAGCAGCAAGGTAACCAATAAAAACGGCTCGGAGCTTTTGGGGGATGTGCAAGGCATTATAGTTACCGGCGAAAACGGCAAGTCCGGCATAGAAGGCAAGCTGGAAGCGTGCAGGTTTGCCAGAGAAAACAATATTCCGTATTTTGGTATCAGGCTTGGAATGCATATAGCCGTTATAGAGTACTGCAGAAATGTGCTTGGAATAAAAGATGCAGGCATGACCGGTAAAAACAGCGTTATTCATGCGGACGGCGACAAGGCTAACTGCACCGACGGCATACGCCTGGGCGCATATCCTGTTGCGCTGCTGCTTGGCAGCCATGCGCATTTGGCATACGGAACCGAACTTGTATCCGAGCGTCACCGCAACCGCCTGGAGGTTAACCTGGACTACGTTCCAAGGCTGAGAGAAGCCGGGCTCGTTATAAGCGGAACCTCGCCTGACGGCAAATATGTGGAGATTGTTGAACTGCTTAAACATAAATGGTTTATGGGAGTGTTGTATCATCCGGAGTTTAAGTCACGCCCCAACAGGCCGCACCCGCTGTTTGTAGGATTTATAGAAGCTGCAATAAAATAAGAGCGGCAAAAAACTCCCCTCTATCTTAGAGGGGAGTTTTAATTGCAAAATCTATGGTTTTTGTGCTATAATCACTAATCATAAAATATTAGGAGAAGCGTCATGACACCGCTGGAATTAGAGCAGAAATGGCAGAAGTATTGGAAAGAAAATAATATTGCTGCATTTGACGAAACCGACTTGGAGCACAAATATTACCTGCTCCAGATGTTTATATATCCAAGTGCCGCCAGAATGCACATGGGGCATTATTTTAATTATGGATTGGCAGACAGTTACGCAAGATTTAAAAAAATGTGCGGGGCTAATCTGTTTCAGCCAATGGGCTTTGACAGCTTTGGCTTGCCAAGCGAGAACTATGCGTTAAAAACAAATACGCATCCGCAAGCCAACACCGCTGAAAACATAAAAAACATTGAAGCGCAATACAACTCAATGGGTGCATTGTATGACTGGAACTATAAACTAACCACATCTGAGCCCGATTATTACAAGTGGACACAATGGGTGTTTTTAGAGTTGTTTAAAGCGGGGCTTGCTTATCAAAAAGAAGCAGCCGTAAACTTTTGCCCCAAATGCCATACCGTGCTGGCTAACGAGCAGGTTGTGGACGGAGCTTGTGAGCGGTGCGAGTCGGCTGTTGAGCAAAAGTACATGAAGCAATGGTTTTTTAAAACTACCGCTTATGCCGAGCAGTTGCTTAACGGGCTTGACACAATTGACTGGCCGGAAAACACCAAGCTGCTGCAGCGCAACTGGATTGGTAAAAGTCAGGGCAGCGCAATTTGGTTTAAATGCGGCAACGAAACAATTGAAGTGTTTACAACAAGAGCGGATACGCTTTTTGGGGTTAGTTATATAGTGCTTGCACCGGAGCACGGGTTGGTGCCAAAAATCACCATTCCGGCTCAAAAAAGCGCGGTAAATGACTATATTAAGCAGGCTGGCCTCAAAAAAGAGATAGAGCGCTCTTCTGCAACCGAAGAAAAAACCGGGGTGTTTACCGGTGCATATGCCGTGCATCCGCTCACCCAAAAGGAAGTTCCGGTATGGATAGCGGACTATTGTATTGCAAGTTACGGTACCGGTGCGGTTATGGGAGTGCCGGCTCATGACGAGCGGGATTATAAGTTTGCGCAAAAATATAAACTGCCTGTTAACAGGGTAGTTGTTGTTAACAAACCAAACGAAGATTTGCCAACAACCGAATACGGGAAACTTGTTAACAGCCGTGATTTTGACGGATTAACTTCCGACGAGGCAAAGCTGGCAATTACAACCGAGCTTGCTAAAACAGGGGCGGGTGAACTTAAAACCACATATCGATTGCGAGACTGGTCGGTAAGCCGTCAGAGGTATTGGGGATGCCCGATTCCGGTCATTCATTGTCCGCATTGCGGAGTTGTGCCTGTGCCTGAAGAGCAATTGCCGGTGAAATTACCGATGGACGTAGATTTTAAGCCGGACGGAACGCCTCCGCTGGCTAAGAGTGCAGACTTTGTAAATTGTATCTGCCCTAAATGCAACAAACCTGCCAAGCGCGAGGTTGAAACGTTGGACACCTTTGTTTGCTCCAGCTGGTATTTTTTGCGGTATCCGTCTGTGGGGCGGAATGATGTACCGTTTGATAAAGAGATAACCAAAAGGATGCTGCCGGTGGATATTTGCATAGGCGGCAGAGAGCATGCCTGTATGCACCTGATATTTGCCAGGTTCATGACAATGGCGCTCTATGACCTGGGCTATCTTAATTTTAAAGAGCCGTTTAAGCGGTTGGTTCACCAAGGTATGATTTTAGGGCCTGACGGACAGAAAATGAGCAAGCGGTTTGGCAATGTTGTTAACCCGGATGACTACACAAGTAAATACGGAAGCGATGCAATAAGGTTTGCATTAGCGTTTGGTTTTAACTTTACCATGGGCGGCCCATGGAGCGACACTTTAATTGCCGTGGCCCAACGCTTTTTTGATAAGATTACAAAGCTGTGCGGGAAGTATGGTTCTGTCATTGCGAGCCCGACCAGCGAAGCCAACAAACGAAGCAATCCCTCAGCTTCTTCACATACCCCGTCGCCTACGGCGCCACCCCTTTATCTTAAAGGGGAATTTAGCGTGGTATACGGCAAACTTGAAAAAGACTTGGAATTCACCCTGAACGATAGCATTAAGCGTGCAAGGGATGATATAGAAGTGTTTAGTTTCAACACTGCGCTGGCAAGATATATGGAACTGATTAACGCAATAGGCAAATACGAAAAAGAGGCTAAAGAAATTAATTACAAGCTTGTAAGGCAATGTGTAACCAGTCTGGTGTTGGGAGTTGCGCCGTTTGCGCCTCATCACGCAGAAGAATGGTGGAGTATGCTGGGTAATATTACAAGCATATTTAAAGCAAGTTATCCGGGTGCGGATTACAGCAAGCTTGTGCAGGATACAGTAAATATAGCAATACAGGTTAATAGTAAAATTATTGTTACAATAGATGTCCCTACCAACGCTGCCGAAGAAGAGGTGTTTGCGCTAGCCGAAGCAACCGACAAAATAAAAGCGGCAATATCCGGCAGAACTATCGTCAAAAAGATTTATGTTAAAGGCCGGATTGTTAATCTCATAGTGAAGTAAAACTAAAAATTCCCCTCCTTGGAGGGGTGCCCGAAGGGCGGGGTGGTTTAAGGGCAAAGACCACCCCTTCTAAAAAGGGGAATTTTTTGCCAATTGATATTTGATAATTTATAATTAATATTGCTTTGCCCAGTATATCCGTTTTTTAGCTTGCTTTCCGCATATGGCGCATTTTTCGTTTGCGCATTCGGCCTCATCCTGGTCAAACGGCATACACCTGCTTTTTATGTTAAAATCTTCTTTAACCTTTTTCTCGCAGGCGTGTTCTCCGCACCAATACGATTCAATAAATCCGTCTTTTGATTTTGCAATTTCCTCAAATTCAGCGTAGTTGCTTACTTTGTAGGTTTTTTCATTGCGGTTGTTCTGAGCCTGTGTAAACAATGTAAGAGCTATGCTGTCCAGCAGCCCGCCAATAACGTGTTCTAATAGTTCCAGCCCGATTTCTGACTTTTGGCCGGTATCTCTGCGTACGGCAATACATCTGCCAGCTTCAATATCTCTTGGGCCAAGCTCAATGCGAACCGGCACGCCTTTCATTTCATATTCTGCAAACTTAAATCCGGGCGTTGCGTCCGTATCGTCTAAATGCACTCTGTAATGCTTGCCAAGCTCATCGGCCAGCTCTTGGGCTTTTTCCAGCACGCCCTCTTTGTGCATTGCCACCGGAATGATTACAATCTGAATAGGTGCAACAGCAGGCGGAAGCCTTAAGCCGTTGTCATCCCCATGCGTCATAACCAGCCCGCCAATCATACGGGTAGTGCAGCCCCAGCTGGTATAATGCGGATACTCCAGTTTTTGGTCTTTGCTTAAATATTTTATGTCAAATGCCTTGCTGAATCCTGTGCCAAGATAATGGCTGGTTGCGCTTTGAAGCGCATAACCGTTGTGCATCATAACCTCTACGGTATATGTATCCACCGCGCCCGCAAACTTCTCGCTTTCGGTTTTTTGTCCAACAAACGCAGGAGTGCAAAAAACCGAGCTGAACATATTTTCATATATGTTCAGCATTTGAATAGTCTCAGCCCTTGCTTCATCTTCATTAGCGTGCAGGGTATGTCCTTCCTGCCATAAAAACTCTGATGTGCGCAAAAACGGACGGGTAGTCTTTTCGTTTCTGAAAACGTTGGCCCACTGGTTGTACAGTACCGGCAGGTCACGGTAGCTTTGCACCAAATCCTTAAAATGACTGCAGAAAACCGCCTCGCTGGTTGGGCGGAGCGCAAGCTTTTCGGTCAGTTTCTCGTTGCCGCCATGCGTAACCCACAAGGCTTCGGGCGCAAATCCGGAAATATGGTTAGCTTCCTTAGCCAGCATGCTTTCCGGAATAAGGCACGGCATATAAACATTCTGGTGGCCGGTACGCTTAAATTCGCGGTTAAGATGCTCAACTATCAGCTCCCATATAGCATAGCCGTACGGTTTAATAACCATACTGCCGCGTGCCGCGCCATAGTCCACCAGCCCGGCCTTCAATACCACATCGGTGTACCATTGCGCAAAGTCTTTATCTCTGCTTGTAATTGCCTTGTTTTTAAATTCGTTTTGCATAATTGCCTTTCCTTTTATAACTCATGCTATTATAGCCTACAGGTGTATATAAGTCAAATAAATTCCCCTCTATAAGAGGGGTGGCAGCCACAGGCTGACGGGGTGTGGATAACTGCAGGTTGAGACTCACCACACCCCGCCCTGCGGGCACCCCTCTTATAGAGGGGAATTTTTATACAGACAACTCTAAAAGCAAAACAAAAAACAGCCGCCGGCTGTTTTTCTGCACAAATTACCTGGAGTGTGGCATACCATCCATAAACGTAGAAATAGTATCGTTTCTTTCAGATTCCCTTTTGGCTGCAGCTTCCAGTTTTGCAGTTTTAGAAACATTTGCTACATACGCCGCTACTTCCGAACCCGGCTTTTTTGTTGTTCGCTCTTTAATTTCCAGTTCAATTTCTTTTCCAAGAATTTTAGGATTAGCCCCGTCTTTTACCTTAACGCTGCTTCTTCCGCCTGCGGTTCTGGTTATCTTATTGGTTACGTCGTCAATTTTGTTCTCATATGGCATAATTTTGTTTCTCCTTATATTTTATCCGTGTACCAGCGTTTCACGCTCTCTGTTAATTTCGTTATCAATAGCCTTTGCAACTAAATGTGGGTCTCGTGGGTTGGCTGCGGCATAACCGTGCATTCTTGCGGAATCCATTTTTTCTTTAAGTAAGTCTGTGGTTCTTGCCGATTTTGCATTTCCGTCTAACTCATTAAGGAACTTCTGTCGTAATATTCTGGCTCTGGTATCTGGGTTTGCAGGTACTCTTTTTGTGTCTTTTGGTCCATGCTCAAAATGGTCTCTCATAAGTTATCTCCTTGTTGGTTTTATACGATTATTATATCAAAAATTAAAGCTTTGTCAATACCCAAATTTTACTATTTTTCAAATTGTTTGTTATAGTTTTCTATGCTGTTTTTTATCACCTGCCGCATTTCCATTTTGCTGCTTAATGCCTTAACCTTAACCTCCTTATTTTCCAGGTCTTTATAATGCATAAAAAAGTGCATCATTTCGCTAAAGTAATGCGCAGGCAAATCACTGCAGTCGTTAAACTTATTGTAAAACGGGTCGGCAGTTGCAACCGCAATAATTTTTTCATCCATCAGGCCGCCGTCAATCATGGTTATCATGCCAATGGGCCGCGCTCTGACTAAGCAGTTTGGCACCAGCGTTTCGCTGCACAACACAACCACATCAAGCGGGTCGCCGTCATCACCTATTGTGCGCGGAATAAACCCGTACGCAGCAGGGTATACCATGCTTGCGTGAAGTATCCGGTCCAATGTCAGCATACCGGTGTCTTTGTCCAGTTCATACTTAACCTTGCTGCCTTTGCTGATTTCCAGAAACGCATCAAACTCGTCAACGGTTATTCTTTGCGGGTCTAAGTCGTGCCATACGTTCATAAACACTCTCCTTAATAATTACGATATGCTAGAATTTTAACTTAAGTTGCTTTCTTTTGCAAGCAAAATGTAATATAATACATCAGAAGTTGTGGAGGACAATTGTGTCAAACATAAAGATATTTGAAAATCATGGAATCCGAACTCATTGGGACGAAGAAACAGAAGAATGGTTTTTTAGCGTGGTGGATGTTGTAGGGGCATTGTCAGAAAGCGCTAACCCCACAGACTACCTTAAAAAAATGCGCAAGCGCGATGTGCTGCTTGGTGATTACATAGGGACAAATTGTCCCCAGGTAGATATGAAGACTGATACGGGCAAGTTGCGCAAAACTCTTGCAGCAACTACAAAGCAAGTGTTGCGTATTGTTCAATCTATTCCATCTCCGAAAGCCGAGCCTTTTAAATTATGGCTTGCTGAAATTGGAAGTGATAGACTAAACGAAATGGCAGACCCTGAAAAAGCAATTCTGCGCGGTGCGGACTATTACCGTCAAAAGGGCTATTCCGAAGGCTGGATAAATCAGCGGCTGCAAACAATTGAAATGCGCAAGGAACTGACCGACGAATGGAAAGAACGCGGAATTGAACTTGAAAAACAATACGCTATTCTTACAAATGAAATGACAAAGGCATGGAGCGGTTTAAGCGTAAGAGAGTATAAAAACCTTAAGAATCTAAAAAAAGAGAACCTGCGGGACAACATGACCAACATAGAACTTGTTTTAAACATGCTTGCGGAAGTTACGACAACCGGTATTTCTAAAAACGAAAAACCGAAAACCTTTTCGGAAAACAAGGCGGTTGCAAAAAGAGGAGGCAACATTGCTAAAAATGCAAGGCTGGAATATGAAAAGGAAATAAACCAGAGCATCGTTTCGCCTATAAATGCAAACAGCAAAAACTTGCTTGAGGTAAATGCTAAGGAAGATATAAGTAATAAAGAAAATCCTTGATGCGCTCAAACCCATCTCCGAGGAGAATGGTTATCCGGCTAAAGGCTTGTGCATAATCACCATAAAAGAATTGAAAATGTGTCAATAAAAAAGTGCCGTCCGGCACTTTTAATTTTGTTCTGCTGCTGAGTTTACGGTAACGATAATTACCCCCGCAAGTCTTTTGCCTTGCTTTTCTGCGGTTGCGGCAATTTCATCTATCATCAGCTTGGTCGGGTCCTTTTGCGCTTCGGTTGCTTTAAAGCTGGCAAGGTGCATCATAGCAAGCGCCGCTTGCGGCAAATCGGTGGATATTTTACTGGTGTTAGGTTCTGCCTTTACGTATTCGCCCGTGCCGGTAAGTGTCAGGGTTATTCCTTGTTTGGCATCATGAAATACAGCACATATATTGCTGTTTGCCGCAACATTGTCTCTGGCTCTCAGCAGGCCGTAGTCCGCAACAACCACAATGTTGTCGTATACGCGCGGCACCGAAATTTTTTCTATCCATGGCTGGTCATTGCTGCCGGCAGTAGCCATTATTGCAAACTTGCTTCCCAAAATTAGTTCACATTGCCCTTGTGTTAAATCCATAACTCACCTCTAAATGCTTTTGGTTATTATACTATAAAACAAACTAAAATCAAAGCGTACAACCCAAACTCTTATTTTTTATTTGGCGGAGAGCAGGTGTTCTAAATCGAACCACACCTTCCAAGACGATTATGGCATTGAATTGATTGTTGTGTAAGGAATGTACTATATTGTTTTCGAATTTGAAAAACATGGCTCTTTATGTTTTATAAAACATTTTTTTATTGTATAATACAAAAAATAATATTATATAAAAAGGAGAAAACAACATGGGTGCAAAATTCGATAAAAAAGCAAATGCCCTAACTTTTCCGGTTTACTTTGGCAAAAACACGCTGGTTTTTTATAAGGGGGCAGAATTAAAAGCTGTGGAATATGGCGAAGGCATTAACAATCCAAAATACATAATAACAACAAGTTTTGACCTTCCAATGAAAGTAAAGCCATCAAATACAGCCCTTACCATTTATTGTAATGTTTCTGTTCTTAACTCAAATTCACCCTCAAAAGAGCCGTTTAAGAGTGGCGAGTGTATTTTCTTTCTTGAACCAAAAGATCAAAAACAAGTTATTAAATTTTATAAAGACGAACTGAAAAAATCTGCAAAAATGTAAACAACGCCGAAGTTGTAGAAAGTGCAGATAAAACAAAAGCGTCCCAACTTGAACCGAGAGTTCAAATTAGAACGCACTTGGCGGGCAAGTGGGGATAGAGTTTGAACACCTGATACATCTGTGATAGCGTTGTTTGTATCCGCTGTGTTTGGACGCTCTATGCTTCCACCGCCTTTAATATTTAAGTATATAACTACAGTATCGTCATAAACATACACGAAAGCAACCAAATTGTCAATTAATTTCTTTTGGTATTTCTTGTCGTCTTTGTTGCCTTGTAACAGTTCTGATACAAACAATAGTATATCCGCCTTTGATATTTTCAGCCCTTGCTCAAACTGAAGTTGTGCAAGCTGCTTGGCTAAGTCGTTGAGCAATGTTTCATTTTCTGCCATTCGTTTTTCTATGTTTGCACGCAACAAGTTGCTTTTTGCTTCAATGAAAGCTGTCGTTAACTCGCTGGCTTTTTTGTTTATATGAACAATCCTTGTTTCAACGCTTCGCAAACTCTCGTTGCCTGTACGCTGCTCGTAATACTTGATAATGTCGTCGGCAATCACACTAACATTTTTTGGGTTGCTTAAAAACTCAATTACACGCTCCACAACATAAAGTTCTAAATGCTCTTTATTTTCGCGCTTTTTGTCGCACTTGCCCTTTTTCTTTTGCCTGCAGGCGTAATAATAATGCTTCTTGCCAAACCTGCCTGTGCCGCCGTCTGATACCATGCCTGTTTCGCAATGCCCGCAAAACACCTTGCTTTGCAACAGATACGGCTCTTTTGTGGAATTAGCACCGGCAAAGTATTGGTTTTGCTTTAGCCGTTTCTGCACCCTGTCAAACTGCGCTTTGTCTATTATCTGTGGGTACATATTATTGCATTGCCTGTTGCCAAAATAAAATTTGCCCGTGTACTTCTCGTTTGTCATCCACTTGTCAAAAGTCCTTCCCTTAAATAGTTTGCCGTTATATCGGTAGCCCTTGGCGGTCAGCATCTCTGCTATTTCTCTTTTCTCAGTTCCTTTGTCATATTCGTCAAATACGAACTTAACAATAGAAGCCTGCTCATCGTCAACCATAACCGTTACAACAAATTTGTCATTTTTGTTGTATATAGGCTCTTTGTGTTTTTTATAACCATAAATAAGATTGCCGCCACCAAAAGTACCTTTTGCTACGCTGGTGTCCAGGCCATGGATAACACGCCTTAATAAATCACGGCTATATTTTTCGTCCCGCCACTCCAGTATCATTTCGTAAAGTTCGCCGCCCTCGTCGTCGTTAATATTTTCGCACGCCGACAGAATCTTAACGCCATACTTTTCCAGCTGAGACTTAAACAAAACGCTTTCGGCCCGGTTACGCATAAACCTGTTTAACTCATAAACAATGATATATCGAAAAGTACCGCTCTCAGCTGCCGCCAGCATTCTGTGCAAGTCCTTACGCTTCTCGGTTTCTTTGCTTGCCGATTTGGCTTTGTCTCCGTCAAATACTTTTAGAACAATCAAGCCTTGTTTTTCTGCGTACTCTTTGCAGATTTGTATCTGCGTCTCAATTGTCTGTTCATTTTGACCTACGCTTGAGTATCGGGGATAGATAACCGCTGTTTTCATTTGATAAAACTCCTTAAATTTTCTTGCGACAGGCATACTGCTGCCATATCGTCTTAACCAGCACCCAGCACCGCGGACAAAATTGTCAAAGAAACAGACGAGCGGCTTTATGCCTAACGGGAGATAAAAAGCCGTCCTTTGACCAATTTTGGCAGGCGGTGTTATCCACCCTGTTAAGACGAAATGGAGCGAAGCCCGGGTAAAATAATTAATAGAAAAACATCCAAATATCTGCTTGACATTATAGAACAATTGTTTTATAATGTCAAGCAAAATATCCAAATAAAAGGAGGCGAAAAATCATAATCAGATTGGTTAGAAACGTAAACGGCAAGTTAGTTTGCCGGGTAGATGAAGTGGAAAAATCAATTGAAATAGTCCATAAAAAACTTAAAACAACAGTCTTTTATGGAAAGAAACGCATTGAGATTAAAAACTCAAAAACTTAAACATTTAATTAAATAATTCAGCAATCCGCAGAACCGCTAGACGGGCAGGAAGGCATTTTTAATGCTTTTCGCGCCCGTCTTTTTGTTTTGTGGAAAAAGACCGGCTCCTGCGGATTTCAAAACGAAA
>WRCD01000016.1 GCA_009784185.1 Bacillota bacterium
CCAAATAAACTTCTCGTGCCAATGTTCAAATTTGTCTGAACCAGTAGCAGAAGTTTTTGATTCCACATCCTTGTGTCTTCCAATTACGTAATTAGGATTAGAGTTGCCTCCGTGATATATCGTAGGGTCCACCGTCACAGGAAACTGGGCGGTTTGAAAAAACTCCGGGCAGGCGGAGACTATTAAAAACCAAGTGCTGCCGGTTTGTTCCAGTTCGTATTCCACGTCGTAGCTGTATACTCCGTCCGCATCAAACATAAAGCCGCGGGGGATTATGTATACGGTCTCAAGGGTCACAATGTCTATTAGTAAAATATCGCCCTCAAAGGTTTTGTGGGGAAACAGGTTGGTTAAGTTCAGCTCAAATCGGAAGTCGTAGCTTGAGAGCGGTGCGTGGACGATTATGTTTTCCTTAAGGCTTTGACCTTCTAAAATATACTGAATGTCTATATCATTGTATAGGTCGGAATAATAAACAGACGAGTTTTGTTTTGTAAAAGCGTTTTGCAGCCTGTTGTTAAGCTGGCTGTCTTTTATGTTAAGTTCGTTCAAACTGGAGGAGTAGTTTGTGCTGTATTCCAGTGTTGCGGCTCTGGTTGCCTGGCTCTCTGTCAGCGTATTGCTTCTGCCTGCATCCAGCTTGCGGTTTCCGTCAAACACAGAGAGTGACGCTATTTCATTTCTATCTGTACCAAAAGCGGGAACCAAACCAACCGAGGTTTGGTATTGGTTTTGCTGAGATGAAACGCGGACAAGGTTGTCGTCTTGTGCCTGCCCGAAGCTAACCTTAAAATCATTTGCTGTGTTTGTGAGGCTTGCGTTAAGCGTGTTATCAATTTCACGGAACTCGCCGTCCCGCAAAAAATGCACGGGGGTTGCATATTCCTGCCAAACATATGTGCCGTCTGCCATAACAAAGGTTTTGCTTGTAGCCGTTCGTTTGCTGGTGTCCTCGGCTATGATTTCGGTTTTGTCGTAGTCGTATTCGTCAACAAGTTCACCTGTAAAGCCAACATCCGGCTTCGGCTCGGTTGGTTGCCCGTTATTGTTAGCGCTGTTCAGTTGCGCTGTACTCACGTATCCGGCCAGCACTTCCGGTGTTTGCGGATTGGCGGTTATTGTGAATACAAATCCGGTAACTAGGGCAAGAAATAATGATGTGAAAACAGAGCCATACTTGAGTTTGGTTCGTTTCCATATCATATTATAGTCCCCCTTAATTTTGTTAAAGAGAGCATACTATAATAAAGTTTTTAAGTCAAACCTTTTACCATTACTTGACAGTTGCGAATATTTTGAAATATTCATTTTTTGTTAAACCATGTATTAAACGCTTTGATTTATGAAATTTAAGTGATAGAATGTTGGTATCATAAAATATTAAATAAAAGGAGGAAAAAGGAAAATGAAAAAGTTAATGAACATTTCGCTTATCATCTTGGGCGTTGGGCTTGTGTTGATTCTTGTGGGAGGACTTCTCAGAAGTATTCAATTTGATGCCAGCTTCACCCCGGCAAACCTAGCAAATGCATTCTTTTCAATCGGATACCTGGCCACAGTTCTTACCGGAGTGATTCTTGCAGCAGGTGCCGTGGTTAGCATTGTTAAAGGCGGCGATGTTAAAAAGCTTATTCTTTGGTCTGTAATCATTGTTGGCGTAGGCCTGACACTGGTACTAACGGCTGCAGTTCTGCAATCCATAACTACTTGGCCTGCATTAATAGCAACAAACGTTGGCGCGTTTAACCCAACTGCTGGTACTGCACTGGCCGGCGCAATGAACTCTGTTGGCTATCTTGCTGCCACTCTTGGCGGTGTAGTGCTTGTAGCCGCTTCAGTTCTTGGTCTTATTAAGCCTGAAGAGAAAGAAAAGAAATAGTTTCAAAATAAAAAACGGCGGATATAATCCGTCGTTTTTTATTTGCAATGTACTGCTTTCAGTTTGCGGAGATATGTCAACACCGGCGATGTGCCTTTTTGCAAGTCGTGCGTGTACGTACCCTCCGTCATTTTTTTGTTTGTATGCCCCGCCCATTCCTGGATGGTTTCGGTAGGCACCCCCAGATAAGCGCACACGCTTATAAACGTGTGGCGGGCACTATGCCGGCAAAACTCCAGCTCCAGGGCATTGTACAGCCTGGTAAAATACTGCTTGCTTCCGTCGTCGGTAATATCTTCAAATATAAAGGTTTTGCCTAAACTAATGTCATCAAACAACTCGGGCAAATACGGAACATTTCTTTTATGTTTTTTTGTTTTCGTGTCCGGCAGCTTTATTTTAATTACGCCGTTCTTTTTATCTATGTCGCCGCGCTTTATGCTAAGCGCCTCACATACCCGCATACCGGTGCAGCAGCAAAAGTAAAAGAACCCTCTATATTTCGGGTCACTGATAGCGGCCAATATTTTGCGCTGTGCCGAAAAGTTAATAGCGCAAATACTGGGCGGCGTTTCAATCACTTCTAGCTCGCAATTTAGTTCGGTCATTTCACGCCTCCTCTGCCTACGCCCTGCTCCTGCATTTTCCGCATAAGCTCTTCCGCTTTAGGGTCCCCGCTGTATACGCCTGCGCCGTACCTGGCTTCAACCGCCTGCTTGTTGCCGCTAGTAAACCCCAGCATAATTTCTCTGGCCTTTGCGCTGATTTCTTTAGTGCTAAGCTCGGTTGTGTCAATCGGCTCGCCTACATTTAACACGTATCGCAGTTTACCGTTTTTCCGCAAGTGGAAACTTATGGCAGCGGGCAATACGGGTACGCCGGCTTTTTTAGCTACAAAAAAAGCTCCGTCGTAAAACTGCCTCAGCTCACTGCAATCTTTTATTAAGTGCCCCTCCGGCATATAAATAACCGGCCGCCCGCTTTTTGCTTCAGCAATAATTTCACGAAAAAAATCTTTCAGCTCTGCAGGCTCCATCGGGATACCAACACAGCCCAAGTATTTCATGGCTAGACCAATACCCTTCTTTAGTTCAAGATTCATGGCAAGCGTTGTCATGCGGGACTTTCTTGGCGCAATGCTCAGCATTACCATGCTGCTATCCATTGGATGAACATGGTTTGTGGCTAAAACATAGCCCTGTTTTTTTAGCCCCCTAATATTCTGCCTGCCAACTATTTTCCATCCGCACCAAATTTTTGACACGCAAAAAAGGATGGGCCTGGCAAAGAGCTGTATTACTATGCTCCAGCCTACTTTATACCAAAACGAGTTGTAAACATACTTGTTTTTTTGTTTCATCGCCTTAGTTTACCAAACAAATGTAAAAAATACAAACAACTGGGCTGGTTTTGTTTTGTTTTGTAAAGTTTTGTATTATAATATAAGTATTATAAAAGGAGGATTGAATACATGTCAAAAGGCAATCAAAGCAAAAACACACTCATTACATTTATTCTTGGCTTATTCTGTTTAGACAAGCTGTATACCGCAAAAAGTCTCTTAGGTAAAATCGGCTGGACAGTGCTGAAAATTATTACAGGAGGCGGACTTGCTATCTGGTGGCTTGTGGACCTGATTATGTGTGTGGTTGGCAAGTATAAAGTTAACCCGATTGACTACTTTAAATAGTCTTAAGAAACAGGAAATAAAATTCCCCTCTTAGAAAGAGGGGTGGCAGGCGTTTAGCCTCGCCGGGGTGTATGATTTTACCTTTTCACATACCCCGCCCCTATCGGGGCACCCCTTTATCTTAAAGGGGAATTTTTGTTTTAATCTTCCAGTCCAAATAAATAATCAAGACTTACGTTAAGTACTTCGCATATCTTATACAGCATTTGGAAACTCGGCTCTCTGCCGTGCTTGGTGCCGATAAGCTCATAATGCATATACGTGCTTTGAGCAATACCAAGCTTTTCGGCAATCTGCCGCTGGCTCATGCCCTGGGCCTTACGCTCATGTTTTAATATCTCAGAAAAAGCTTCTACCATGCCCTACCTCTCCAGCACATTTTAGCCCATATTGGAGCAAAAATACATAAAGAACCCGCCACGGGTTTAAACTTGCCTGCTTATAATTTTATCTTTTATTTATACAAAACTCCCGCTCTTCATGCATATTTCGTACATCTCCGGAACAAAATATAAATAAGTAATTTGTTAAAATTAACTATTATGTTTTTAAAGGAGATTACTATGTTCAAACTAAAAATGCTTACTTCGGGACTGGTGCTTATGCTGGCATTGTTCTGCTTTGCGGCTTGCGGAGATATGTACAACATCAACGACGCTAAAAAGGCATTGACCGACAAGGGGTGCACGGTTACGGTGATAGATAAAACCGCACTCCCAAGCGGATTTGCCGGACAGGGCGAAAAGATATCCAGCTGCTACAAGGTAAGCAAAGGAACAGAGGACGATGTGTTTCTTGTAGAGTTTAAAAGCGTAGCGGACGCAGAAGCTGCTTTTACGGCACTTAGCAACAATAAGGTACGGGCAGGACACCTGATAATGTTTACAACAAGTGACGTAACCGAAGCGGGTGACGCTAAAGTAATTTGGGAAGCATTTAAAACCTGGGCAGAAAAATAAAAACAGGCTTATGCCTGTTTTTATTTTTATAACTCCTCGCCGGCGTACAGCTCCTGATATTCTTTACAGGTTTCTTTAAGTTCGGTGTGCGTGCCCTCGGCTACAATTTTGCCGCCGCTGATTACAAGAATTTTATCGCAGTTTACAATTGTGCTTAACCTATGTGCAATAATCAGTATAGTAGCCTCGCCCTGCAGTTCTTCCAAAGCGCGCTGAACCTTGCCCTGGCTTTCGTTGTCCAGGCTGCTGGTGGCTTCATCCATAAGCATAACTTTAGCTCCGCTAAGCAGCACTCTTGCAATTGCTAAGCGCTGAGCCTGACCGCCGGAAAGCGTAATTCCGTTTTCGCCCACAACCGTTTCATACCCGTTAGGCTGCGTGATAATAAAATCGTGTATGTGAGCCATTTTGCAGACTTTTTCAATTTCTTCCATTGTAGCCATAGGCTTAACAAGCCTTAGGTTGCCCGCAAAAGTATCGTCAAAAATGTACGGCCGCTGGCTGATACCTGAGATTGCGCCCCTTAAACTAGGCTCATTAAACTCTTCTATCGGAGTGCCGTCCAGCAGAATCTGCCCAACGCTATGCGGATAAGCACGCGTCAGCATATTAAAGATTGTGGTTTTGCCTTCGCCACTCTTACCTACAATTGCAACCGTGGTGTTGGGCGCTACCTTAAAGCTTAGGTTTTTAAACAGCTTGTTTTCGCCATAGTTAAAGTTTACATTACAAAACTCAATTTGGCCGCGGGTTACTTTAGCGGCTTTGTTCCCAAACTTTTCATATTCATAGCCCTTGTTGCCGTCCAGCACCTCATATAGTCTTTTGGCCGCAACCTCGGCTTTGGTAAGCTTGGTAAGCACTTCCGACACCGATTGGACCATCCACATAATGCTGTCTTTGTAAAGAATGGTAATAATAAGTATCGCAGGCAGCAGCAAGCCGTTTAATGCCAGAAACAGGCCCAGGGATACAAAGCCCAATTCTAAAAACACCTTAAGCGCTTCAGTAAGCCTAAAGACTGTGCTTTCGGCAACATCGGCCTTTGCTTCCGCCTGAAACGATTTGGTCTGCATCCCGTCCATGCGGTTTAAAATCGGAAGCTTAATTCCAAGCACTTTTATGTCCCTAACGCCCCGCAGAACCTCGTTAAAACCCGAGGTAACAATATCGTTCTGGCGCTTGCTTGCTGTTTGCAGCCGGTTTACCACTCTGCGCTGAATAGTGTTGCAAACAAACAAAACCACGACCATAGCGGTCATAAACAGCCCCATATATACGTTCATAAAATAGATATAAATTATGAAGCCAGCCTGAGCCAAACTCCAGCTAATTTCAACAATGCTCTCAGACAGTACCTTAGAAATTCGTTCGGCATCTTCTATGAAACGTGCCACAAAAAACCCGGTACCTTTTCTGTCAAAGTCTGCAACCCGTAGGTCCATGGCTTTGCCAACCAAAAAGTAGCGCATATCCTTTTTAACCTTAAGTGACACCTTTACCGCAAAACGCGCATAAAGCAAAAACATAATCTGCCCCAGCACACCAAATGCCGTTACTTTAAGAATTGCAACAAACGCTGTGTCAATAGCCAGTTCGGTTATTGCGGTAATAAGTTCAGCTGTAAAAATTGGCACAAACAGGTACGCCGCCGAGCCGATTAGCGTAAAGGCCGCAACCAGCACAAGATCCAGCTTATATTTTTTGTAAAAAACTAAGGTCTTTTTAAAATTTTTAAAGCCCTTGTATTCATTTTTGTTTTGTTTAGTTTGTTTAGTCATGATGATTTTCCTTTTAATTCTCCTCTAAGATAGAGGAGTACCGCCGAAGGCGGGGAGGTGTATGATTATTTAAATAGTCTTCAACATACACCCCGTCAAACCTGACGGTTTGCCACCCCTCTAACTTAGAGGGGAATTTTTTGGTTTTTAGTATGCAATAAGAATAAGCTTCGCTTCTCCCAGAGAGACGAAACAAACAAAAAACAACCCGTAAATAGGGGCAGAACAGTGTTTATACAGATAAACACCTTTCTACGTTCTATTCTTGGAGTTGTTTCTTAATTTATTGCTTTCATAATCTTATATTAACATATGTTTTAGCACTTGTAAAGGGTTTTTTGAAAGTTTTTGCGCCTTCGGCGGCTACCCCGTCACGCTAAAGCGTGCCACCCCTTCAAAAAAGGGGAATTTTGCTGAGTGCTTATATCTCTTCCATTGCACACAACTGCCTGTACTCTGCATTTTTCATCATTTCTTTATGCGTGCCCTCTGCCGCCAATTTAAATCCCCTTTTGTATATTACAAAGCGCATTTTAGCATAGATAGTGCGGAAATGCAATAGCTAAACAACAAATTATGTGTACATAGCAGAAATTCCCCTCTTTGGAGGGGTGTCAACGAAGTTGACGGGGTGGTTTAAACTAAGAAAGTATTTCCCCCAAATATTTCAATACTCCGTCTAGGTTGGTTTTAACATCAACATCTAGTATGTGGATAGTCTTTAGCCCGAGACTTTTTAAGTATATCTCTCGTTCTTTGTCGTAGTTTGCCTTGTAATCGTGTGTCACTCCATCAATCTCAATAATGGTTCGTTTCTCGGGGCAATAGAAATCAACTATATAGTTCCCTATTATCCGTTGACGGTCAAAATTTAATCCATTCAATTGTTGGTTTTTAAGTTGCATCCATAATAAAACTTCCGACAAATTGCCGGCTTTCCTTAATTCGGAAGCCCGCTGTTTTAGTTTTGGGTTATATGGCAAATCCTTATTTTCGACTATGCGCATTTTAAACCACCCCGCCCTTCGGGCACCCCTCCAAGGAGGGGAATTTTTACTACAGCTTTTTTAACGACTCCTCTGCAGCGGTGCGCTTATCTATAAGCACGGCAATGTTGGCTTCGTATTCTTTTATTACTTTTTCCGGCGCACGAGCTTTAAAGTTAGCGTTATTCAACGAGCCGTTAATTTTATCTATCTCGGCGGTCAGTTTCGCTATCTCGGCTTTAAGGCGGGCGGCTTCTTGTGTGGTGTCAATAAGTCCGGCAGTTTCTAAGTATAGTTTATAATGTGAACTGGTAGCTACAGACACTCCGCCCGACCTACGTTTGGCTGCCCCGTCAGCCTTACGGCCGCCACCCATTCGCAAAGGCGAATATTGGATATTGGTCAGTGCTTCAATATAGCTCGTTGCTTCGTTTCTTTTATTTCCAAAAATAGAATATGGAATAACAACACTGTTTTTTATACCAAGCTCGGCGCGGATATTTCTTATCTGCCGCACAATGTCCATAACCGATTCCATTTTGGCCGATGGGCCGGTTGCATTAAATATCCCGCCTTTGTTTTCGGTTGGATACCCGCTTATCATAATGCTATCTTCGCCGGTCTCAAGTTTGCTGAAAATCTCTTCGGTTACAAACGGCATATACGGGTGCAAAAGCTTAAGTATCTGGGTTAAAACATACTTTAAAACTGCGGCGGTGTTTAGTGCAATGTCTTCTGCCCGAGGGATTGCTTCGTTTGAAGTTGTATCAGGCGCGTCTCGCAATGATACTCCACCCATTAAGTTTGGCTTGCAGAACTCTATGTAATAGTCGCAGAACTTGTTCCACGTAAATTCGTATAAGTCATTCAGGCTCAAACCAAAGTCGAATTTGTCTTGCAAGGCAATGACACGTTTTACCACATTGTTTAGTTCGGTTAATATCCATTTGTCGGGCAGAGTCAGGTTGATGTTGTTTATGTTTGGTAAAGCTTTTGCGCCGCCTATGGCGTCGGCTACCCCGCCCTTCGGGCACCCCTTCGAGGAAGGGGAATTTTTTGTGACAGCATTAACATTCATAATTGTAAACCGTGCGGCGTTCCATAGCTTGTTTGCAAAGTTTCTGGCCTGCAGCACCTTGTCATAACTAAAGCATGAGTCGCCTCCGGTGGATATTCCGTACACCAGCGCAAAACGCAAGGCATCGGCGCCATACTCTTCTACAACTTTCTCGGGGTCAACGCCGTTACCCAGGTTCTTGCTCATTTTTCGCCCTTGGGCATCACGCACCAGCCCATGCAGCAATAGGTTTTTAAACGGCACCTCTTTTCTGAAGTGGCTGGCGTAAAAAATCATTCTTGCGCACCAATAAAAAATTATGTCGTACGCCGTGCCCAGTACATCAAACGGTGCAAACTTCTGCAAATCCTTCGTCTCTTTTGGCCAGCCGAGCGTAGTCAGCGGCCACAGCCCAGAACTGAACCAGGTATCTAATACATCGGGGTCCTGAACCCAAACTCCGCCGCATTTGCATTTTTTGGGCTTATCCACACTGGCCACGGTTAGTCCGCATGAGCAGGTATAAACAGGTATCCGGTGTCCGCTCCAGATTTGCCGCGAAATACACCAGTCTCTGGTATTTTCTATCCAGCGCTTAAGTATCGGTTTTTGGTTTGCCGGATATATATTGATATTATCTAAAAGTTTTAACGCTTCCTTTGCAATGCCCCGCATCTCAACAAACCATTGCTCGGTTACTAAGCTCTCAACAGTGGTATGGCAGCGCCAGCAGCAGCCAACGCTGTTGGTGTAATCCTCTTCCTTTAGCAACAGGCCTTGCTTCTTAAGCTCGGCCACAACAGCTGCCCGTGCCTTTGTTCCGGACATCTTAGCAAACTTACCGGCCTGCTCGTTAAGCGTGCCGTCTTTGTTAAACACATTAAGTAATCCAAGGTTGTGCCGTGCCCCAACATCATAGTCGTTTGCATCATGGCTTGGGGTAATTTTAAGCGCGCCGGTGCCGAACGCAACGTCTACATAATCGTCTGCAATAACCGGAATCGTTCTAGCTGTAAGCGGGAGCAAAACCTGCTTGCCAATAAAAGACTTAAACCGCTTGTCGGTTGGATTAACCGCAACAGCCAGGTCACCAAACAGGGTTTCGGGGCGGGTGGTGGCAACGGTCAAACTCCCCGCTCCGTCAGCCAGCGGGTATTTAATGTGATACAACTTAGTCTGCTGCTCTTCGTGCTCGCTCTCAATGTCGCTGATAGCTGTCATGCAATGCGGACACCAGTTTGTAACGCGCGCGCCGCGATATATCAGCCCTTCATTATAAAGCCGCACAAATGCTTCCGCTACCGCCTTGTTTCTGGGCTCGTCACGCGTAAAGGCAATCCTGTCCCAATCCCAGCTTACGCCAAGGCCTTTACATTGGTTTAAAATCTGATTACCGTAGCTATTATACCAGGCCTGCATTTCGGCTTCAAATTCCTCGCGTGTAAAATCTTCACGCTTTTTGCCCTCTTTAGCAAGCTTGCTTACAACCTTTGCTTCAGATGCAATTGCCGCGTGGTCGGTGCCGGGCTGCCAAAGGGTCTCGTACCCCTGCATACGCTTAAACCGTGTAAGAATATCCTGAATAACCGCATTAAGCGCATGGCCTACGTGCAGCCTGTCGGTTATATTAGGCGGCGGAAACAAAACCGAAAAAGCAGGCTTTCTGCTTTTTTCGTTTGCCTTAAAATACTTTTTATTTAACCACTCATTATAAACCCGAGTTTCAAATTCTTTCGGATTGTATTGTTTGTTTAAGTCCATAATTCTGGGTTACTCCTCCGGCGTTATGTAAATGACTATTGTCAGCACAACTCTGCCGCTTGTGTAATAAGCCCCGCCGTCAATATTAAAGCTTATTTCATATGTCCCGACCTCGGTCGGCTCTGATACGGATGAAGGGTAAACGGTACCCATTACTCCCGTAAACAATATATCCGAGGTAATTGTTACTCCGGCCGGCGGCTGTAAGGAGCCTATGTCAATCGGCGCGCCGGTGTATTCAAAGTCCTGAACAACAAAGTCAGCACCGGTTGCGGTACGCTTTGTAATAGTCAGCCAGGCTGTTAGCGTAGCGGTATTGTGGTTTGGTGCGCTTAAGGTAGCCCGTACGGCGTAACTGCCGATTGCGGTTGGTACAGTTTCGGAGTAAGCAGTGTCTGCTGCAGCCGCCGGCTTATATTCAAGTATATATGTGCCGCCGGCCGGCAATGAACCAAAAAGGTCCACGTCCACAAGGCTGCCGTATTGAACTGTTTGGCTGCCTAACGAAATGCCGGTTATGCTCTGCGGCAATATTTCAAATGCGCCGGTTACAACCGTATTGTTGTAGTTTGCTTTGGCCGTTACGGTAGCACGGATACTGTATTCGCCCGCATCCACAGGAAGGGTGACCGAATACTCTGTTTCATCAGCCGATTCCGGTTTGTATTCATAAACAACGTTTGCAACATTTGTTAAGCTTCCCGTTAATGCAAGACTCTTGCCATCGCCGTCGTAAACAAATTCCTGCCCTGCTAAAAAGCTTAAGTTTAAGTCGGCTTTATTTACAGTAACATCAAACGTAAG
Source organism: Bacillota bacterium (assembly GCA_009784185.1). GTDB lineage: Bacteria > Bacillota > Clostridia > Christensenellales > UBA1242 > WRCD01. Next base: position 10,918 of record WRCD01000016.1, read on the forward strand.
CACAAATATGCCATGTTGTATTTCAACTGCCCGTGTGCCTGCTTGGCTGAAATCATACGTTAGGCCGGTAACCGTACCGACCATGCCAACAACTTCCGTGCTGCCGGACTCATATGTAATCTTAAGCTTTCCGCCGGTTAATACCGGAGCACTGTTAAGAGCGTATTCCAACTGGGTTGGAAGCGTGTCGATAGCAACCGCAACCACCAGCCCGCGGTCCTGCTGTCCATTACAAGCCGCAAAAACAACGCCGGTGCATCCCAGCAAAACAATCATTGCAAACATAGTTAAAAGTTTTTTCATACGCCACCGCTCCCCTTATTATTGTGCAATGCCTTTGCCGTAATATTATAACCCATTTATATTGCTTTTGCAAGCAAAACAAAAAGAACCCGAAAACTCGGGTTCAGAATAAGGTGAAAGCAGGAGCGGGATATTTTTTATTTCTATATAATGTAATTTACATTGAAGTAAATTAGTGCTACAATAATTATAAGAAACGAGGTGGATTATATGAAAAAATCAAAAATATTAGCATTAATTTTCGTTCCCGCATTGCTGTTTGTTTGCAGTGTTACGCTATCAGCTTGCGGCGGGCACAAGCACGATTACGGCTATGGTCTTGGCGGTGCAAAGCCGTGGGAGCAGTCGTGTGCTTGCGGGCATAAAACGGGCAACATTGATTATACCAAAATGAGCATGGCACAGTTTTATGCTGAAATGCTAAAAAACGAGGGGAACTATAAAATTGAAGGGGAAACTGAAGGGAAACCGATTTCTTCTGATGATTGGAGTTTCACAAGCGGTTTTGAAGTTAACGGCAAGGTCTCTTATTCGACCTCTACACGTGATTCGGAGTCAAGTAAATATTATAAGATAATTACCGAAAATGGCGCAGCTTTGCAATATTCATTTGATGAGTTTGCCGGTGACACAGATTGGAATGCAACCGTAGCCGACAACAATTTGAATGTGTGGATTGATTATGATGCGGCAAATGCTTTGGGTTGGATGTTTACATCAGGCTATAGTACGTCTGCTTCTTACAGTAAAAATGGAAACGTTTATACTTTACAGAGTTCGGCATTAACGGCATACGGCATGACGTCTTGTACAATTACATTTAATAAAGAAAACATAAAAATGAACAATGCTTGGAGCGGAAACAGTAGTACCGCCACCTACACAATCACTCTCGGCAACTGCCCAACAATCGAATTGCCGGAAGAAGTGCAAAAACTGCACGATACGGTTATGATGTTCGAACTTGTGCCAAGCGGTTTCGGCTACACCGAACACAGTAACAACTATTGGTGGCAATTTGACGGCGAATACGGCACACATATCGACAGAATGATAGAAATATTGGAAGTATTGGATTGGGAACTTTGTGACTGCACGGACGATTGCGATTTTTGCGATAGTTGGGGAGCAAGCGATGAGCCCGACCCAGCCTATGTATATATCCGAATATTCCCAACTCAAGCGGAGATTACTTATTACGCCACCAATGGCAGCGGATATTCCGTAAATCTGTTTAAAGCCGCCGCCTAACCAACCCCCTTAAACACAAAAAACTTGGGCCCCCCCCAAGTTTTTTCTTTCCATCCAACTTAGACAATAAAAATGGCAAACCGCTCGTCTCCGCATAGCGGCCCCGCTCTCGGTGGTCAGGGGGACGGAGGTGGTCAGGGGGACGGAGGTGTTGACACAAAGCCTGAGGAGTAAAAAGCCGTAAATGAATTTTTGAAAACAAAACAGCAGTCAACAAAAAAGCCGTGCCACTTAGGCGCGACTTTTTATTTGCA
>WRCD01000017.1 GCA_009784185.1 Bacillota bacterium
TAATTTAGACGGTGTTATGACAATGTTAAAGTGGCATCCAGCGTTAAAAAATTAAATCAGCCTTTTCACATACCCCGTCAGCTACGCTGCCACCCCTTTATCTTAAAGGGGAATTGATACGGAAAAACATAGTCGCTTGCCCCACCCACAATATCCTAAAGGGGAATTGTGAGGAGGCATACCATGTTTTCGCAAATGGGAATATATTACAGAAGGATATACCGCAGAGATGCGTATATTAAGGTAAGATTGCAAATTACTCTTTGGCGTGTCGCGCTCCGCGCGCGCCGGGTCCGACAACAAAGTAGAGTATGTGAACAATGACGGCGACCTAGACTGGAACAACGCAGACAACAAGGACGCCGGGTTCCGCCCCGATTTGCTTTAAACCGGTAATTTACAAAGTTGCCGCGGAAAAGCCAGTTACATGATTTTAATGTAAAATCATGCCGTGTTAAAAAGCAAAGGAATCTTACGCTTGGCTTTAATCAGCCTAATGCAACCGCCCATGCAGCTGACGCTTTACGCTTTAGCCTGCTATCAGGGCGGTTTTTACATTATCCGTACTATCCAGCAGGCGACAATTGCGCTAAACAGGCAGGCGAGGAGTGCAACCGGCACGGCGTAAACCAGGCGCTTTACTTTGGTTTGGGCAAAATATACGGTTGCCACATAAAACACCGTTTCGCTGCTGCCCAGTATCACGCTGCCGGCGCGGGCTATATAACTATCGGGGCCGTGGGTTGCAAAAATCTGGTCTAATAGTGCCAAACTTCCGCTGCCGGTAAACGGGCGCAATAGTACCAGCTCCGTCAGCTCTTTTGGCATACCCAAAAGGGCAGTGGCGGGGGCAAGGAAGTCTGCCAGCATTAATGTAAGGCCGCTTACTCTAAACAGTTCTACCGCAGCAAAAATGGCTACCAAAAACGGCAGGATAGAAATTGCAAGGTCAACCGCACCCTTGGCGCCGGTTATGAATGCGCCGTAGGCATCGGTTTTTTTAATAAAGCAATATATGAGCAGGGCTAATAAAAGTATGGGAGTGATAAACATACTTACGGTCATGGCTTTGCTCCGATTTTTGCGCCGCTTTTGGCGGCGGCTACCCCGTCAGCTACGCTGCCACCCCTTCGCGAGGAAGGGGAATTATTGCTGACAAGCCTTTGCAAAAAATTCCCCCTTGAGCCAAGGGGGTGGCACGAAGTGCCGGGGGTTGTGTCAGGCATAAACACAACCCTCCCCGCCTTCGGCGGTACTCCCTTTGCTAAAGGGAGAATTTTGGTGTTAAAGGGGAATTTTTTTGACCTGTCATTGCGAGACGGGCATGCAACGCCAGCAAACGAAGCAATCCCACGGGTAGAACCAGCCATTTGACTTCTGTCTAGAGGATTGCTTCGTTTGTCCGTCTCTGGAGCGCGACTCGCAATGACAACGCTCGGGTCTTTTGGTTTCTTCTTCTCTCTAAATAGTCTCGCACACAAAAACACCAGCGCAACCCCTGCAATTGTGCTTACCGCTGTTGCAACAAGCGTGGGGATAATAATATCGCTGCTTACAGCAGAGCCGTGTGCTATGCGCATTCCCATAACCGTTGTCGGCAGCAGCTGAATGCTGGTAGCGTTTACAACCATAAGCATTATCATGGCGGTGCTTGCTCGGGCGGAGTGCCCGTTGAGTTTATCCAGGCCCTGCATGGCTTTTATTCCCATTGGCGTGCAGGCATTGCCCAGTCCCAGAATGTTGGCGGACATATTCATGGCCAGGTACCCTTTAGTCTGCGGGTCAACTTTACCGAATAAAAAATCTATTACAGGGGACAGAAGCCCGGCTAAAAGCCTGCTTACGCCGGTTGCTTCTACAATACCTAAAATCCCCAGCCAAAGGGCATAAATCCCCAGCAGGCTGATGGTTAGGGTTACGGCATTTGTGCCGGCGGATACCAGGCCGTTTAGTACATTCTCCGGGCTGGTTAGGATTAGCACGGAAATGCTAGCCGCCATAAGAAAAAGCCAGATTTTACTCATGATTATAAGTATGAGTTGATTGGGGTGGTTATGATTTCTTTACTTGTGGGCTTGTATTATGTATAATACTTAAAATTCCCCTCTACAAGAGGGGTGCCCCAGAGGGGCGGGGTGTGGTTAACGCCAGCCATGTGTTTGGCTACCCCGTCTGCTTCGCTTCGCTCGCATCCACCCCTTCTTAGAAGGGGAATTATTAGGAGAAAGCCATTGCTTATAGACACTCACGCACATCTCAATATTACGGAACTTAAGTTTAACGCAAAAACCATTGTTAACGCAATGGCGCGTGATAATTTGTTGGCGCTGGTAGTGCCAAGTTTTAATATGGAAGCCAGCCGCATTGCCTACGAGCAGGCTAAAGACTTTGAACCTGTGTTTGCGGCCCTGGGAGTGCATCCGCACCATGCCAGCAGTTTTAATGCGGAAGCTGCGGAGTTTTTAGCTAAAAACGCAGAGCATAAAAAGGTGGTGGCAATAGGTGAAATCGGCTTGGATTATTTCAGGAATCTGTCTCCTGTAAACAGCCAGCGGCACGCAATGCTTAAGCAGATGGAAATAGCAAAGAAGTTTAATCTGCCGGTAATTTTTCATGTGCGGAATGCTTTTGACGATTTTTTTAAGCTCATAGAAGAAAACAGCTATCTGCTGACCAAGGGTGTAGTGCATTGTTTTCCGGGCGGAGCAAGAGAAGCAGAAAAGGCGCTGGAATTGGGGCTGATGATTTCGTTTACCGGCAACATAACCTACAAAAAAAGTGAGCCGATTGCCGAGGCCGCTAAAATAATTCCGCTAAACAGAATTATGGTTGAAACCGATTGCCCCTACTTGGCACCCGGAGCGGAACGCGGCAAAACCTGCTATCCGCGTTATGTGGTTGAAGTGGCCAGGAAGCTTGCCGAAATAAAGGGAATTAGTTTTGAGGAAGTAGCAAAGGCTACAACCGAGAATGCACTTAACTTTTTTAGCAAGATGAGGGGGCAGGTATGAGTGGGCAGCAAAAATTCCCCTTCTCCGAAGGGGTGGATGGCGAGCCGCAAAGGCGAGACAGACGGGGTAGCCGCGCCGCGAGCAAAGATAAACCTTTTCATATACCCCGCCTCGTAAACTCGGCACCCCTTTATCTTAAAGGGGAATTGGGCTCGGTTCTGCCGCAAAACTTCAACTTTAAAAAGTCGCTTGGGCAGAATTTTATATCAGACACTAATCTGTTAAAAGCGATAGTATCCGATGCCGGGGTTGACGAAAATTCATGTGTGCTTGAAATCGGTGCAGGGGCGGGTACGCTAACCGCAGAGCTTGGTAAAGTTGCTAAGCAGGTGGTTGCGGTTGAGGTGGATAATGCGTTAATTCCGCTGCTAAACAGCAAATTTGCGGGCAGTAATGTTACTGTGGTTCATGCGGATATATTAAAACTTAGCGCAGAAACTATTAAGAGCTGGTTTAACGGAGCATTTAAGGTGGTTGCAAACCTGCCGTATTATATTACAAGCCCCATATTGTTTAAGCTGATTGAGGATAATTTAAACATAGAAAGCATTACGGTTATGGTTCAGAAAGAAGTTGCGGAGCGGGTTACCGCTAAGCCCGGCACAAAAAACTACGGCGGTATAACCGTTCAGCTGGACTATCGCGGCAAGACGCAGTATCTGCGCACAGTACCCCGCACAGTGTTTAAGCCGCCTCCCAATGTAGACAGCGCGGTAATTAAGTTTACGCCCGAGCCCAACAAATACAATGTGCTGGATATTGATATCATGGACAAGACTATAAAAGCCGCTTTTGCAATGCGCAGAAAAACTCTGGTTAACAACCTTTGCGCGGCATTCGGTTTTGACAGAAGCAAGGCTGAAGAATTGCTTGTTGCCTGCGGGCTGAACATACAAGTGCGCGGCGAAGTGCTGACAACAACGCAGTTTGTGGAATTGGCCAACAAAATTCCCCCTTGAGCCAAGGGGGCGGCGCAGAGCGCCTAGGGCGCATCCACCCCTTCATAAAGGGGAATTATTATCAGACAAACTCAAGAAAGGAGAAAAATAAATGCAAGTTGAGCTAACAAAGTTTAAGGAAAGAATATTTCATAATTTAAAGCCGGAGGTGCTGACCAAGCGCATTTTGGAAAACGAAAACTCGTACCTAACCAAAAAAGGTGTGGTTGGGGTTTTTACCGGCAAGCGCTCAAGCCGCAGCCCAAACGATAGATACATAGTATATGGGCCCGGTACACAATATCAGGTTGCGTGGGGAGAATATAATCAGCCCATGCAGCGGGAAGTGTATGACCGGATTTTAACTGATGTGCTGGAGTATTTGTATGCTCGCGAGGCGTACATTTTTGACGGCATTGCGGGGCGTGACGAGCGCAACGATATTGACATTCGTGTAATATCCGATATGGCCAGCCAGGCCATGTTTTGCGATATAATGTTCAGGCCGGCCAGCACTAAAGAAAAAAAGGCATTTGTGCCGGGCTTTACCGTACTGAGCTCGCCAAATCTTAAACTGAAGCCCGCTAAGTACGGAATCCGCAGCGAGGCGGCAATAATTATTAATTTTGAGGAGCGGGTTATTATTGTGGTCGGTACCGGCTACTCGTGCGAAATTAAAAAGGCAATTTTCAGCGTGTTTAACTTTTTAATGCCGCAGCAGAACGTGCTATGTATGCATTGCTCGGCAAACTCTCTCCCGGGCGGCAAAAACTCGGCGCTGTTTTTTGGCCTTAGCGGAACGGGCAAAACCACGCTTAGCAACTCCGCTACCAGAAATGTGGTGGGCGACGACCAGCACGGCTGGAACGATTACGGCATTTTTAATATAGAAAACGGCTGTTATGCTAAAGTATACGGGCTGGATAAAGACAAGGAGCCCGAAATTTATAACGCCATAAAACGCGGCGCAATGATAGAAAATGTGCCGTTTAATGTGGTAACTCAGGAGCCGGATTATAAAACCAAGCGTGTGACGGAGAACACCCGGGCAATTTATCCGGTTACAAACTTAACAAATGTGGAGCTTAGCGGTGTAGCCGAGCACCCCAAGAACATATTCTTTTTAACCGCAGACAGCATGGGGTTGTTTCCGCCTATTTCGCTGCTTAGTAAAGAGCAGGCAAAGTATTACTTTTTATCCGGCTTTACAAGCAAGATGGGCGGCACCGAAAACAAGATTGCCGAGCCGGAGCTGACTTTCAGCAGCTGCTTTGGAGCGCCGTTTTTGCCGCTTAGGCCGATAATATACGGGCAATTGCTTTTGGATAAAATTGAGCAGCACGGCTGCAACGTTTGGCTTGTAAACACCGGCTGGACAGGCGGCATATATGGCGCCGGCGGAACCAGAATCTCGCTAAAGTCTACACGAGCGCTGGTTGATGCGGCAACAAACGGAAAGCTGATAAAACAGGAGTTTGAGACCGAAAAATACTTTGGGCTAAGCATTCCTAAAGAATGTGCGGGCGTTGACTCCAAAATATTGAACCCCGTAAAAGCATGGAAAAGCAAAAAAGAATACGAAAAGAATGTGGCGGTAATAAAAAAGCAGTTTATAGAAAACTTCAGCCAGTTTGAGGGTGTAGACGAGAGTATAAGAAAAGCCGGACCTAAGTTGTAAAGTAAAAATTCCCCTCTACAAGAGGGGTGGCGCGGAGCGACGGGGTGTGGAGAACAAAATGGAGGAAAATAACTAATGTGGGAAATCCTGCTTGAACTATTTATGATTGTACTATTCGGGCTTTCGTGGCCGTTTAGTGTGGCAAAGTCTTGGAGAGCCAAAACCGCGAAGGGCAAAAGCATACTTTTTTTATCGTTTATCTTTGCAGGCTACACATGCGGAATAATTGCTAAAATTGTTTTTGCGTCATCAGGAGAGTTTTTTACTTTCTGGCTGCATTATGTATTGTTCTGTTTCTATTGTTTCAATCTTACATTGGTTGCAACAGATATGCTGCTATATGCCCGAAATAAAAACTTAGATAAAACAAACAGAGAAACTGTAAAAGCTTGAGTGCCGTACGGCACTTTTTCTTTTATTTAAAATGTTTAAATTATTTTGCGTTTACCTATTGACTTTTGGTCAGGGGGGGGGGATAATGGATATATGATAATTAAGGAGAACAAAAATGGCAAATCATTTTGATATTGAGAACTTTAATGCGGACGGCAAAAGCACGGCAATTCCGGGAAAGGGAGACGTTACCTTTTTTGATGAAGTTGGCAATTGTTTAGTTTTGGAAAGGGAGCCGGACGGGCATAGAGTTATTACCAACTTCAGGGAAGGGCTTAAGTACAGGTTTAGTGCGGGGCAAGTAAAACTTGCTAAAGGGAAGGAAGGCAACTGGTTGACTGCTGATGACGGCAAAGACTGCCAAATGCAAAGTGCGAAACTGGTTGGGTTTCTTGAAGGAAACATAGAGAAGGGTATTGCTTCGGCAGAACTTGTTGCGGCTATATTACAAGCAGTTAATCCTGTCTATGAGTTTGAATCAAGAAATCACGTTCAAGCAGACCCAAGCGATGCCCAGATACATTTAAACAGACATCCACAGGATATTGTGATTCCGGAGTGCTTTACTGTTAGGGAAAGCTTTGGGGAGCGCTTTTATATCGGTGCCGAATGTAAAGGTCCAAGCTATGGATGCTGGAGCTACGAATTGTCATGTCCGAAAATGAGGGCTGGGCAATCTGCAGACGGATTATCCAACTGTCAGCGCTCAAGAATGGACCACACTAATATTCGTTAAACTCATTTGGTCATAAGTCCCTTTGCAGGGGCTTTTTCTTTTATTTGCGCTTTTATGCAACAAATGTTCGCATTTGATTGCTTGTGTTTGAAAAATATGCTATACTTATTTTACAAACAGAGGAGAAGACAATGGCAGAAGAATATAAGGGTTTTGAGAAAATAAAACATATAGAAAATGGCGAGGCGGTTTGGCTGGCAAGAGAACTTGCGCCGGTTTTGGAATATATTCAATGGCGCAACTTTCAAAACGTAATTGACCGGGCAATGCTGGCTTGCAAGAATAGCGGCTTTAATATTTCTGACCATTTTGTTGAGGTCAGCAAAACCGTAGAAATGCCAAGTAAGCCTCGCAAAGAGGAAAAAATAGGTTTTGCCGAGGTCAGCAAAACCAAAACAATCGTTGACTACAAGCTTACCCGCTATGCCTGTTACTTAATCGTCCAAAACGGTGACCCGCGCAAGGAAGTAATTGCATTAGGGCAAACATATTTTGCAATTCAGACGCGCAGACAAGAAGTGCAGGATTACTTCAACCAGCTTGATGAGGACAATAAGCGGCTGGTTGTTCGCGGTGATATTAAGCAGTGGAATCAGATGCTGGCAGAGAGTGCCCATAACGCCGGAGTGATAACAGACGAGGAGTTTGCACAATTTCAAAATGCAGGATATATGGGGCTATACGGCGGAGAAACTGTTGCCGATATTCATAAACGCAAGAAGCTGAAAGAAAAAGAAAGAATTTTAGACTTTATGAACAGCAATGAGCTGATAGCAAATCTTTTTAGGATTTCGCTTGCAGATGAAAAATTAAAAAGTGGGGACATTTGCGATAAGGTATCGGCTAACAAGCTGCATAATCGGGTGGGGCAGGAGGTTAGGGAAACTATTGTGAGAGTTAAGGGTACTCTTCCGGAGAATCAGCCAACACCAGTTAAAAGCGTAGAACAAGTGACAAAGGAGCAGCTTGCAAGGCTTAAAAAAGAGAGCAAGAGAGGTAAGTTAATGCTTGATGAGGATTAGTTCCGCTTAGCGGGCTTTTTCTTTTATCTCCGTTTATCCCGCACAATAAAACAAAATTCGTTTTTGTGACTGCAGGCACATAATGATAGAATAGGGAATATATATTGTTTAGGTAAATTCTCCCTTGAGCCAAGGGAGTGCCCCGAAGGGGGAGGGTTGTGTTCTACTAGTTGTCACAACCCCCGGTGCTTCGCACCACCCCCTTTGCTAAAGGGGGAATTATAAGCGGGAGGCGAAAATATGCTAAAAAAGACGTTGGTTTTATCAGGAGCCGGCAAAAATTATCAGCGCACGGCGTATTGTGACATTAAGGGAGTTGTGACCTTAAGCAAGGTCGGTTTCGGGTACTCCGGCGAGCTGAAGTTATATAATGTGGCGGATTTGCCGGCTATGCCCGTGCTTTTGCTGCGCGTTGGTGATGTTAAGCTGGAGTTTGAGCAAGTTGCTAATTTGGAGCATTTTAAGTTTGATACAAGCCAGATGCTTAATTTAGCCGACCCGATATACGCTGCAGTTGGAATTGTGCGGGATTTTAAACTGAATTTGATAGCGTACGGTAAAAGTGCCGCAGAACCTGCCCGCCCGGAAGATATGTTTGATGATTACATAAGCCCAAGCAACCAAAAAGAGATTGAGGCGGAGATTGATAAAGGGATGGAGGAGCCAGCTTTTACGCCGCTTGACGCGGCGGCTACCCCGTCTGCTCCCGCCTCTGCGGCGGTCGCATCCACCCCTTCGGAAAAGGGGAATTTTGGCGAGGCAGAATCCGAACCCGCGCAGAACTTTTATATGTCTGTTGAGCCGCAGCTGAACGAATTATTCAGGCAGTTCCCGCGGAACCAGCAGCTGGAGCAGGTCATTGACGGCAGCGAGTGGGCAACCGTTAACTATGGCGGCGCCGGCAATCATTATGTAGTAGGCAAATTAAAAGAAGGCGTGGTTATAACCCATATTTGCTACGGAGTACCCGCAAAAACCAGAGCCGGCCCGCCCAAGCAGCTTGAAGGCTTTTGTCAATGGATGCCGCTGGACGCCAAAAATCCGGAGGCAGACGGATACTGGATGATGTATCAGTCGGCCATAACGGGCGACAATGTAGAGTTTGAAATAGTTTAAAATTCTTTTAATTTTAAACTATTTCAATTACCAATTATAAAATATAAATTATAAATTGCGGGTCGCTTTGCTCCAAATAGTACTTGGAGCGGAGCGACCCATAATTATTAAGTGTTAAGTTTTAAGTGTTAAGTGACCTGTCAATAATCATCTTGGCGGAGTTTGTGAGCTCTGCTTCTGTGTGCTTCCATTTGCCTGTATAGCACGGTCCGGCTTTTGCTTTCGTAATAGCCGTTGTTGTAATCGGGCATCGGTTCGTTTTGCGGAGTGTTTTCTTGTGATTCGTCCAAAGCTTCCGGCTTATTCTCGGGCTGCGCGGCGGGTTTGCCGCTGCCAAAAAGGCTGCCAAGGCCGTTTAAGTCTATTTTAGACAGCGAATTAACCATATTTATAATATTACCGATACTGCCCAGCATATCTCCGCCGGCCTTTTGGGCAGATACGATGCGCTCTGCAGGCTTAACTGTATTGTTTGGTTCAAATCTTTTCAAGCAAAACTTCCTTTAATTAATTTGACTAAGTCTGGTTTTAATGGTATTATATGTGATATGCATTTAAAAGTTGTGCTTTGGAGTGGCTATGAAATTTAAAAAACTTGCAGTATTATGTTCGTTGCTGGTGTGCTCGTTTTTCGTGTTTGCGGCGTGTCAGGATTTGCCCACGTTAAAAGACGGACCAGCAGCAGGTGCGCCGGTTTACGGAAACGGCGGAATGAGCGTTGTTAAGGGGGATTACCTCTATTTTGTTAACGGTTACACATCGTACAGCAGCATTGCGGTTGGTGAAAACGACGGAAAGGCAGAGTACCCTGTGCTTTACCGCGTTAAGCTCGGCAGCGATGGCAGGGTGGTGGTTAAGGTTGAGTATGATGACGACGGTGAGGTAATTTTTGACAGAGCGCAAACCATAAAGAACGCCGATATAATTTCCAGAAAGATTGTGGGCTTTGAGCACATGGGCATATACATTTTTGGTGATTACATTTATTATGCCAGCCCAAACAACCAGCGTACCGGCAATCAACAGTTGCGCAGCGACCTTATAGATTTCTGGCGAAGCAAGCTGGACAGAAGCAGTAATCCCGAACGGTTGTATACAACCTCGGCTCCGGGGACCTCGGTGCAATATACCATGCAGGAAAACGGAAACAAGGTGTATCTTCAGATTGTTGACGGCACAAAAATAAGCCTGGTAACCATAAACGCCAACGGCAGAATGGACGGCAAGCCAAAGACTTTGGCGGAAGATGTGCAGGCAGCGGTACTGCCTAAAATTGAAAACTACAGCAGCGCCGGCGGAATTGCAACACCTGACACCGCTACGTTAAGCTTTAACAAAAACATATATTACACGCGTGCGGTAACCGAAGACGACAATGTGGCAATAGTACGCGGCAACGTGCTTTGCAGGGTTAATATTGAGTCAAGCGCCAAAACCGAGCTGTTTACCGACGGTAACAGCATAAGCCTTATGGGAATTGAGGGCGCGGGAATATTTTATACCAGAAACAGCAGGCTTTACTTTAACGACGTATCCGGCGGAAGCAGCAATTTCTTTTCCGGCGAGCGTGAGCTTACAACGCGCAGCCTAAGTACTGCCGTATACGTAAACAATATATTGGGCAAAGGCGTTGTTGGCAGTGACGGCAATAATCTTTGGTATATTGTAAACAATACGGAGCAGCTGCTTTTAAACGAAAGCATCAGCCAGATTCTGCGGCTGCAGGGCAATTGGCTGTATTACCTTAACGGCGGGGCGGTTATGCGTGTTAATATAGCCTCATCGGCGGTTGAAGAGGTGGTTGGCGCACATGAAAACGCACTTTTAAACGGTGTAAGCTATGTAGGTTTTGACCACACCTGGCTGTATTACATGAAGCGTTATACCAACGAAAACGGCGAGAGTTATTATATGCACCGGGTTGACGTAACAATTAAGCAGGGTGACGGCACTTTCTATTCGGAGTTTGTTGGAGTAATGCGTGAGCAGGACTGGCTTCCGGAACAGGAATAAAAACAGAGCAAAGGCTCTGTTTTTTGTTTTTTTAACTTAGGTAAATAGTTTGACGAATTATAGATAAAAATGTTAGAATGTTTTAAACTACTATAGTGAGGTATTTAGCATGGCAAACTTAAAAGGGAAACAGGCTGGTGCATCCAAAATAATTGCTTTAACTCTGGTACTGCTTGCGGTATCGGTTTTGATGTTTACGGGAAGCCGGCTGCTTTCGGCAAACGGGAGTTCGGGTGAGTTAATCACTTCGGTTGCTGCGGCAAGTTCGCCGGGAGATTCTAAAGACAGTGTTACCGTGCCGGGCACCGCGGGCGCAGCTACCGTATCAATTCCCGGCGGTGGATGGACGTATGGCAACACTCCGCCAAGCACACCGACTCCCAATATAACCACAGGCAATTATGCCACACACTTAATTGTGTATCAATACAGACTAAACACAACTCCAGCTCCACCTTGGCTGGCATGGAGCACTATATCAAGCACTACTAATGCGGGAGACTATTTCGTGCGCGCAATTTTTGCACCTACCCCTACACACGCAGAAGTTATTGCAACCGCCGACTTTAAAATCCTCAAAGCCAACGGCTCCGGCAGCCCAACAGTATCATTGACTCCATCTACATGGGCATTTGGCGGTACGGGAACTCCGTCAGTAAATGTACAGCGCTCACCTGAACAAACAAACAGTAACGCAATCTTTGAA
>WRCD01000018.1 GCA_009784185.1 Bacillota bacterium
AATTCAGCAATCCGCAGAACCGCTAGACGGGCAGGAAGGCATTTTTAATGCTTTTCGCGCCCGTCTTTTTGTTTTGTGGAAAAAGACCGGCTCCTGCGGATTTCAAAACGAAATTCAAAGGAGCAAGGTCAATGAAGACAATTACATACAAATTCGCTGACGGAACAGTCAGCACAGTTGAAGTTACGGGCGAACTATATTCTATACACAAGGAACTGGAACAGCAGGAAAAGCGCAACCACTGGCGGGAAACCAGGCGGCATATCTCGCTGGACTTTCTTAGCGAAAGTGGCATTGAATTTGAATCACCTGATGACGAACCGCTCGCTGCCTTAATCAAGCAGGAAAACAACCAAGAATTTGACAGACTATTGGCATCCATGCTTAACATTAAACAAATTGAACTCTTTAAGTTAAAAATCGTTGATAGGCTGACCGAATCAGAAATTGCAAGGTTAACAGGAGTATCACAACAGGCTATTTCTCAAAGATTGCAAACAATTTTTAAAAAACTTAAAAAACTTTTTTAAAAACCTTGTAAAAAAGCTTCTCCCGTGCTTATAGGTAGAGGAGCGCGAAAAAAAAATGAAAATTAAGCCCGAACTATTGCAGGCCTATCTGGCAAAAGAAAAATTGACCATTTCAGAACTGGCAGAGGAAATGGGAGTAAACGTTGCTGAAGTTGAAAAACTGCTTGCTGGCGAGGCAGTATGCGAAAAAACAGCATACCAGTTTGTTTATTACCTAGGCGCAGATGAAGCACAAAAGTTTATTGACTGGCAAGCGCTGGATAAAAAGAACCCGCTTGCAGACGAGGAGGCCTAGGTTATGGCAGAACAATATCAGCAAGTTGCCTTTATTGGACTTCGCAATCCTGACGGCAGCTTTCTTTTGGATGTGCCGCTCTATGTCAAGGTTAGCGAGTTAAACAAAAACGGCATGACGAATATGCAGGAGGAGTTAATACACCGCGTATCCGACACGATGATTAAGAGGTATGAAAAACAAATCAGCGAATTTGTTTCAAAGCAAAAGGAGGTAGCCGCATGAAAGCATTAAAAAACCATAGCGTGCCCTGGCCTGTAATACTGGCTTGTTTTGGTATTGCAATTACTTTTCTGCTTACCCTATCTTTTACGCAAAAACAAGAACCCGTATGCGCAAATCAGCCTGAAGTCATAAGGTGCTATATCACACCCGGCACGTTAACCGGGTTATTCAGCCCGGCAACAGTTATGTGTCCTATGGGCGAGTATTTTTGGGATTATGCCACAATCAGCGAGAGTGTCGGGCATTATTCCGGTTATGTATTGGACGGGTTGTCCGTGGAGCAAAACGGCAGCAAGATACCCATTACATATTTTTTCAAACTGACACCCGATTTGATTTATGAACCGGCCAGCAGCGGGCATAGGACAATCGTGTTCCATTCTGACTGGTCATTAATCAGCGAATCAACGCAGTTATACAAAGTTACGTACGACTACAACGGCGGCAATACATACCAGTATCAGGAAATCGGAATACAGGGGCATTTGACTAATTACCGAACATACTTTAACCGCTACTTTTTGGGAATGCCTACAGGCGAAAGCCCTGTCGTATGGGCGCCGGGCTATTCTAGTATTCCGCAGGGCATGGAGTTTGCCGGCTGGGGCAATCACCCCACGAACCCGACGGTCATGTATGACGAAAACTTTTTGATTACCAACAAACAAGTAACACTATACGCAATCTGGCAGATTGAAACTCCGCCGATTGGCGAGATAACAATAGTATTTGATTTAAACGGCTGGAGTTTTCAGGTAAACCCAGGACACGCTCCGCCATGGCCGGCGCCAACAACAGCAATACCTGTATTTGTCCTGCCCGGTACTACTCTCGGCGAAGCAAAGCCTGTAAACATACCGCAGCGGCCTAACTATGATTTAATGGGCTGGGGCTCTTTGCCCGGCAACTCCGGCTGGCTTAGTGATAACTTTGCCTTAACCGAAACAAAGACCTTGTACGCACAATGGGGCGCGCACCCAACAATTTGGTATGGCGGGCATAGCAAGTATGTTGATGACGTAGAAACTAAACACTTCCCGTATGCGCCCGGTACCGTGCTGACCGCACCATATTACGGCTTTGAGGAGTTATTCGGCTCCATTATGCGGCTGAACCCCAACAACTTGTTCCAATACCTTGCCGGCTGGAAGCTGCAAGGCTCTGACGAAGTGCTTACACAAGACATTATTTTGTACGAAAATATAAACCTGGACCCTTATTGGGATTACGCAACCTTTATTAATTTTTCAATCAATGACGGACACCCCCGAACTGTTCCAAGCTTTCAGGCAAGACCCGGACTGCCGCTGCATAGAAGCCTGCCCGAAATAACCAAAGACGGCGTACCTGCTTTGTATTGGTATGCGCTTCTGGTTAAAGAAGCCGGCGCTGAAAATGCTTTGGCCAGCAGCGTGGCCACTCAGATAGTTACGTCCGACTGGATAGTGCCGAAACAAGACCTGTATCTGCGCCCGGCATGGCAGCTTTGGACGGAAGTAACGCTTGACCTGCGCGGCGGGAGTGTGGCGCAAGGAATAACAAAGGTTTATGTTGACTCGCTTGGCAAGTTTGACCCTAAGTTTACACCAATGCACCCGACGTACCATAATCAGACGTTTAAAGGGTGGTTTTACGATTCCGCATTAACGAAATATGTATCGCAGCCCTTTGCAGTTACCCAAAACACAACGCTGTATGCCGCATGGAGTTTTGACAATGTCACTATCCCGACAGAGACCTTTTTTGGACGGATTATAGATAGCGTAACCGGATTTGCAAGCAATACGCTGAACATAGACCTTAGTTTTATTGACAGAGTCTATGCGTTCTTAAAACAATGGGGCTGGGCTATTTTGGTTGCTATAGGCGTTATCATTCTGGTGGTTTTGTTCAGCACATTCCGCTGGATGTTTGACCTCTTGCTGTTATTTTTGAGAACGGTGTGGGGGTTAATAACTCTGCCGTTTGTTTTGATATTCAGATTAATTAAAAGTAAAAGGAAATAAAAAATGAATATATTTTTTAAGATAATTATGTCAGTTTTATGCGTTGTTGTTTTTGCCGGCGCTGCTGTAGTTGGTGTCGGCGCCAACAACCTAATCAATTCACAGTCCAGTGAAATAGCGGTTGCGAAAGACACAA
>WRCD01000019.1 GCA_009784185.1 Bacillota bacterium
AATTCAGCAATCCGCAGAACCGCTAGACGGGCAGGAAGGCATTTTTAATGCTTTTCGCGCCCGTCTTTTTGTTTTGTGGAAAAAGACCGGCTCCTGCGGATTTCAAAACGAAATTCAAAGGAGTACGATTTTATGGAAAAGTTTATTTACATACACCAATTCTGCGACGGAACTATAAGCGAGATTGAGGTTTCCGGCGAGCATTATGCTTTGCTTATGGAATTGGACAAGCAAGAACAGCTAAACGACAGGCGGGAAACACGCCGGCACATATCGTTTGATTATCTTAGTGAAAATGGGGTTGAGTTTTCGGATGAGAACGCAGACCTGCTATCTGCCTTAATCAAAAAAGAAAAGAACGAGACTATACAAAAAGTTATTCTGCAACTACCTACAACACAACAGAGATTAATCAGGCTATTCTTTTTTGAGGAGATGACAATTCCACAGATAGCGAAAAAACATGGCTTAAACAAATCCTCCATATCACGGCAGCTGCAAACGATTTATAAAAAACTTAAAAAACTTTTATAAAAAACTGCAACTTTCCCCCTTTCCCGTGGCTATAGGTAGAGGAGAATGAAATAAATGAAAATTAAACCCGAACTATTGCAGGCCTATTTGGCAAAAGAAAAAATGACAATTTCAGAACTGGCAGAGGAAATGGAAGTAGCCGTAGCCGAGATTGAAAAGTTACTTGCAGGCGAAGCAGTATGCGAGAGAACAGCATACCAGTTTGTCTATTACCTAGGCGCAGATGAAGCACAGAAATATATTGACTGGCAAGCTCTTGGCAAAAAGAACCCGCTGATAAATGAAGTAGCAGTCTCATCAGACGAAAAAGAGTAAAGGGAGTGGAACTGATGATAAAGTTAAGAAATTATAGCGAAGTGTTTTTCGTGGTTTTGTTATGTGCTTTGTCAATGTTTGCTTGCGCATTCGCTTTTAGCACAACACAAAAGCATGAGCCTGTACAAGCCGATCCGGGCGAAATAACAGTCGTGTTTGACTTGTCGCCTTTTAAGCACCAAGACAATACGCTGTATGTTACCACTATGCTCTTGGGTGGAATGTTTGGCTATTACCGACCACACGACCTGCATTGGCTGGGTCACCCGACACATGAGTTTGCGGGCTTTAATTTACTTCTCGGCAACGGTGGGTACAAGTTTTTAGCAAACAACGATGAAGCTGAGTGGTTTTATTACGCAATCTCTCAAAACGACATTGTGACCTTACCAACAGGTGGCACCGGTGTTTATTTAAAAGCAGTATGGAACGAGTTTGTCGTTTCGGTTACATACGACTTTAACGGCGGCTGTGCGCCTTTAGGCGGGCCTTTCTGGATTTATTCAGACCTTAGAAGCCATGACCTGGGCGACAGTTTTTGGTATTATAGCGGCGTTCAGAACGATGGCTATAATCTAGTGGGCTGGGCTGATGACCCCATTAACCCGACATTTTGGTATGACGAGAATTTTATATTCACGACACCCGTAGCTTTAACCGTTTATGCAATCTGGATTGATAAACCGGCAGTTATTTACGTACACGGCCTGGGCGGTGGTGGTGATAACAACAGAGTCTATTATCCCGCCGGCACAGTTTTAAAAGCCCCGTACTATGGGCATGAGTTTATTACAATCGGCTCTCATGGCTCGCACGTTCAAATTGGCTGGTCATTATTAGGTATTAACAATACAATACTGACTGAAGACGTAGTTGTTAACCAGTCTATATTTTTGTATGTGGTATGGCAGCAAGTGGCAAGGGTTGTATATTATGAATTCAATTCTTTTGATAATGTGAAATACTTTCCCACAGGCACAGTTTTAACTGCCCCGCATTATGGTTGGGGCGGCAACTATAAAGACGAGGAAAAACGCTTTCAAACCGGCTGGGCTCTGGCTGGTGCCAGGCTAACGGAAAGCATAACTTTAACCGAGAACATTTTGCTTGACCCCTTTTGGACAGATAAGGTGCAAATAGCATTTTTACCACGCACGGGCAACCATGCTTTTGAAACCCGCTATATAAAGCCCGGCGAGCCTATAGGGCAATTCCCGTCTGTAACTTATCAAGGACAGCAGCCTTTAAGCTGGATGCTAATATTCCCCCTGGGCTTGGATTGCGGAATTGAAAAGATAACGCCCGCTTATGTTCCCACACAGGCGCATATGGATTTAAACCCTACCAGGGCAATAGTAATACGTCCGCTATGGTCGGAGTGGGTTACCATAACATTTGACTTTAGGGGCGGTACAGGCACTTTTGACAAATTGTACATATTGCCACAAAGTGGTCGCTTCTACCCAACCAGTTATAAACCCACAAAGGAAAACGATACATTCTTTGCATGGGCTAGAACTCCGGAGTTAACAGCCCCGCTATACCTACCGCAAATAGTTATGGAAAACATCACGCTACACGCAATGTGGGATAGTGACGGATATGAACCACCAACTCTGGGGGACGTCATTACAGGCGCAGGCGAAACGTTATTAAGTGCCATTGCCGGCGTGTTCGGCATTGACAGCAAAGCACTGGAAAAGTTTTGGAATGACCTGGAGACAGTTGTGACAGATGTCGCCGGCTTCCTGCAAAAATGGGGCTGGGTTATTTTGGTTGTGCTTGGCCTTATAGTCCTGGTGGTGTTATTCAGCACATTCCGCTGGCTGTTTGACCTGTTACTGCTCGTTCTGAAAGCTGCTTGGTGGTTGGTGTCTTTGCCGTTTGTTTTGATATTCAGATTAATAAAAAGTAAAAGGAAATAGAAAAAATGATTTTTAAGATAATTATGTCAGTTTTATGCGTTGTTGTTTTTGCCGGCGCTGCTGTAGTTGGTGTCGGCGCCAACAACCTAATCAATTCACAGTCCAGTGAAATAGCGGTTGCGAAAGACACAA